>DASRVG010000081.1:0-4969 GCA_035655175.1 Clostridia bacterium | reverse complement strand
CGGTGGATATGGGGGTGGTGGGGAAGGATATGCTGCTGGAGCAGCAGCCCGACCTTTACGAGGTGCTGGACTTGGGGATAGGGAAATGCAGGATGGTGGTGGCGGGCCCCAAGAAGCCGCAGGTTTTCTTAAACAAAGCGGTCAAGGTGGTGGCTACCAAGTACCCGGTGACCGCACAAACCTATTTCAGGGAAAAAAGGGAAAGCATACAGGTGGTAAACCTGGACGGATCGGTGGAGTTGGCGCCGCTGGTGGGGCTTTCCAATGTAATAGTGGACTTGGTGGAGACCGGAAGGACTCTTGAGGAAAACGGGCTTGTGATACTGGACGAAATATGCCCGATAAGCTCCCGGCTGGTGGTTAACAGGGTGAGCCTTAAGATGGAAAACGAAAGGATAACCAAGGTGCTTAAGGCTTTGAGGCAAGCACTTAGAAAGGCTGTGTGAGGCATGAAGATAATGGGATTGGACGGAAGCTATTCCGAAAGCATGGAAGAGCTATTTAACAATAGAAGACGCATCATACAGGGGGAATACTTAAGCAGGGTGAAGCGGATTATTGACAGGGTGCGGGAGGACGGGGACGAAGCCTTGACGGAGTTTACCCAAATATATGACGGGGTAAGGCTTTCCGCGGGGGACCTGCGGGTGGACCCGGAGGAGATAAAGAAGGCCTATGAAACGGTAAGCGAGGATTTTCTGCAGGCCCTGCGCATCGCCAGGGACAATATATCAAGGTTTCACAGCAGGCAATTGGAAAGGTCATGGTTTGACCAAAAAAGCGGAATCCTGTTGGGGCAGATGGTAAGCCCCCTTGACAGCGTTGGGATTTACGTCCCCGGGGGTACCGCCTGCTACCCGTCGTCGGTGCTAATGAATGCGATACCCGCAAAGGTGGCGGGGGTGAGGAGAATAGCCATGATTACACCGCCCGGCAAAGACGACATACCGCCCGAGGTGCTGGTCGCGGCCGCGGAAGCGGGGGTGGACGAAATATACAGGGTGGGCGGCGCCCAGGGGATTGCCGCCCTTGCCTACGGCACCAATGCCATACCCAAAGTGGACAAGGTGGTGGGGCCTGGCAATATATATGTAGCGCTGGCAAAAAGGCTTGTGTTCGGGGACGTGGGAGTTGACATGGTGGCAGGGCCCAGTGAAGTGCTTATAATTGCCGATGACGGTGCAAACCCCGCCTTTATCGCCGCCGACATGCTGGCCCAGGCCGAGCACGATGCGATGGCCTGCTGCATGCTGGTAACCGACAGCGAGAAAATTATTGCGGAAGTGGAAGCCGAGCTAAGGAAGCAGCTTAAGAAGCTGCCCCGAGAGGAGACGGCCCGGCAGTCCCTTGAGGACTACGGCGCGCTGGTATTGGTCGGGGATATGCAGGAGGCGTGCGAGCTGGCAAACAGCATAGCCCCGGAACACCTTGGCCTCATGGTAAGGGAGCCGATGGCACTGTTGGGGAAGGTGCGGAATGCGGGGGCAGTATTCTTAGGGGATTATTCGCCCGAGGCCCTGGGGGATTACCTGGCAGGGCCGAACCATGTGCTGCCCACCGGCGGCACTGCCCGGTTTGCATCGCCGCTGGGAGTGGAGCAGTTTGTAAAAAAGACCGGCCTTGTATATTACACCCGTGACGAACTAAAGAAGGTTTCCGGGGATATAGCCGTACTGGCGGAAGTAGAGGGGCTTTTTGCCCACCGGCGGGCGGTGGAGCTGAGGTGCAAAAAAAGATGATTGACCGACTTGTGCGAGATGAAGTGAGAGTTCTAAAGAGTTATCCCGAGACGGCGCTGCCCTGCCGGATAAAAATGGACGCCAATGAGAACGAATGGGGACTTCCGCAGCAGGTTAAAGAAGCATTAATAAAGGACGTCCTGGACTTTCCCTTTCACAGGTACCCGGATTCCGACGGTGCAGCGCTTAAGGGAAAACTGGAAGAGTACACCGGGGTGCCGGCAAAAAACCTTATTATAGGAAACGGTTCGGACGAGCTGATCCGGTACGTCGTTGATGCCTTTGTAAGCCCCGGCGACAAGGTGGTAATTCCAACCCCCGCCTTTTCCATGTATCGTTTCTTTGTAGACCTTGCCGGGGGAGTGGTGGTGGAGGTAGGGCCGGAGCAAGGACTGCGGGTGGATGCGCAAAAAGTGGCAAGGACCGCAAAAAGGGAAAACGCCAAGCTGGTGTTCCTGTGCAGCCCAAACAATCCCACCGGGGAGGTTATAAGGGTTGAGGACATTGAAATGGTAATTGAAAAAAGCCCGGGGATAGTGGTAGTGGACGAAGCCTATTACGAGTTTTGCGGAAGGACTGTAATAGACCGGGTAAACAGTTATCCCAACCTTGTAGTTTTAAGAACCCTTTCAAAGGCGGCAGCCCTTGCCGGGCTGCGGGTGGGTTACCTCGCGGCCGGTGATGCCATTAAGAACTATTTATACAGGGTAAAGGTACCCTACAACGTGGGGTCCTTCTCACAATTGGCGGCCATGCGGGTGCTTGAAAACAGGAGGGCAGTGGACGAATGGCTGGATACCTTTAGAAGCGTGAGGGATGAGTTTATTGAGGACCTGCGCCGCGTTGAAGGGGTTACCGTATTTCCCACCGGCGCCAACTTTGTTCTTTTAAGGATTGACAGGGCCCACCGGGTGTGGGAGGGACTTTTAAAAAGAGGGATACTTGTAAGAAAGTTCGGCAAAGGGCCGCTGGAGAAATGCCTGAGGGTCACGGTATGCCCTCCGCGGCAGAACAAGGCCTTTTTAGAGGGACTAAAGGAAGTCCTGGGGGAGGTGTACGCATGAGAAAGGCATGCATCCAAAGGGAAACCAATGAGACAAGGGTACAGATAATGCTTAACATTGACGGGTGTGGGCAGTCTGACATAGACACCGGTATAGGTTTTTTGGACCATATGCTGGAGCAGTTATGCCGGCACGGTTTAATGGACCTGCAAATAAAGGCGGTTGGAGACACAAGGGTGGACTTTCACCATACGGTGGAGGATATAGGCATTGCGCTGGGGCAGGCTTTTTTCACCGCCCTGGGGGATAAAAAGGGAATAACGAGGTACTCCACGGTGTTTACGCCCATGGACGAGAGCCTTTCAATGGTGGCGCTGGACATAAGCGGCAGGCCCTATCTATACTATGACGTCGGCTTTACCGGTGAAAGGACGGGAGACTTCGACCTGGAGCTGGTGGAGGAATTCTTAAGGGCCTTTGCAGTGCACGGAGGGATTACGCTTCATGTAAAGCTTGTTCACGGCAGCAATAACCACCATATAGCCGAGAGCATATTCAAAGGGCTGGGAAGGGCCCTTGACCGGGCGTCGCTGGAGGACAAAAGGGTTAAAGGGATACCGTCCACAAAGGGTATCCTGTAAGGGGGATGATTTCATGAACATATACCCTGCCATTGACATTAAGGGAGGAAAATGCGTAAGGCTAATACAGGGGGACATGGACAAAGCCACCGTTTACGAAGAGGTGCCTGCCCGGGCGGCCGTTAAATGGCGGGATATGGGCGCCACCTGCCTCCACGTAGTGGACCTTGACGGGGCGGTAAACGGAAGGCTGTGCAATACCAAGACGGTGGAGGAAATAATAAAAAGCATAAATATCCCGGTGCAGCTGGGCGGGGGTATACGGGATATGGATACCATAGAGGCCCTGCTGGACATTGGTGTTGAAAAGGTTATACTTGGCACCGCCGCGCTTAAAAGCCCCGACCTGGTTCGGCAGGCGGTGGAAAAGTACCCATGCAGCATAGTAATAGGCATTGACGCCCGGGACGGCTACGTGGCGGTGGAGGGGTGGCAAAAAACCAGCAGCGTGAATGCCCTAAACCTAGCAAAACGGATGGAGAGCCTTGGCGTAAAAACGGTGGTGTTCACCGATATATGGCGGGATGGCATGCTTCAAGGACCGAACTTTTCTGGTATAGCAGAGATAATTGAAAATACTTCGCTGGAGGTTATAGCCTCGGGAGGAATCAGCCGAATGGAGCACCTGCTAAAGCTTAAGAAAATGGGAGCGTCCGGCGCCATTGTGGGCAAAGCCCTTTATACCGGCGATATCAGCCTGGAGGAATCAATCAGTGTACTTAAGGGGGAAAAATAATGCGGACAAAAAGAATAATACCCTGTCTTGATGTGTATAAGGGCCGGGTGGTAAAGGGAGTAAACTTTGTAAACCTGAAAGATGCCGGGGACCCGGCGGAAACAGCGGCCCAATACAGCAAGAGCGGCGCCGACGAGCTGGTGTTCCTTGACATATCAGCCTCGGTGGAGGGAAGGAGCACTATGGCGGAAGTGGCGGGAAGGATTGCCGGGGAGATTTCCATTCCGCTGACGGTGGGCGGGGGCATAAGGACGCTGGAGGACATACGGGTAATACTGGCGTGCGGTGCGGACAAGGTGTCCATAAATTCCGCGGCGGTTAAAAACCCGGGGCTTATAAGGGAAGCGGCGAGGGTGCTTGGCAGCCGGCGTATTGTAGTTGCGGTGGATGCAAAGGCCCGGCAGTCGGGGGGCTGGGACGTATATATAGAAGGGGGCGGGACAAACACCGGGAAGGACGTGCTGGACTGGGTCGTCGAGGTGGAAACCCTGGGAGCCGGAGAGATACTGCTTACCAGCATGGACAGGGACGGTACCAACGAAGGGTATGACTTGGAGCTGACCCGGAGGGTGGCGGAAAGGGTGAACATTCCCGTTATCGCTTCCGGCGGGGCGGGAAAGGAAGAGGACTTTTACCGGGTCTTGACCGAAGGGAAGGCGGCCGCGGCCCTGGCGGCTTCACTATTCCATTACGGGCTGCTTGAAATACCGGTTTTAAAAGAATACCTTTCGGAAAGGGGTGTGCCGGTAAGGAAATGACACAGCGGGTTGTTGATGGGCTGAAGTTTGACGATAGGGGACTTATACCTGCCATTGTACAGGATAGGGCAACCGGTCAAGTGCTTATGAT
>DASRVG010000080.1:0-21070 GCA_035655175.1 Clostridia bacterium | reverse complement strand
GGGCTTCCGGCGCCTGCTTCGGCTTAAGCGTGCCCGGCTTTGCAGCCATATCCTTCGGTTCAGGTATATGTACTGCCTCCGCTGTTTCCGGGTGCCCGGCCGGCTGCTTTGCATCCACGGTTTTTTTGGCTGCCGCCGCGCTTTTTTGGGGTTCCTTTACCGCTTCCGGGTCATTTTGCGCTTTTTCGGCGGCGTCCCCTGAAAGGCACTTATATAATAGTTCCCTCCAGTCCTTCCTTGGTTTACCTATATGCCCCGACAGCGGTAAAACAATCCCCGGCTCCCGGTCGCCCGGCCTTAGGGCCATAACCCCGAATAGGTCAAAACGGTCTATATCGTACCCGGTTCCGCCCACGTTGTCGGGGTCAAACCGCCAGGCGCTTTCTCCCCTTCCCCTTCCGTCAACCGGTATTGTCCCGGTGATTATAAAGATCGGTCCCTCGCTTGCTCCTATGAATCCCTTGTATACCATGCCTTCGTCCTTTATATCCCTTAGGTTTTGAACAAGCGAACTAAGCAGCCCCGCACCGCTCTTTACCTCCAGTTTTAGAAAACCCGCGGGCTTTTTGCCCGGCTCCTTGCCGAAACCGGCATCCTCCTGGTACAGCATCAGAAGCTGCCGGCGATAGTTCCTCGCAGCCGCCACTTGACAAGACCTCCTCCACGAAAAATAAAGCTCTGTTACCATTATATTCGCGGGGGAGGTAATTAGTTACTTCATTTCCCGGTATATGTAGTCCGCGAGTCGGCAGAATTCGTCAATGGAAAGGGTCTCGCCCCTCCTTTTGGGGTCTATGCCGGAAGCCTCCAGCACCTCGCCAAGCCGTTTCTTGTCAAGGGTCGCAAAGGCGCTTCCCAGCGCATTGAGCAGCGTTTTGCGCCTCTGGCCGAAGGCGGCCTTAACAAGCTTGAACAGCAGCGCCTCGTCCTTTACCGAATACCGCGGCCCGGGCTGTACGTCCAGCCTTACTATCGCGGAATCCACCTTTGGAGGCGGCAAAAACACCGTTGGAGGGACCTCGGCCACCATACGGGGCTCCGAGCGGTACTGTACGGCTATGCTTAGGGCCCCGTAGTCCTTGCTGCCCGGTCTCGCGCTCATCCGGCGGGCCACTTCCTTCTGGACCATTATTACAATCCTTTGCAGCGGCAGATGCTGCTCCAGCAGTTTCATTATTATCGGTGACGTCACGTAGTAGGGCAGGTTGGCGACAACCTTAACCCTTCCGGTAAAATGGCTGTCCCATAGTGCCGCAAGGTCCAGGTCCAGTATATCGCCGTTTATCAGCTCAACGTTGCCAAGGGGTTTCACAGTGCACTCCAGCACCGGCACAAGCCGCCGGTCAAGCTCCACCGCCACCACCTTGCCGGCCCTTGACGCCAGTTCGCGGGTAAGGGTACCTACGCCGGGGCCGATTTCCAGTACCTGGTCGTCCCTGCCTATGTCCGCCGCCGCCACCATTTTTTGCAGTATATTCTTGTCCACAAGGAAATTCTGCCCCAGGCCCTTGCTGGGCTTTATCCCGAACCTTTTCATGATTTCCCTGGTCTCGTTATAGGTAAATCCGCCCGGCATATCCTCTTCCCGCCCTTTCAAAAAAAATTGCGTACACTGTCAGCCCTTTGCCCTCCTAGGAGCCAAATTATTTTTCCTCCTTAGGTTATACCGGCCCTTTGCACCCCGCCAAGCAGCCGCTTAACGGGGCTTAATAAAAAAAAGGGACAAAGAACCGTCCCCTGTCCCTTTTTGGCTATTCCAGGATATAGACCAGCACGTTCCGCCTGCCGTATTTTTTCACGACCTCGGGGGACTCGAAATACAGGTCTATCTTGTTCCCCTTTATGGCCCCGCCGGTATCCTCGGCACTGGCAAAGCCGTAATCGGGTCTTCCGTCCAATGATTTGATGTACAGCTTGGTTCCCAGCGGTATAACCTTCGGGTCCACCGCCACCACCCCCGGCCTCACCCTTGTGCCGCTGCGGGTTATCCCGTACTGCGGATGCCCGGGGTTTTTGCCGGTGCTTTCAAAGGTGGCGTCATAGGCGGTGGAGGACATAACCATGGCCTTTTTGAACCGCACGGTACCCCTGGAAGTCTCCATGGAATCTATAGTGCCCCTGGACACAACCCTGTTGGAGGGCTCCTTCAAAACCTCTTCCTTCACATTTTCGCGGCTTACTTCCTCGCCGTCATGATAGGTAACCCTTATTTCCCGGCTTAATTTGCCGCTCTCCCCCTTTTGCAGCACTTTCTCCATGCCCTTGTACATGGTGTCGTCGTACTTCACCACCGTCTCAAAGGGGATTTCCTTCTCCTCGGTCAGTATTTCATGGGTTATCCTTACCACTTTTATGCTCATGCCGCTTTCTATGGGGCTGTTCAAACCGGGCTCCACCAGGTTCTGGTCGCCCAATCGGACACCCACCCCGCTTAAAGCATCGGCCACGGTATCGGCGGCCGTTCTAAAGGGTTTTACCTCCCCGTCGGCTATTATAGAAACGGGGACCGCCCTTTTAATGGTTATCTCCAGTCGGTCCTTCAAGGGGGTTTCGGGTTCCGGGACCACTATATCCCCGTCCTCCAACACTATATCCCTTTTATCTAAAGCTTCCGCCACGGTGCTTTCAAAGCAAAAAACCTGTACCGTATCTTCCCCGTCGACAATGGTAACCTGCTTGCCCAGTAATCCCAGCAGGGCGGCCACAGCCAGCAGAGCGCCCAGCGATACCAGGACAATTTTATTTTTCCTTGTCACGGTTTTTCCTCCATTCTTTTACAGCCTTTATTGTATTATTTGCCTTTGTCAGCCTATGTATTCGTTTTAGAACCAAGGGTGCCATTATAATGGTAATTATACCAGAAACATGCTCCCATTTCCCTGGAATAATTATACAGGCATTTCCGGCTTAAGTCCACTGGAAAATTACATGAAAAACCCCGGCATGAAAAGTCCGGGGTTTTCATTCTACATGTCTTGTTTATTCATTGGCCGGTACCGAAGGCATACCCAATCCGGGTACATACCCCGCCGCCGGTCCGTAGTTCGCCATTGGGTCATCATAAGGCATATGTCCCATGTGATGGCGCATGCACTGATGGATGCAGCGCAGTACGGCGCAGCAGTCCATACCTTTTTTGGGCGGCATCCAGGGGTCAAACCCTTCCCAGGGACAGGGTCCCGGGCCGGGGCCGTATCCGGGGCCAAAACCCATCCACTGGTCGTCCCACGGCATATCCCAGTATCCGGGGCCATTCATACCCCCGTTGTTCATTGCCGAATAAGGCCAGCCTGCCATGTGGTTCCACATATTATCCAATTAACAGTTCCCCCCAATCACCTTTACTTCAGTACCATTATATGTTTAACACGAAAGGTAGTGACGGGAATCGATACCAAAAAGCTTCCGGGTATTGTCAAGGACGCACTCCATTAACGCGTCCAGGTCCATATTCTTAATCCTGCCAAGCTCTTCGGCTACAAACTTTACATTACCGGGATAGTTTCTTCTTCCCCTTAGGGGTACCGGGGTAAGGTACGGGCAGTCGGTCTCGACAAGCAGCCTGTCGGTTGGGACGTAAGCGGCCACCTCCCTTACTTTCCTTGCATTTTCGAAGGTTACCGGCCCTGCAAAGGAAATGAAAAAGTTCATGTCCATGCACTCCCTGGCGGTTTCCCTGCTGCCCGAGAAGCAGTGCATAACGCCTCCCACCTCCCAAGCCCTTTCCTCCCTCAGTATGTTTAAAATATCCCCATGGGCTTCCCTGTCGTGTACTATTATCGGCAGCTTCAGTTCCCTGGCAAGGGCTATCTGCTCCCTGAATACCTGTTTTTGCTTGTCGCGGGGCGAAAAATCGTAGTGGTAATCCAGCCCTATCTCTCCTATGGCCACCACCTTTTCCCTGCCCGCCAGCGGCCGCAAAATCTCCGCAGTGTTTTGGTCGGCGGTTTTGGCGTCGTGGGGATGTATCCCCACCGCAGCGAATATTATGGGGTGCGCCGCTGCCAGCGACAGGGCCTTTATGCTGGAGGACAGGTTGGACCCTGGGTTTATAATGCACACCAGGCCCTCCTCCACGCACCTTTTTATAACCTCTTCCCGGTCGCCGTCAAACCTCCTGTCGTCCAGGTGGGCGTGGGTGTCCATAAGCACTTTCCCCACCCCCTAGGTTATTTTCGAGCCGTTGGCGATTTTCTGAAGCAGCGTCACCACCGTCAGTTCCTCGTCCCCCGGGGTGGAAGCGGCAAGAATCATGCCCTGGGATTCTATCCCCATCAGCTTGGCCGGTTTAAGGTTCGCCACTATTACCACCTGTTTGCCCACCAGGTCCTCGGGGCTGTAAAAGTCCGCGATTCCGGACACCACCTGCCTTGTCTCTTCCCCTATATCCAGCTTAAGCTTCAAGAGTTTCTTGGACTTTTCCACCTTTTCGCATTCCAACACCGTCGCAACCCTCAGGTCCACCTTTGCGAAATCGTCTATGGAAATGTAATTTTGCTCCACTTTGCTCTCCTCCTTGTCCTTGGATTCTTGCACCGGCTGCGGTCCGTCTTTTTCTATCCTTGGGAAAATCGCTTCCCCCTTCCTTACCTTTATGCCGGTGGGCAGCTTGCCGAACTGTTTGATGTCCTCCCACGCGGTGCCCTGGCCGTGGTCCATCCCGAGTTGGGCCCATATTTTGGCCGGGGTATCGGGCATAAAGGGGCTTATCAGCACGGATATTATTCTTATGCAGTCCGCCAGGTTGTACAGGATGGTGGCCAGCCTGTCCTTCTTATCTTCGTCCTTTGCCAGTATCCAGGGCATGGTCTGGTCGATGTACTTGTTGGCCCTTCCTATGAGTTTCCAGATTTCCGTTAGGGCGCTGCTGAACTGCAGGTTATCCATGTGCTCTTCAACCAGGCCCGGCGTTGAAATCGCAAGGGCCTTAAGCTCGGCATCGGGGCCCTCTTCACCGGCAGGCTTTGGAATTATGCCGCTGAAATACTTGTCCACCATGGCCACCGTCCTGCTCACCAGGTTCCCCAGGTCGTTGGCAAGGTCGGCGTTTATCCTGCCGATCAGCGCCTCGTTGGAGAACACGCCGTCGGCGCCGAAGGGCATCTCCCGCATCAGGAAATACCGGATGGCGTCCACGCCGTACCGGTCGGCCAGCACCACCGGGTCCACCACGTTGCCCTTGGACTTGGACATTTTACCGCCCTCCAGGATCAGCCAACCGTGGCCGAATACCTTCTTGGGAAGCGGCTCGCCCAGGGCCATCAGCATCGCCGGCCATATTATGGTGTGGAACCGGACTATTTCCTTGCCCACCAGGTGCACATCGGCGGGCCAGTATTTTTCGTACAGTGACGGGTCATCCGACGCGTATCCCAGCGCGGTAATATAGTTGGACAGCGCGTCCACCCAGACGTATACCACATGACCCTCGTCGAAGTCCACCGGTATGCCCCAGTCAAAGGAGGTACGGGAAACGCATAGGTCCTCCAGGCCGGGCCTTAGAAAATTGTTTATCATCTCGTTTTTTCGTGACTCCGGCTGGATGAAGTCGCTTTCCTCAATAAACTTTATAAGTCGGTCCTGGTAGGCGGAAAGGCGGAAAAAGTACGCCTCCTCGCGGGTTAACTCCACTTCCCTGCCGCAGTCGGGGCACTTGCCGTCCTTAAGCTGGTGCTCGGTCCAAAAGGCTTCGCAGGGTGTGCAGTACCAGCCCTCGTAATAGCTTTTGTATATATCCCCGCTGTCATAGAGCTTTTTGAAAATCCTCTGTACCGCCTTTACATGCCTCGGCTCGGTGGTCCTTATAAAGTCGTCGTTGGAAATGTCCATAAGCTTCCACAGCTTTAGTATGCCGTCCACTATTTTATCCACGTACTGCTGCGGGGACATCCCGCTGTCCTCGGCCACCCTCTGGATTTTCTGCCCGTGCTCGTCGGTGCCGGTAAGGAACATTACGTCGTACCCGGTAAGCCTCTTGAACCGGGCCATGGCATCGGCGGCCACCGTGGTGTAGGTATGCCCTATATGCAGCTTGTCGCTGGGATAATAGATGGGGGTTGTAATGTAAAAGGTTTTTTTATTCATTGCATCTCCTCCTTCCGGTAGTATGGGGATACACCCCGTAATGCATGTCCCCTGCCCACGGGCTTTCGGGCCGTAGACATAAGGTTTTGCAGTTGTCGGTTGGTGGACGGTATCGCCGCAGGGCATTGGGCGGCGAAAAATCAAAAGCCCCTACCATTACGGTAGGGGCGGTCAATGGCCACGTTACCACCCTACTTCACTGCCATATCGGCAGCCTCTCCCGGCAACCGGTGATTGCCTGCCCTTCTAACGGGGGCACCCGTTACCGCTTACTAGCCCTTTCAGCGGCAAGGCTCCGGGGCCATGTTCAGGACTTGCCGCGGCGCCGGTTTCCACCCTTCCCGGTTCTCTGCTGCCTTGGACGGGTCCCTACTCTTCCCTTCATTGCCTTTATAATTTTGTATATCCTTTCCCTAGAATATACAGAAGTTTTCCCCTTTTGTCAAGACGGGCCGAAAATTATGCTGCATATAATCACCGACGCTATTACCCCCGCCAGGTCGGCCGCAAGGGCCGCCGGCAGCACATGGCGGGTGTCCTTTATACCCACCGCCCCGAAATACACCGTTATAGTATAAAATATGGTTTCGGTGGAGCCCATCATGGTGGCGGCAACCCTCCCCGCAAAGGAATCGGGCCCGTAGGCATAAAGTATTTCACTTAACACTCCCAGCGCGCCGCTGCCGGATAGGGGGCGGATGAGCACAAGGGGCATCACTTCGGCGGGAATGCCCAAAAGCCCCGCCGGTACCTTAAAAAGCGCCAGCATTATATCCATGGCCCCGGAGCTTCTGAACACTCCTATTGCCATTAGTATGGCAATTAAATAGGGAAGTATTCTTAAAGAAGTTTTTATTCCTTCGGCGGCGCCTTCCACAAACACCTCGTATACTCTCACGCCCTTTATGTACCCGTGGACCAGTATCAATGCAACCACCAGCGGAACGGCAAAGGCTGAAACCGTTTTAATCGCTGTTTCCATTCTTAAATCACCTAGTACAGCCGCTCAAGGGTTTTAACCGCCAGTAAACCCGCCAGCGTTGATATGGTGGTGGCCAAAAGCGCCGTTCCCACTATTTCGGTGGGATTGCTTGAACCCGCCGCGGCCCTAAGGCCTATTACGGTGGCGGGAATAACCTGTACCGAGGAGGTGTTCAAAACGAGGAATGTGCACATGGCATTGGTGGCCCTGGAAGGTTTCGGGTTAAGCTTCTGCAGTTCCTTCATCGCGTTTATGCCTATGGGGGTAGCCGCGTTTCCGAGGCCCAGCATATTGGCGGCCAGGTTCATGACCACCGCTCCCATGGCGGGATGGTATTTGGGCACCCCGGGGAAAATGGGTACCAGCACCGGCCTTATAATCCTGGACAGCGTTTCCACCAGCCCGGACCTTTCCGCCACCCGCATCACCCCGGTCCACAGCGCCATTATTCCCACAAGGCCAAGGAAAAGCTCCACCGATGAGGACGCGCCGGCCATTATGCCCGCCGACACATCCCCCATGCTGCCGCGGGCCGCCGCCACGGCAATGCCGGATACGATCAAAAACAGCCACACCGAATTAATCATAGGAATTCTCCTCTCACCGGAAATTCATGCGAAAAAACCGTACAATTAATTATATGTGGCTGCCCCTACAGGTATTAACAGGACCACGTGAAACCGGGGCCGGGCACTTTTCCGCCCGGCGGTCCTACAGCACGCCGGGTTCTGTGATATACAGCCCGGCAGTACTACAGCACGCCGGGCTCTGTGATATACAGCCGGCCGTTTTCCACCAGCCCGCTGCAGCCCAAGGGGATTGTAATATTGTATTTATCATGGCCTATCATCACGTTTGAAATACACGGTTTTTGCTCTGATTTTGCTATTTCCTCCAGCAGGTGGTCCACCCGGGTCTCGGGGTGTTTGTCGTCGTCGCATTTTTTCCACCGGCCGAACACAATGGCCGCGGCCTGCTTAAACTTTCCCGCCATCCGCAGGTGGGTCAGCATCCTGTCAATTTTATAGGGCGGTTCTCCAATCTCTTCCACGAAAAATATGCATCCCCTTGTATCTATCTCGTAGGAGGTGCCTATGGTGGAACATAAAAGGGAAAGGTTGCCCCCCCTTATGGGGCCTTTCGCCCTGCCGGGGAAAAGCGCTACCGGGGGGCCTTCTCCTTCAGGGTTTTTGATCTCCCCTAGGGGTTCGGAGCAAAAAATTGCCCTTTCCAGGCAGTCCAGGTTATACCGGGGAAAGTCTTCGGTCATTTCCGCCGCCATGGGGCCGTGGAATGTAACAAGCCCCGCATTTTTGGCCAGCGCAAGGTGAAGGGCGGTGATATCGCTGTAGCCGACAAATACCTTGGGGTTTTGCGCCGCCGCCCCGTAGTCTATAAGGTCCAGGATCCGGGTGCAGCCGAATCCCCCCCTTGCGCAAAAGATTCCCTTTACCGAGGGGTCGGCGAACATCCGGTTTAAATCCTCCGCCCTTTCCCGGTCGCTGCCGGCAAGATAGCCCAGTTCAGACCTTACATGGCGTCCGGGTTTTACTTTAAGCCCCAGGGATTCCAGGGTTTTTATACCGCTTGCCAATAGGTCCTCCCTTACCGGGCCAGCCGGGCATACAATCCCTACGGTGTCCCCTTTATGAAGCCTTCCGGCCTTTAACAAACTACCACCCCCCGTCTTGGAACCGTCGGCTGCAAGGTGCTGCCCAAGGCGCATTAATAATGTTACATCCCTTTACCTGCCCTTCCGAGGGCAGAGCCCGAAAATCCAACCCTGCCCTTCCGAGGGCAAAGCCCGAAAATCCAACCCTGCCCTTCCGGGGGCAAAGCCCCAAGAACCCCGCTTGTGAAAAGGCCCTTCGCTATTGCTTCGGGATGATTTTTATATGATTGCTAATCAAAAGAACCGTCCCTATGATTGTGTGATTGCTAATCGGAAGAACCGTCCCTTTGATTATTGATTACTAATCAAAAGAACCGTCCCCTTGATTACTTGATTACCTTTGATTGCAGCAGCGGCAGTCGGGCCTTTTTTGTATATCAATCCTTTCAAAGGTACCGTGCCACAGGTCGATATAAAGCATTCCCTTCATAATGCTGCCGGTGTTGCCGGTAAGATACTTTATAGCCTCGTTGGACTGTATTGCCCCCACCGTTGACGTCAGCGTGCCCAGTATGCCCGCCGTGCCGGTGCCGGGCAGGGCAATACCCGCAAGCTTTTCGGGGTATACGCATTCAAGGCAGGGGCCCTTGGGGTCGGTAAAAGCCATTACCACCCCACTGGTGGCCAGTACCCCGCCGTGAACCCATGGAAGCCCCTGTTCCACGCAGGCCCTGTTTATCAAAAAGCGCGTGGCAAAATTGTCGGTGCCGTCCATCACAAGATGAACATCGGCGGTATACTTCTTGATGTTCGCCGCGGTAAGCTCCTCCGCCAACGCCTCGACCTCCACCGAGGAATTGATGCGCGTAAGCGCCCTACGGGCCGCCTCCACCTTGGGAAGGTTGCCGGCGGCGTCCTCCTCGTCGTACAGGCACTGCCTCTGCAAATTGCTCAGCTCAACCCTGTCCTTGTCTATTATCCTTATAAAGCCCACCCCGGCCCTGACCAGTATATTTGCAATATTGGTCCCCAATCCTCCGCAGCCCACCAGCAGTACCCTGGCCTGGCCGAGGCGTTTCTGGCCCTCGGTCCCGATTTCCTTTACCAGCATCTGCCTTTCATATCTTTCCATCATGTGCCTCCTTTATGTAAAAATAGGCTTTCTCTCATTCCCGGTATTTTCTATTATTTTATTATATTCCCCCGCCGCCGTCCACATCAACTCCGCCCGCCGCCTTTTTCTCCCGGCTGAAACAGCCTTTTGTAAATATGCAAAAAAATATTAAATAATTACATTGACTTTAATTGGCATTTCTGGTATGCTTTTAATTGAAAATATTGTCGAAATATATCTGGATTATGAAAGGGGCGAAGACTTTGAAATCGACAGGCATTGTAAGGAAAGTGGACGAACTAGGCAGGGTGGTAATCCCTATAGAGCTGCGCAGGACTCTCAACATAGCGGAGAAGGATGCTCTGGAAATATATGTGGACGGGGAGCATATAATTCTCAAGAAATACGAGCCAGCCTGCATATTCTGCGGCAATGCAAGGGACGTAATAAACTACAAGGGGAAAAACATTTGCCCGGACTGTGCACAGGAACTCAAAAATTCCAGACTTTAAAAAATAGCCGCAAAACGGCTATTTTTTTACTATGCTCTCGGCATAAACCTGTTTTTTGGGTATATTGCGTTCTCGGGCGGTCACGGCTACGGCCTCTTTTTTTGAGAGGCCTTTTTCCATGTTCCAGTTCAGGTGCTCGGCTATACTCATGCCCTGCCACGGCGCCTGTGCCTGCCCTGCCTCGCCGGAAGCACCCTCCAGTAAAATCACGTATTCGCCTTTTATTTCCCTTTCGCCGGCCCACTGCATAAGCTGGTCCAGCGTGCCCCTAACATACTCCTCGTACTTCTTGGTAAGTTCCCGGGCTATTACCCCCCTCCGGTTGCCCAGCACTTTACTTAAGTCTTCCAGGAGACCTCCCAAACCGTGGGGCGGCGCGTAAAGTATTATTGTGCCCTGCTGGCGCTCCAGACCTTTAAGGACCTCCCGCCTTTTGCCGGGGCCCTTTGGCAAAAAACCCTGGAAGAAAAACCTGTCGGAGGGCAGCCCCGAAGCCACCAGGGCGGTCATTATTGCCGTAGGCCCCGGCAGGGATACCACCCTGCCCCCGGCTTCAATGAAGTCCCTTATAAGCTCGTAGCCCGGGTCGGAAATACCGGGGGTGCCCGCATCGGTTACCAGCGCAATGCTTTTACCCTGGCCCAGCAGTTTTAACAGGTATTCCCCCTTCTTCCGCCGGTTGTGGGCATGGTAGCTGGTCATGGGGGTTTTTATCCGGTAATGGTTCAAAAGCTGCTGCGTCCTCCTGGTATCCTCCGCTGCAATAAGGTCAACCTCCCCCAGCACCCTTAAGGCCCTCAGGGTTATGTCCTCCAGGTTCCCTATCGGGGTGGGACATATGTAGAGTATACCTTCCCCCTCCATGCCGACTACATCCTTTCTCCCTCGTAGTAAATCCTGTGTATCTCCTCCGAGTAGCTCCCGTCCTGCCGGTATATCACCAGGGGCTTTGACACCTTTAGAAACTTTCCGCCCTCCTTGGCCCCCTCCACCATGAACAGGTTGGATTCCCTGTCAATGCCCGAATGGACCATCCTAAGCCTCTTGGGCTCTATGCCCGCCTCCCGCATGGCCAGCAGCACATCCACCATGCGGCGGGTGCGGTGAATCATGGCCAGCCTGCCCCCGCTTCTTAAAACCCTGCTCGCCGATTTCACAATGTCCTCCAGCGTGCACAATATCTCATGCCGGGCAATGGCCTTGCTGCTGTCGGGATTCTTCAGGCCCCCGCCGTCGTTCATGTAAGGGGGGTTTGAAACCACAAGGTCAATTGTCCCTTCCCCCACCAGCGAGCATGCACATTTCAGGTCGCCGGCCAGCACTCTTACCCGGCCGCCCAGCCCGTTCATCGCGATGCTCCTTTGGGCCATCTCCGTCATGTCTTCTTGAATCTCAATCCCGATTATCTTTGAAGCCTCTGTCTTACCGGCAAGGATTATCGGTATTATCCCGGTGCCGGTGCCAAAGTCCACCACGGTATCCCCTTTTTTTACGGTGGCAAAATTGGCAAGCATAACCGCGTCAATGCCAAAACAAAACTTATTGGGGTTTTGTATTATACGCAAGCCTGCTATACCCAGGTCGTCTATCCTTTCTCCGTCCCTAAGGTATTCTTCCATCATTAAATCCACTCCCGCGCCGAGCCGCCGCGCTTATTTCCCGGTGTGACTCGCTGAAAGCGGCCTCCATATACCCCACCATTTGGTCATAGTCCATAAGGCCTATATGAACTGCGCTTACCTCGCCCCGGCGGTTTATCACGTAATTGGTGGGCAGGTAGGACACAAGGTACTTCTTTGAAACTTCCGCATCCAGATCCAGCAACACAGGAAAGGTAAACCCCTTATCTTTGATAAACTCTGAAACCTCTTCCCCTTCCTCGCCCACATTCACCGCAAGCACCACCGCGTCACCGTCCTTGTAGGCCTCGTACAGCCGGTCCAAAAGGGGCAATTGTTCCAGGCACCAGCTGCTGTTGGTCTGCCAAAAGCACAGCAACACCACCCTGTCCCGGTGGTCGGACATTTTGACGGTGTTGCCCTCAATATCGGCCAGTTCAAAAACATAGGCCAAGTCGCCGGGGTACACGCCGTAGCCGCCCTCCTCCCGGCCGGGAGACTGCTGCATGTCACTGCCGCCGGGCTTTTCTTCCCCCATCCGCTCCGGGGCTGCCCCGGGCTGGTTGAGGCTGTTGTCGGGAGGGCTTAAATCCGGAGGGACGCTGTCTTTTTGCAGCGCAGCCCATGCCGCTACAAGCACTGCAAGCAGCACCACGGCGGCAGTCAAAATCCATCTTCTCATTTTAAAACCTCCATGCCCGGTAATGTCCCTCCACGGGTCCCGGGACCATTTTTCCCGGTGCGGCACTTTCGCCGCCCTATTTAGGTTGCGCAGTCAAGACCTATATGATACCGGCCGCTGCCGTACTATGTTAAAAGACCCTTACCAGGGTCTTTTATTAAACTTCCGATTCCGGTTTGGGGGCGTCCACCGGACATACATCCGCGCACGCACCGCACTCAATGCACCCCTCCGGGTCTATAACGTATTTATCCTCACCTTCGCTTATAACCCCCTCGGGGCATTCAGGTTCACATGCACCACAGCTGATGCAGTCATCAGTTATTATATATGCCATACTGTTCACCTCCTTGAGTATCTCAAACCGATTACTACCGTTAATATTGTAACATTTAAACAGGATTTTTCAAAGAAAAATATTCCGTTTCGGGAGCATCCCGTTATTCCTCAGGAACCGGCCGGACATCGTCCAGGTTGAACTCCTTGATATCCGTCTCGTCACCCTCCACCAGTTTCACTTTGACCATCCTTTTCAGGATATTGGTATCCACCACTATCCCATCGCCGGAGGGGGTGGAAACCTTTATGCCTATCGGCGGCATATCCTGTTTTATTGCCTCGTATACTTCCTCCTCGTACTTCAAGCAGCACATAAGCCGCCCGCAAATACCGGAAATCTTGGTGGGGTTTAACGACAGGTTCTGCTCCTTGGCCATTTTTATGGATACCGGTTCAAAGTCCCCCAAAAAGGTGGCGCAGCACAGCGACCTGCCGCAGGGCCCCAGTCCGCCCAACATCTTGGCTTCGTCCCGGACGCCTATCTGTCTTAGTTCTATCCTGGTTTTGAAAATGGAAGCCAGGTCCTTCACCAGTTCCCTAAAGTCCACCCGCCCGTCGGCGGTGAAGTAGAATATCACTTTGTTGGCGTCAAAGGTATACTCCACGTCCACCAGTTTCATTTCCAGGTTGTGCTTGGCTATGGCCTCCAGGCATATGTCAAAGGCCTTCTCTTCCTTTTCCTTGTTTTCCTTTTCGGTGGCGATGTCCTCGGGGGTGGCCATCCTTATCACCTGCTTTAGCGGGGCGACTACGTCTTCCTCCCTGACCATTTTGGGCCCTACCGCCACGTCCCCCAGTTCAATCCCCCTTACCGTCTCTACTATCACTTTCTGCCCGGCCTGTACATCCAGCTCGCCGGGGTCGAAATAGTATATTTTACCTGCCCGTTTAAACCGTACCCCTACTACTGTCAACATTTTTATACCTCCTGTATATCCAGCAGAAGAACTTCCAACGTCAACTGTGTATTGGCGTTTTGCCTCAGGTTTTCCCTGGCCCTGGACACCGCTTCAATCATTCGTCCCAGCCCGGCCGGGGTAAACTCTGCCGCCGTCCTTCGTGCAAATTCACCATTGTCTTTAATATACAGCAAATCTTCCTTCTGAGCAACCTTAAGGACCAAAACATCCCTAAGCTGCAAAAGCATGTAGTCCAGGAAATCCTCCACCGACCGGTCGGTATCCCGGACCAGGAGGTCTATGACAGCGGAGGCCCGGGTAAAGTCCTCCTTAATCATGCAAACCATTGTTTCATGGTACAAACGGTGGTCGGGTATATTTTGGCCGGTTCCAGGCTTTAAAACCTGGCAGCGGGAAAGGATGGTTGGCAAAAGACCGGCCGGGTTGGCGGTGGTGATTGCTATTATCCCATCCCCCGGCGGGTCCTCAAGCACTTTCAGAAGGCAGTTTTGCGCCGGCACCGTCATTTTTTCACCCTGCAGGATTATGCTTACCCTTTTTTTGCCTTCATAGGGTTTTAAGAATATTTCCTTCTGCAGCTGTCTTATGTCGTCAATTCCTATGCTTGCACCCCCGGCCCGGATTATGGTTACATCGGGATGGTTTGAAGTATCTATTTTCCGGCAGGAGCTGCACCGGCCGCAGGGTTTTCGGCCTTCGGCCATGCAGTTTACGCCCTTTGCCAGAAATAGTGCCAGGTCCTTCGCCTGCTGCTGTGCTGCGTTGATTATATAGGCATGGGATACCCTGTCCCACAGTATTGCCTTTTCTAAAAAGTCGTACGCCTCCATAACTGCCACCCCAATCAGGTATACAAGTCAACCAGAAGACCCCTGATACTGTCTATCTTCTTCAATATTATTAACCGGTTCTTCTGCTCGCCCAGCATTTCTTCGGTCAATTGTTCAAGCTCCTGGTTTATTCTTTTTACCAGCGTATAAATCCTGTGCCTTCCCCTTCTGTCCATGGTGGAGCTTTTGGTATACTTCAACATGCCGGATAGGACCTCTTCCATGAAAGCCTTTACCTTGGCCTTGTAAGCCAGGAGCTCCTTAAGGGACATGGAACCGGCCATTCTTTTGCCCTGCCGGTCTATATCCTCAAGCAGCGCGGCAATCCGCTCCTCCATCCTTTGGGACTGCTCCCTGCTTAGGTTTTCCTCAAAACTGCCCCGGCTGCCTTCCGCCTTTTCGGGTTTTTTGTCCCCCACCCTGCCGGTGTAGGGACCCGCCGGGCCGCCGGTTAATTTCCTTATTTTCACTGCGTTACACCCCCGATACGGTATCTCCGGGCACGCTAAAGGACCCTGGAGACTATATCGTATACCCTCTGGTGTATTATATCGACAGGCAGCAGCTGCCTATTAGCGCAGTCCATGCACTGCACCCTCTGCCACCCGTATTTTTTGGCAACATACAGCGCATTTATATAGGTCTTTTCCAGGTACTCAGAATCCGCCTCGTGTATATCCTTCTTCCGCCCGACGGCCCTTTTATGCAGAAGCTTTTGGCTTGCTTCCGGAGGCACGTCCAAAAAAACCACCAGGTCGGGCACCGGAAGCTTGTATATGCCGTATTCAAAGTCCCACAGCCAGTCAAGGAATTTGTCCCTTTGGTCCGGGTCGGCTATTTTGGATGCCTGGTGGACCATGTTGGAGGTGGTGTACCTGTCGGCGACAACCAGCCCCCCGGCGTTGTAAAAGTCCCCCCAGATGTCCAGGAAACTGCAGTACCGGTCCAGCGTAAACATGGGGCTTGCAATATAAGGGTCGACGGCTTTGGGGTCCTTGCCGAACTTTCCGTCAAGGTACATCCTCACAAATATGGAGGAATCGCTGTTATAATTGGGAAATTCTATTTTCATAACCTTTTTGCCTTCCCGCCGCAGCCTTTCGTACAGCATCTGCGCCTGGGTCGCTTTCCCGCTTGCGTCCGAACCGGATTCAATAATAACCAGTTTTCCCTTCATGGCCAACCTCCGCTATAATTATTCTGCCACTTCCACCTGTCCATCTTTAAGGCCCTTAACGGTTATGCCAAAGGCGCTGTACTCCTTGATGCATTCTATGGCCCGCGCACTGAACCGCTCCCCGGGGCAAACAAGCGGTATGCCCGGCGGATAGGGTATTACACCGCCGCAGGCCGTCCTGCCCTCCGCCCGTTCCAAGACAACCCGGCTGCAGCGTCCCTCGGCCACTTCCCAGGGGTCAGCCGCCGTATCAAGCCTTAAGTCTTCAAACCGGGGCAGCAAGTCTCCGTCCACCGGTTCCGGCATTAAGCCGTGTAATCCCTGTATCAGCCTTTCAAAGTCCTCCCGCCGGCTGGCCACCGTTGTTACACCCAGCCAGTTTGCCAAATCGTACAGTTCCCCGTACACACCGCACTTATTTCTTAGAAAATTGTCAAGCCTTTGACCGGTAAACCCCGCCCCGGAGCAATTAATAACCAGCTTGGTACCGTCAAAGTCATGGCAGCCCTTCGCCTTGAAATACTGGCCGTCCGGGCAAAAAAGGCCCTTTCCCATGCCGTTTATCTCAAGCCTTGCCCGGGCGGCGTATCCCAGCACTTCCCCAAGGCGCAGGGCGCCTTCCCTTTCCATCATATACCGGGCGCTGTCCAGTGACGCCATTATGATGTAGGAGGGGCTGGTGGTCTGAAGCATTCCAAGCATTCTTTCCAGCCTTTCCCTGTCCACCCCGGCGCCCTTCACATGCAGCCACGACCCTTGGGTCATGGCGGGCAGCGTCTTGTGGGCGCTCTGGACCACCAGGTCCGCGCCCCCGTCCAGCGCGCTCTCCGGAAGGCCGTCACAAAACTTGAAATGGGCTCCGTGGGCCTCATCCACAATGAGCAGGGCACCTTTTTCGTGCGCCATGCCGGCTATGGCCTTTATATCGGAACAGATACCGTAATAGGTGGGGTTGGTGATTATTACCGCCTTCACCCGCCCGGCTTTTTCAAGGCCCCTTTCCACCTCCCCCGGGGATATGGCAAGGGGTATGCCGGTCGCCGGGTCCACCGGCCTGGGGAGATACACCGGTTTTAGCCTGCCCAATACCAGTCCGTTGAAAACCGATAAATGGCATCCCCTGTCCACCATGACGGTGTCCCCGGGCCGGGTCGCGGACAGCATGGAGGCCAAAATACCTACCGTGCTGCCGTTAACCAAAAAATATGTATAGTCGGCCCCATAGGCCTTCGCCGCAAGGCGCTGGGCGTCCCTTATAACCCCGGCGGGGCTGTGCAGGTTGTCAAGGCCGGGCAGTTCGGTAAGGTCATGCCTTAGGACTTCGCCAAAAAAACTTGCGCCGGCACCCAAAAGCCCGGTATTTCCCTTGTGCCCCGGCACGTGAAAGCTCACCGGGCCCTTTTTTGCATGGTCTACAAGCCTTTCCAGCAGCGGCATTTTGCCGTCCATGCCCTTTGCCTCCCTCCGCAGCCCTTGGCTTAACGCTGCCTTAAACTGCCATGCATGCTCTTTCCCCCAATACGGATAGCGCCGCCATGCCGCGGCAACACTAACCTTGGGGGAGGGTCGGTATGAACAGCCTAAAGGACTATATAAAGCTCTACCGCAAATTCAAAACCGATTCTGAACTGGCCCGTGACACCGGTCTTTCGGAACAGGAGGTGCGGGCCATTAAAAGGCAGTTAAACCTGGAGGCCCTCTGCATGGAGCCCCGTCACACCCTGCCGGTTAAGCCAAGCAGTGCCTCCAAAAACTCCCGGCTGGGGGCGAAGACCACGCCTGTCTTTTTGCCCCGGTACTCGAAAACCAGCGTCATTCTGCGGCTGTCCTTCCTGTTGCACAGGAAGTAGTATGTTTTTTCGGTACCGCCCGTTTCTTCGCCGGGCTTTATTTCAATTATCCCGTCATAGGGTATTTCCATGAGCTTAATCTCCCTTATGCCCATGGCACGATGAATCAAAAGGCCCTTGTCGGTCAGTATATAATAATACTCGGTGGCTTTGCCGGTCATAACCCTATAGGCAATGACCATAACGGCAAGTATCAGCAAAAGGCTTGCAGCCCCCGCCGCCACCGGTGCGAACCTGTTTATCAAAGCGGCGGCCAAATTTATAAATAATACCGTGGCGATAATGAACAGAAGAACCCTGCCGCCGGAAACCTTCTCCTGGCGGTTTCTTTCCTTCAGTATTATTTCCATGCTACCGCCTCCACTTTTCGCGTTCTACTTTTAAGCCGACACAGGCCTGCCGCCTGCGCCGTCAGCCGGACAGCAGCTTAAGTCTTCTCTCCCGGCCGGCAGTGCGTCGTCCCTGTCCCGCTATCGTCCGGGAGGCTCATTTTCCCGGTCTTTCGGTTACCCTTTACGAAGGGTCCGACTAACCCTGCTGTAAACTGCGCCGGAACGCCCGGCCAGGCGATATATTTCAATACTTATGCTAATTGGGTGCGGTATAACCGTTCCTTCACTTCTTTTCGGCGGCGGTTACTATGTTTTCCATGAGCACCGACGTTGTCACCGCTCCGACGCCCCCCGGCACCGGCGAAATCATCGAAACCAGCGGCGCAACCCGCTCAAAGTCCACGTCCCCTTTTAGCTTTCCATCCACCATGTTTATTCCAACGTCAAGCACTATGCTGTCTTTGTTTACAAAGTCAGGCCCCACAAGGCCCGGCGTACCGGCGGCGGCCACCAGTATGTCCGCCTGCGAAGCCGCCTTGGCAAGGTCACGGGTCCTGGAATGGCATATGGTGACGGTGGCGTTCCTTTGCAGCAGCATCATCGCCAGCGGTTTTCCCACCACCAGGCTGCGGCCTATGACCACCGCCTTTTTGCCTTCCACGCTTACCCTGTAATGGTCCAGCATGTCAACCACAGCCTTTGCGGTACAGGGATAAAACACATCGGTATCACCCTTGAACACGCCGGCCAGGTTTTGCGCGGTTATACAATCAACGTCCTTTGCCGGGGATATGGTCCCTTCCACCGCCTCCCACCGTATCGCGGAGGGCACCGGCCTCATCACAATAATCCCGTGGTATTCGGGGTTTTGGTTTATCGCCTCTATTTCTTCAAGCAGCCGGTGCCGGCTTATGTCTTCGGGATAGTGCGCCAGGTGACAGCCAATGCTGCACCGCGCCAGGGCCTTTGTGGCCCCTTTTACGTAGGCGTGGGAATCCTCCCTGTCCCCCACCATTATAATGCACAGTGCCGGGGATACGCCCCTTTCCTTCAGTGCTTCCACCCTTTTTATTATCCCTTGTTTTTTTGCCTGGGCCACATCGGTCCCCTTCATTATAAAAGCCATATTTATCCCTCCTCGCTTCCATATTGCATTCTATGCCTAGAAAAGCCCGGAGATCCTGCCGCTGCTGTCCACGTCTATGGATTCCGCCGCGGGCACCCTGGGAAGACCCGGCATGGTCATAATGTCCCCGGTTATGGCGACAATAAAGCCCGCCCCGGCGGATATCCTTACTTCCCTCACTGTAATCTCGAAGTTCTCGGGTCGTGCCAGAAGCTTCGGATTGTCCGAAAGGGAATACTGGGTCTTGGCCATGCAGACCGGAAGGTTTGAGAGCCCCAGTTCCCCGGCCTGCTTTATTCCCTGGGACGCTTGGGCGCTGTACACTACGCCCTTTGTGCCGTATATTTCAACGGCTATTTTCCTTATCTTTTCCATTATATCGTCCTCATCCCGGTATAAAAACCGGAACCGGTTTTGGCCCTTCTCGATGGCGGCAAGGACTTTTTCGGCCAATGCCTCACCGCCTTTTCCGCCTTTGCCCCATACCTCGGACAGGGCCACGTCCACGCCGTAGGCAGCGCACTGCTCCCGTATCAGGTCCAGCTCCTTTTCGCTGTCGCTGGGAAACCTGTTTACAGCGACCACCGCCGGCAGGCCAAATTTTTGTGTTATGTTTTCAACATGCTTAAGCAGGTTTGGTATACCCTTCTTAAGCGCTTCAAGGTCCTCATCACCCAGCCTTTCCTTTGCAGCGCCCCCGTGATGCTTAAGGGCCCTGACGGTGGCGACTATGACCACCGCGTTGGGAACAAGTCCCGCCTTGCGGCATTTTATATCAAAGAACTTTTCGGCACCCAGGTCTGCACCGAAGCCCGCCTCGGTCACAACGTAGTCGCACAGCTTCAGCGCCATCTTTGTGGCTATTATGCTGTTGCAGCCGTGGGCGATGTTTGCAAAGGGTCCGCCGTGTACAAAAGCGGGGCTGCCTTCCAGTGTCTGGACCAGGTTTGGCTTCAGCGCGTCCTTTAACAGTGCCGCCATCGCCCCCTGGGCCTTCAACATACCCGCGGTGACCGGCCTTCCGTCCCTGTCGTAGGCCACTATTATGTTTGCCAGCCTCTGTTTTAAATCGTCTATGTCCGCGGCAAGGCATAGTATTGCCATTACCTCGGAGGCCACCGTTATGTCAAAGCCGTCCTCCCTCGGCACCCCGTTCCCTTTTCCGCCCAGGCCGTTTACAATGTACCTAAGCTGCCGGTCGTTCATGTCCATGGCCCTTCTCCAGACTATTCTTCTTACGTCTATGTTCAGCGCATTGCCCTGGTGTATATGGTTATCAACCATCGCGGCCAAAAGGTTGTTTGCAGCCCCTATGGCGTGAATATCCCCTGTAAAGTGCAGGTTTATATCTTCCATGGGCAGCACTTGCGAATATCCTCCCCCCGCTGCTCCGCCCTTTACTCCGAACACAGGGCCCAGGGAAGGCTCCCGCAGCGCAATCATTGCCTTTTTACCCAGCCTGTTCAGCGCATCCCCCAGGCCTACCGTTGTGGTGGTTTTACCCTCGCCGGCCGGGGTGGGCGTTATGGCGGTAACCAGTATCAGCTTGCCGTTTGCGGTACCCTCATATTTTTTCAAAAGATTGTAATCGATTTTGGCCTTATACTTTCCGTAGGATTCAATGTACTCTTCCCCTATGCCCAGCTTTTTGGCTATTTCTGAAATAGGTTTTAACTTTGCCTGCTGTGCAATTTCAATGTCGCTTTTATAATTCACCTGTTTCTTTTCCCCCTTTGAATTATTCTATGTATCCTGCCGAACTTCCCAAAGCCGGAAGTTTTACACTCTATAGTATATAATCAAATTCTTTAAAAGGCTACAATTTCCTGCCTTAATTTGCCTATATGATCTGAGTCAACACCCTGGATAAAATGCAGGATAATAACTACAA
>DASRVG010000079.1:0-19933 GCA_035655175.1 Clostridia bacterium | reverse complement strand
ATGCAGTGGAAAGGCTGAATTTACTAAATATCTCATTATGAATATTCTCAAGCTGCTTTATGCTTTCTTCATCGGTGCGTGTGAGTAAAGCATTAATCTGTGACTGATCGGGGAAGTGTTCCATCCCCAGTAAATTTGCAGCCAGTTTCTCAGGACCTAATACTTCATTTATGTCCTTGGTAGACTCACAGCCCATGATAACAGACGCTATTATGGTAAGCAATTTTTGGTGAACAGAATACTTTACTTCTTTCATCTTTAGTTTGAAAGCCGTAAACGGAATGAAGAAGCCGGAGTCCAGGCCAAACTGTAATACAGATGCCAGCCATGCAGAAGTAGTTTCGTGCTTCAAATCACTAGTTGAAGTCTTTATCCTATTCATAGGGTAATACCACCTTTTTGTTTAGTATTCTGAATGAAGTACTTCTGTAATAAGTAGTATTACCCTCTTTGTATTTGTTGGTCTGCTTACCAAGGTAATATTACCCATAATTTATGGTGCTATTTGTGCGAAATCTAGGTAGTTAAGCATTCTAAAAAAAAAGTAGTATAAAAGCCGCAAACAAAAAACCCGGTGTGTCCATAAAAAGACATCCGGGCTTTTTTATCCGGGATTAATAAAAATGGTTGTATATGGCGGGGCCCGTCTTGTCATAGTACTTATGAACATGCAGCGGGTCACCGGCGTGGGCTACATAACCTTTGTATTCGTGGACATGGGAGTTGTCCCTTGAGTATCTGGCAGGGCCGGTATAATCTGTATACAGGTGGCGGTGGCCGTCGTCAAAGGAAGTGCTGCCGCATAAATAGTGAATGTGCGAGTTTCCAACCTGGACGACAGGGCCGGTTATGCCTTCCATGCGATGCCGGTGCCTGTCATCGACGCTTGTTTCATTTCGGTACTCGTGGACATGGGGTCTTTGGTCGTGGTCGGGCTGTTTATTCCGGGCATACACGGTTTATTCCCTCCCTTCTCTTTTCTCCTCTGTCTTTTCAGTTCATTATATTTACGAAGCAGGATAGATGTTAACTCCTATTAAACGGGTGTTTGGACGGTATTGGGAACAGATCGGGATGGGAACTGCCGTGACGAAACAGATAAGAAAAGCAATTAGTTTAATTACTGCTGTCCGGGCTGTAAGAAGTCCAGGTAATCGGAAAAGAACTGCCTGCAGTACTCAAACAGAATGAATGCGTCATTTTCAAAAAAGCTGTCTTTAAGCCATACAAAATAAATATCACGGTAAATGCTGAAGTTACGGATATTTATTTTTGCCAGCGACTTTTCTTCAAGTTCTTTTTGGACTGCGAATCTATACAGAAATGTAATTCCCACATTGTGTTTTACCAATTCCTTAATAGAAGTAGTGCTGCCGATTGACATGGTCTTCTTGAAATCCCCGATGCTGTATCCTTTCTCGGACAAAATCATCTCCAGGTTGTCGTATGCTTCCGATGTCTGGGAGCGATAGATCAGCCTTTCGTTTATTAGTTCACTGAAATCGATGGGATTTCTGGCAAAGGGATGGAACGGAGAGCAGACTGCAACTGTCTCTTCGCGGAAAAGGTGGGCGCATTTGTAATCGTTTGCCCGGAAGCTTCCGTCCGTGATGACGAAATCGACCTCTCCCAAGTACAGTTTATTAAGCGCTTCTTTGCTTTCCGCAACAACCATGTTTATCTTCTCATAGTTATATTTCTCCAGGTACTTTGGCAGCACTTCCGGAAGTATAAACTCACTTATAATTCTTGTGCTGGCAAAACTCAACTCCCTGGGTGCATCAATGCTGGTCTTTATGATTTTTTTGAATTTCTTATCATTAATATACATGGACCTGGCGAATTTCTCCAGGAGCTTACCCTGCTTTGTTATATTTACCGTTCTGTCCTTGTAATAGAACAGTTTTGCCCCATAGGCTTCTTCCAAATGCTTTATATGTTGTGATACGGCGGGTTGAGTAATATGCAAATTTGCTGCTGTTTGGGTAAAGCTTTTGGTCTTGCATAAATCAAGAAATGTCAATACTTTTTGGTCCAGCATTATTTTCCGACCCCCCTATATTGAATTAAGACAAACTGTTTTAGAAGCGGTTTAAACTTGTTCCAATTAATAATCCCAGGCAGATAGAATTGCTTTAAAGAATATTTTATTAATAATATTAATAAATTCATAATTATTTATAATTATATTTTATGAAAATATTATGATATTATCAACTTAAAAGTACAGACGGTGTGATTCTGTAGATAATTCTTCATTTCAATCCAAGTATATTATTGCATTATACATATTATAATGTAAATAGCCAGTTGCAGTATATATAAAAGAAAAATGGGTTATGGCAACTCTTTCCAAATCATAGGATTAATATACTCAGGGTTCTTGATTATGCCAGTAGGCCATTGAGTCTGGTATCCAGCCGACAAAACATGTTACTGAGAACGGAAGGCAGTTCGATAAAACATCTATGCAGAAATACACACAGCTTTCAACACATCCCGTAGTCATACAGTTTAATTTACAGCCGCACCTTGGCAATTCCCTGCGCCTGTAAATCATTGACTGCGGTATTGAGATTCGGAGCAACGTACCGCGTTGGATTCCTATACCATAATTGTTCCCTACTGTCGAAGGATATGGTTTCGTATGATGTATAGAGATTACATATAATGAGGTGGTGATGGGAATGGTACTTGGTAGGAGATGTTTTGCGGATTCTTCATAATGTCACCGGTGTATTGTAATCATCATTGAAATCAGACAGGAGGTTAATGACATGGAAATAAATATTGGTATTGAAATGAGAGATGAATACAAACGTTTAGAGGTCGCAAAGGGCGCCTTAAAGTTTGTGCGCGATTTTATGCTGGTCAAGCCCGGGGAAAACGTCGTAATAAATTATGATACTTATATTGACGAGCGTGTAGTAAAAGCGCTGGCTGAGGCTGTATATGCAATTGATGGCGTGCCTTCGGTGATCTACACACCTACCGGCACCGGTTTTTATGCGCAGAGCAAACCTCCCGCTCCTTTGGCTGCGGCTGTTTGCAGTGCCGACGTGTGGATTGAACTTGCCTATGCGCCCATTATGCACGGTGAAGCTTACCGCCAGGCGGTGGATGTAAATGGCGCCCGCTATATCTGCGCCACTGGTCTAGACGTGGAAATGCTGGTCAACTGTATTACAAAGATTGATATAGATAAGGTAATTGAACTGGGAGAATACTTCAAGGCAAGGATTGAACGGACGGAGGAAATAGTTGTTACGACAAAGCAGGGAACCAATCTGCGGGGTAAGATGGGAGGAAGAAAAGTACGGCATTCGGGAATAAAAGCTAAAGAGAAAGGTTATCCGGTTATGATGCCCGGTCAAACCAGTTGGTGTCCAATCGAAGAGACGATCGAAGGTATCCTTGTGTTTGACGGGGCAATTTTTCCGCCGGAAAGTATAGGGGCTTTGCGGAATCCTGTAGTGTTGGAATTCGAAGAAGGCCGCATCGTGGATGTTTACGGAGAAGGGCAAGAAGCAAAGATTTTCAAGGACTGGCTGGATAGCTTCAATGACCCGAATATGTACCGGCTTGCCCATTTCTCACAAGGCTTTAACCCCGGGGTTACCAGAATTACAGGCCGCATAGTGGAGGATGAGCGTGTATTCGGCTGCATGGAGTTTGGAATAGGGTCCCAGGGCGTGAAGGTGGGCGGCGCACACTGGAATGCTGCTTCACATACAGACGGCATAGTACTTTACCCCACCATCATGCTTGACGGTGAGCTGCTTGAAAAAGACGGTGTTTATGTAGATGCCAAAGCAAGGGAGATATGTCGGCAGTTGGGCATAGAAGGCTATTAATCCAACGCTGCTTGGAGGTGTAACATGGTTGAACTGTTGAACGAAATAATCGAAGGCTATAAGAACGATATTATACGGGATACACAGAAACTTATATCTTTCAACAGCATTTATGAAGAAAGCAGCCGGCCGGGGCAGCCTTTCGGGCCTAAAATTGCCGAAGCTTTGGAGTGCGCTCTTGAGATAGGTGCCGGTATGGGCTTTGTGACACGGAACGTGGACGGTTACATGGGCGAGGTTGACTACGGCACGGGCGGAAAGAAGATAGGTGTTATTACCCATATAGATATCGTACCCGCCGGTGAAGGCTGGACCTATCCCCCCTTCGAAGGCAGAGTTGTGGATGGCAAGTTGTACGGACGCGGTGCATTGGACGATAAAGGCCCGCTGGTGGCTTCGCTTTACGCCATGAAGGCTATTAAGGAAAGCGGTTTGCCCATTAAAAACCACGTGCGCTGCCTTATAGGCTGTGATGAAGAAAGCGGCATGCGCTGCGCAAAGTACTATCTAAGCAAGGAAGAGCAGCCCTGGGGCGGTTTTTCGCCGGACGGGGAGTTTCCCGTTATCTTTGGGGAAAAAGGCATCTACCGTTTCAAATGCAGCGGCGAATGGGGACTGCCGGAGAATGAATACCGGTTCAGCATTATTAAAATTGAAGGCGGCAGTCGCATGAATGTGGTGCCTGATACAGCTGTTGCTGTACTACGTGGGAATGCATCGTTGCTCGCCTCTGCCGAGCAGGCTCTTAGGGACTTCAACCCGGAAAACCGGATAACATTGGAGCAAAAAGGCGAGAACCTGACGATAAAGGTGCAGGGTGTGAGTGCACATGCATCAATGCCCTGGCAGGGAGTAAGCGCAAACAATTTGCTGCTTAACTTTTTACGCCGGCTGCCTTTAACCCCGTCCGCTGCGGAACAGTATATTTACGCCCTTGCCGACCTTTTTGCCGATGGTCATGAAGGCAAGAGCTTAGGGATAGCCTGCAGCGATGAAGTGTTTGGGCAGCTGACTCTTTCACTGGGCGTGCTTAACGTGGACAGCAAAGGGGGCAGCGCTTCCTTCGACCTGCGCTATCCAAACCTGGACCAGCGGGAGGCGTTGTGGCAGAAAATCTACGAGGCCTGCGAGGCCCGTTCCCTTGAGCTTACACTTTTACAGGATAAGCCCGGCCTTTACGTTCCGCAGGAATCCGAAATGGTTCAATGTTTGCTGAGGGCTTACCAGGAAACCTCCGGCAGGAATGAGGTCCCAATAACCTTCGGCGGCGGTACTTACTGTCGTACCATGAAAAACTTCGTGGCTTACGGTCCGGTATTTCCCGGTCAAAAAGAACTGGCCCATGAGCGGGATGAATTCATAAGCATAGATGATTTAATCCTCTGCGCAAAAATATATGCCCAGGCGCTTTATTCCCTTATAAAATAGCCATTGGCGATATCCGCCCGGGGGGCGTGCGCCTTAAAATAAAATTTTTAAAGGGAAATGTCGCAATATGTCGAATTATGTATACAACCGGTCAGATATCGAATCGCGCATTGGCTGCATAAAAGGGCGTCGGGAGGAGGTGGCTGCCGGGCTAGTTTAAAGCATAGACATAATATTGGTTTATTGCATAATTATTTGCTGCGACTGGAATGGGATTACCGTGTTATACGTGCAAAAGGACGGTCAATAAAACGATAGCTGGAACGTATGTATCCAGCTAATCCTAAAAAAGGAGATGAGGGTTAATGAAAAGGTTACTCTTGCTGTTAATGGTAGTATGTCTGTCTATTTCTCTTGTTGCTTGTAGAGGAGGTGGCACCGACACTCCTGCCGATGAAACCCCTGGGCCTTCTACAGGTGGCGGAGAGAGTATCTTCCGCGTGACTCAGACCATTATGCCCAAGTGGGACCCGGCAGTGGGTTCGGACTATGCATCCTGTGTTGTCCTAATAAATGCATTCGACAGCCTGGTATTCCCCACACCGGATGGCGGCGTTGAGCCTTGGGTTGCCGAAAGCTGGGATATTTCCGAGGATGGCCTGACCTGGGACTTCAAGATTCGCGAGGACATCTATTTCCACAGCGGTAACCAGCTTACAGCCCATGATGTAGCCTATTCGATGAACCGGCTGCTGGAGATTGGGGAAGGTTTTGCTTTCTTGTTCTATGAGTATATAGATTCTGTCGAGGTAATTGACGATTTCAATGTTCGCTTTAACTGTAAAGAAGCCTATGGCCCGCTGCTTAACAGCTTGGTTCGATTCTACATTGTAGACCAAAAACTGCTTGAAACCAAATATGCATCAACCGGCGACTATGGCGATAAAGGTGACTACGGTAAAGGCTACCTGCTGGAACATGACGCAGGTTCCGGGCCCTATATTGTGGACAGTGTAAGCACCAATATCTCGGTTGGCGGCACCAAGTTTAAGGACTACTGGGCCGGTTTCGAGGAAAACACTCCGGAAAAATTCATTGTCTATGCTTCCAATGACGGGGTTACGGTAAAAACCATGATGGCCCGTCAAGAGCTTGAATCTACCGATATGTGGCAGACCACCGAAAACGTGGAATCAATGCTGGCTTCCGATAATACCTTCAAACTGGCCTACAACTACACCGGCGGCGGTATAAATCTTTGGATGAATAACCAGAGACCTCCCATGGACGACAAGCATGTGCGTGAAGCTTTTGGTTACCTGATTGACTATGCGACCGTCTGTGAGAAAATCCTGCCGGATTCGCTGCAGAAAAAAAGCGTTATACCGTCAAACCTGCTGGGCTTTGAGCCGGTATTCGATTTCGAATTCAACCTTGATAAGGCCAAGGCAGCCCTGGCAAAATCGAAATATGCCGATAAAATTGGCAGCATGGAAATAGAACTGGTTTGGAACTCCGAATCCGCCGACAGGGAAAAGGTTGCGCTGATGGTGCAGGCGGCCGCTTCACAGATCGATTTGAATGTAAAAATCGTGGAACTGCCCTGGGCGACAATTGTAGCGAATTCCGCCGATGTTAATGTATCGCCGATGACAACGCTTACCTCCATTACCCCTGTTACCTCCGACTCCGGTTCGCAGTTTGTTTCTATGCTGCGTACCAAGAAGGTTGGCACCTGGGAAAACATGAACTGGGTTAACGACCCTGCATTGGATAAACTGATAGACAAATCACTGACCATAGTCGATATTGATGAGCGTGCAAAGGCTTATAAGGAAATTCAGGAATACTGCGGTGAAAGGTTCACCTTTGTGCCCATCGCCGAAACTCCCGAGCGGCTTGTTTACCAGTCTTCCTATGTGGAGCTGGAGCCGAAAATAGGTTTGCAGGGCTTCTCCTTCTATTTAAGAGACATAAAGGTTTATCCGGAGCGCAGGAAATAAATCCTAAGTAATGCCGGTGCCCGAGCTGGATTTTGAGCGAAACGCCCGTGCAGGGGCGTTTCGCTCGCGGGGCACCGCTGTATCGGCTATGGCCCTGCCGTTGGATGAACCTCGAAAGCAGCATTCGTATGGACATTATTTGCCGTCGAAGTGGTAGCAATGCTTTGATGTCTTTGACAGGGGTATGCTTGAATTAACTTATATGCAAGGGGGTAGAAAGAGTGTCCAAGTTACACGTGACCATTCTGAAACGGCTGGGATGGGCCCTGGTTGTATTGTTTGGTTTATCTGTAATTATTTTTTCTCTTATGCGAATTATCCCGGGGGACCCGGCACGTTTGGCACTAGGGCCTACTGTTCCGGAGGAAATTGTGGAACAGTACCGGGAAAGGATGCACTATAACGATCCGTTACCTATGCAATACTATTACTGGATTGCCGGCGTGGTTAAAGGGGATTTGGGAGTATCTACCGTGACGCACCGAAGCGTTACGAAGGACTTTTCCGAATTTTTGCCCGCCACGCTTGAGTTGGTCATATGGGCTGGAATTCCGCCTATTTTTTTCGCACTGCTCTTAGGTGTTTTGGGAGCCATGTATAATAACCGGTGGCCCGACTATATAATCCGCTTTAGCAGCTATATTATAATAGCTACACCAGCCTTTGTGTGGGCAGTGCTGTTCCTGCTAATTTTCGGCTACTGGTTCCCGATACTGCCTTCAATCGGCGGCCGTATAAGCATGGGGTATTCCGTTCCGCCGGTAACGGGGCTTATGGTATTGGATGCACTAATCGATGGTCAGTCCGCCGCAGCCTGGGATGCTTTTTTACACCTGCTGCTGCCTTCGCTGGCGCTGGCCCTTGGCCATACAATGCAGGAAGCCCGTCTGACCCGATCCTATATGCTGGAGAATGCCGGAAAAGACTATATTACAATGATAACCTCACAGGGTGTTCCAAGGGAAGTTATCAATAGACAGTTCCTGCTTAAGCCATCCGTTATTCCAACAGTTTCCATTATGGGCTTGGATATTGCGGCCATTTTCGGCAATGCATTCCTGGTAGAAACCATTTTCAACTGGCCGGGCATTTCCCGCTACGCGATGAATGCTATCCTTGGCAAGGATATCAACGCTGTTTGCGGAGTGGTCCTGCTGCTTGGTGTTATATTCATATTGACCAACCTGCTGGTAGATATTGTGGTTATAATGCTGGATCCGAGAATGCGGCAGTCCAGAAGCAAATAATAAAGGGGGTATGGAACAGTGGAAGCATTGAAAAGAAATTGGCTAAAATTTTCCGAAAGCAAAATATCTGTTATTGGGCTGGTCATAGTAAGCGCCTTCTTATTATTAGCCATATTCGGGAAATACATGGTTCCCTACCCGGAACACATCGGCTCCTACGTTGACTTTGCCAATGCCGGTCTTGCCCCCAGCAGTAAACACTTATGCGGGACAGATTTGATGGGCCGCGATATTTTTAGCCGCATTATCGGTTCTTTCCGTAATACTCTGTTGATGGGCGTTATTGTGCTGTGTATTTCCGCACCGGTGGGTTTCGTCGTGGGAGTAATCGCCGGGTATAACAAAGGCAAGCTTATCGACACGGTTCTGATGCGTATTACAGACATATTCCTGGCGATCCCGCCGTTGGTACTGGCCTTGGCCATAGCTTCAGTATTGGAGCCGAACCTTACCAATTCAATGCTGGCCATTACCGTCATGTGGTGGCCCTGGTATGCGCGCTTATCCTACGGGGTGACCTCATCGCTCAGGTCGGAGAATTATATCATCTATGCAGAGCTCGTCGGAGCGAAACTGCCCCACATAATATTCAAAGAAATATTGCCCAACTGTCTTTCTGCAGTGCTGACCAAAATGACTTTGGATATGGGCTATGTGATTATTATGGGTGCCACGTTAAGCTATGCCGGCTTGGGTGAACAGGCACCCAAACCGGCGCTGGGCAGCATGATTTCATCCGGGGTCAAGTATATGCCAGGCCAGTGGTGGCTCACCATTTTCCCCGCCATTGCGATCATCCTGATTGTGCTGGGGTTCAATCTGCTGGGTGACGGCATCAGCAATATGTTGGGAACGGAGGAGAACTAATGGAAAACATGGATAATGCCCAAAAAGACACAATACTGGAGGTAAAGGACCTTACCGTTTCTTTTGACGTTTACGGCCGTATAAGCCATGTCCTGGATGGCATCAGCTTCAAGGTAAAAAAAGGGGAAAGGGTTGGCCTGGTCGGCGAAAGCGGCTGCGGGAAAACCACTACCTTGAAATCGGTGCTGAATGTGCTGCCCAAAAACGCTAAAATAAACCGCGGCGAGGTGTTATTCGAAGGGAAAAATGTCTTTGAGATGAAGGACAGCGAGCTGGCTGCCATGAGAAGAACCGGTGCGGGAATGATCTTCCAGGACCCTTCCAGTGCTTTGAACCCGGTATTCAGCATTGAAAAGCAGTTTATTACTGCCTTGAAGTATGCCAAGCCTAATAATACTCCCACTAAGGAATTATACGATATTGCGGTGGAAGCATTAAACAACGTAATGCTGCCCGACCCTGAGCGAATCATGAAAAGTTTTCCGTTCCAGCTTTCAGGCGGCATGAAGCAGCGTGTTTGTATTGCGATGACCATAGCTGCAGGACGTCAGCTGTTGTTGGCGGATGAGCCGGGAACCTCTTTGGACGTCACTATACAGGACCAAATACTGCGCCTTATAAATAAGCTGGTTTTAGACAACCATTTGTCGGTGATTATGGTCGCGCACTCCTTGGGTGTTATCCGCGAATCCACCAGTTACGTCAATATAATGTATGCGGGAACAGTAGTGGAAAGCGGCGAGACCGACGATGTCTTTCAAAACCCCAGGCACCCGTACACGGTGGCATTGATGTCCTGTGTGCCAAAGCTGACCGGTGAGGGCATCGCAAAAGGTATCCCAGGGCGTGTACCGGATTATATGGCTCCGCCGAAAGGGTGCAGGTTTTCCCCGCGCTGTCCTTATGCCAAGGAAGTCTGTAAAGCCGAAAAGCCTCAGCATCTTGAGGTCAGCCCCGGCCATTGGGTGAGCTGTTATTTTGCAAATGAGGTGATATGATGGCGGAAAAAATCCTGGACATTAAGAATTTAAAAAAATATTTCCCGTTAAAAAGCGGCCAGGTGGTAAAAGCGGTGGACGGTGTGGACTTGGAGCTATACGAAGGCGAAACCTTAGGCCTTGTCGGAGAGTCGGGATCGGGTAAAAGCACCATTGCCTATGTGCTGGTCGGCATGTATGAAGCCACCGACGGCGATATAATTTACAAGGGCGATAATTTGGCAAAGGCCGGTCTTAATCGTACCCTAAAGCAAAGGGGTGAAATACAGATAGTTTTCCAGGACCCCGGTTCCTCGCTCAATTCAAAACGCACCGTGGGCAAGAGTTTAATGGTGCCGCTTAAAATTCATACCAAGATGAGCAAGGCCGATATGGAAAAACGCTCCAGGGACCTCCTGGAGGAGGTGGGGCTGCCCGCCGAGTTTGCGGATAAATACCCGCGCACCCTGGGCGGCGGGGAACGGCAGCTTATTTCTGTAGCGCGTGCACTGGCAACAAATCCGTCCCTTGTGATACTGGACGAGCCGACCTCCGCATTGGACGTTTCGGTTCAGGCCAAGGTCATTAGCAAGCTGATTGATTTGCAAAAAGAGCTGCAGCTGGCCTACTTGTTCATCACCCATGACTTAAGCCTAATGCGGAATGTGGCGGACAGGGTGGCTATACTCTACCTGGGCAGACTGTGTGAACAGGCCCCGGCCGAAGACTTTTTCAAAAAGCCGCTTCATCCTTATACGCAGATGCTGCTGTCCTCTATACCGGTAGTAACGGCGGAAGAGGAGAAAATGAAGCCGTCTAAAGTCCAATCCACTGGTGAAATACCCAGCCCGGTGAATGTGCCGCCAGGCTGTGCGTTTCACCTCCGCTGCCGCTACAAAAAGCCCATTTGCATGAAGGAGAGGCCGGTGATGAAGGAATTGTCGCCAGGGCATTTTGTATGCTGCCATCTCTTCAATGATGATACGTATGAAAGTGACAAAACCGCTGCCCAAACCGTGGCAGAATAGGTTTAACAACACGTAAAAATAAAAGACAAGGTGATATGAATGTTCAATGAAGCACTGCAAAGGGCAAGCGATGTATTGGTTAATGACCTGCTGAGGGTAAAAAAGACGAGGTCTTTGTAATCACTGCAGATATGATTGCAGATAGGGCGGTGGTGGATGCCATTTCCGTATCGGCAACCAGGGCAGGAGCCAAGCTCCTGACGGCATGGATGAATACGCCGGATGGCGTAAGTGAAGCTGCGGACCCGTATTTGCCGGGCGAAGCATTGGTGGGCATGCTAAGCGCCGCTGATGTCTGGATTGAGCTTAATTGCAGATGGCTGTTGTATTCCAATGTTTATTATCGAACCATGAAAAACAATAAAAAGCTGCGCCATATGTGTCTGACCGGCGTGGACACAAGCAGCATGATAGGCTGCGTTGGCAGCGTGGATTATGATGCAATGAGGGAATTCACCATTTTGCTTCGAGATAAAATTAAGGCTTCCAGGGAAATGCGCATGACATCGGTTCTGGGAGAGGATGTGCGCTTTCAAAATACCCCCGACCATCCCATCAGCTATAAACTGGGTGTGGCGGATAAGCCGGGAACCCACTTTTTTGTCGGGCAGATAGGATGGCTGCCCATTCCGGAAAGCATCAACGGTAAAGTAGTCTTTGACGGTTCAATTGCGCCGGATATCGGTATCATTAAAGCACCGATAGAGATGGAAGTGAAAAACGACCGGGTGGTGGAGATAAGCGGCGGCGGGGAGGCCGCTGCCTACGAGGCGTGGCTGAAGGGTTTTAACCACCCGCAGATGCTTTGCGTGGCTCATACCGGTATCGGGTTCAATCCCGGGGCGGCGGTGGTGGGAAGCATAATACAGGACCAGCGCGTCATGGGCAGCAACACCTGGGGCTTTGGCAGCATCGGTGCGGGCCTTTTGCCGCCGGACGGAGTGAAGGCCCCTTCCCATTCGGATGCGGTAAGCCTTAATACGACATTGGAAGTGGACGGGGTGTTGTGGATGAAGGATGGTCGGTTTGTGGAGCGGGACCTTGCTCCGCCGGCTAAGAGACTCAAAAAGGAATAACGGTATCGCCGGAAAATGCGGGTAACAAACGACAATATACTCTTACTAACAAAGGAGGCAAATCATGGTTAAACTGTATGAATTTGAGATGGCCCGGGCAGCAGACGAAATTGTCCGCGAACTGGTAAAAGTAAAGCCCGGCGAAACCTTTGTGCTCACTGCCGATACCGGAAGCGATGAGGATGTGGTCAATGCAACCGCCAGGGCAATTTACGCCGTAGGAGGCAAGCCGATGGTCATTTGGATGGCTACACCGCCCGGACCCGGAAGGATGGTCGACGCATTTTTGCCCTCGGAAGCGCTCAAAGCCGCTTTGGTAAAAGCGGACTGCTGGATCGAATTCAACACACAGTACATCCTGTACTCGGAAATCTCCGAGTATGTTCAGCGAAACAACAGGAAACTGCGGACCCTCTGCCTGCCCTGCATGCATACCGACGTATTTGTACGCCTGTTTGCCCATACCGACCACGCTAAATTGAGGATCTACCTGGATAAGGTACGTGATATGATTGACGGAACAAAGCATGTTCGCATGACCTCTCCGGCCGGTACCGACGTGGAGTTTGACAATAGCCCCAGCCACCCGGTATACAGCCGTAACGGCTATGCCGATACTCCCGGAACCCATCAGCTGGCGGGAATGATTGCCTGGGCGCCCGAACTGGACAGCATAAACGGTGTTATCGTGGTGGACGGGTCACTGGTACCCCAGTTTGGAGTGGTGGAAGAACCGGTCTCCATATACCTGGAAAAGGGCGTGATAACCAAGATTACCGGAGGCAGGCAGGCAAGGGAATTTGAACAGTACCTGCGGTCCTTCAACCATCCGCAGATGCTGCGGCCTGCCCATACCTGCGTCGGGTTCCATCCCAATACCAAGCTGACCGGTCAGATTGGCGAAGACGAACGTATCTGGGGGGGAAGCCAGTGGGGATTTGGCAGTATCGGGACTCATCTTATTCCTCCGGATGGCATTCCCGCTCCTTCACATATAGATTGTACCTGTCTGAATACTTCAGTCTACTTTGACGGTAAGCAGATAACCGATAAGGGTGTAGTGATAGACCCGTTGCTCAAAGAAATGGCCAAAACATTGGGTAAGTGACCCGTTGGGACTTATTTTAAAACAATATGAAAGGAAGGTTGACGGCGAATGGAATATAACATAGGCATAGAAATGCGAAATGAATACAAGAGCATGGAAGTGGCCAAGGGTGCCATGAAGCTGGTACGCGATATAATGCTTGTTAAACCTGGCGAAAACGTGGTTATAAACGTTGATACCGCAACCGATATGCGGGTGGCCCAGGCCGTAGTGAATGCGGCCTACACTATAGGCGCGGCGCCGGTGCTTTTGTATCACCCGATGCAGAAGGAAGCGTTTACCCAGCCTACCGCCCCGGTGGCGGCGGCGGTTGCCAGGGCGGATGTGTGGATTGAGTTTGCATACAACTGCCTGATGCACTCGGACTGCTTCCGCGAAGCAATGGACTTTGGTACCCGTTATACCTGCCTTTGCGGCATGGACGTGGAGATGCTGGTTAATACGCTGGCAAATGTGGATGTGGATACCGTGATAGAGTTTGGCGAGTACATGGTGGACGTTATACAAAAGGCGGATGAAATCGTGATAAAATCGCCGGCGGGGACCGATTTGAGAGCCCGCAAAGGAAACAGGTTTGTAAAGCATTCCGGTCAAAAGGCGACCAAGAAAGGCTGGCCGGTAATGCTGTGCGGCCAGGTGACCGTTTGCCCGATTGAGGAAACCATAGAGGGTACGCTGGTGTTTGACGGGGCGCTGTTCCCTCCGAAGGAAATAGGCATACTGCACGATAAGGTTATAATGCAGGTGGAAAAGGGCGTAATAAAGAGCGTGGAAGGCGGTACCCAGGCTCAAATTTTCAAGAACTGGCTGGCTTCATGGAATGACCCCAATATGTATCGCATAGCCCATTGGTCCCCGGGCTTCAATCCCGGCGTAACTAAGCCTACCGGCAGGATTGTTGAGGATGAGCGTGTGTTTGGCAGCTGCGAGTTTGGAATAGGCTCCCAGGGTAAGTCCCTGGGCGGTGCTTTCTGGAATGCTGCGGCCCATACCGATGGTATAGTATTAAACCCCACCATATATTACGACGGCAAGCTGTTTGAAGAAAACGGTATTTTCATGGACGAAAAAGCGCGGGAATTCTGCAAAAAGCTGGGCGTTGCCGGTTACTAATACGAAAAGGGAAAACCCCATAGGTACCCGGAGATTTAGTAAGCGTTAATAATAATGCAAAAAAACAGGAGGCAGCTTATGGAATATAACATCGGCATAGAAATGAGAGACGAGTACAAGAGCATGGAGGTCGCCAAGGGCGCGATGCAGCTGGTGCGTGATATCATGCTGACAAAGCCCGGCGAAACTGTGGTGGTAAACGTGGACACCGCCACCGATATGAGGGTAGCCGAGGCGGTAATAAATGCGGCCTATGTAATAGGTGCTTCCCCGGTGCTTATTAAACATCCGATGCAAAAAGAACCGTTCACCCAGCCCTCCGCTCCTGTGGCGGCTGCAGTGGCGGTGGCTGACGTATGGATAGAATTTGCTTATTCCTGTATCATGCACTCGGATTGTTTCCGTGAGGCGATGGCCCATGGCACACGCTATACCTGCCTTTGCGGGATGGATGTGGAAATGATGGTCAATACCCTGGCAAACCTGGATGTGGATTTGGTGATAGAGTTCGGCGAGTACCTTTGCGAAGTGCTGCGCAATACCGATGAGGTAATAGTACGCACCGAAAACGGTACCGATTTGAAAGCCTATAACCGCGGCCGGTTCATAAAGCATGCCGGGCAAAAGGCCCTTATCCCCGGCAACTCCACCATGTTAAGCGGACAGGTCAGTTGGTGCCCTGTGGAGGAGACCATTGAAGGTACGCTGGTGTTGGATGGAGCCCTCTTCCCGCCGGCGGAAATTGGCCTTTTGCGCGAAAAGGTTGTACTGACCATGAAAGAGGGCCGTGCCGTGGCTATCGAGGGTGGGCAGCAGGCACAGGTTTTTAGAAACTGGATGGCCTCCTGGAACGACCCCAACATGTACCGGCTCGCGCATTATTCTTTGGGCTTTAACCCCGGCGTTAAAAAGCCCACCGGCAGGATCGTGGAAGACGAGCGCGTGTTCGGCGGCATAGAATTCGGTTTTGGCACACAGGTTTCCACGCTGCGCGGCGCGGGGTGGAATGCGGCTGCTCATACCGATGGCACCGTGCTGCGACCGACTTTGATATTTGATGGCAAGGTATTCGAAGAAAACGGTATATACCGGGATGCCAAGGCAAGGGAATACTGTAAAAAGCTTGGCGTAGCGGGTTATTAGGAGCATGCTGATAAAAGGAGCGTGCCGGTAGTCCAGCCGATGGGCGCGCTCCAGTCATTGAATAAAACGGAAAGAGGTCTTTATATGGCAAAAAGAATCCTTTATATAAAACCCTCGGCCTATGATACCATGAATGCCGAAATTAAAGAATACCTGGAGAATTACAAAGAGGACGGCACGGAGGTCGATGTGGTCAGCATGCCCCGGGGGCCCAAGCACCTGGAATACTTGTATTACCAGAGCATTGCCTGCCATGAGATTTTGAAGGCGGTAAAAAAAGCTGAAAGGGACGGGTACGACGCGGCTGTTATCGGTTGTTTTGATGACCCGGCGCTTTATGCCGCTCGTGAAATATGCGATAATATGTTTGTTACCGGCCCGGGGGAAGCTGCCATGCAAATTGCATCCACGCTGGGCGGCAGTTTTTCAATAATAGTAGGCCGTGACAAGTGGGTCCCGCAGATGAAGGAGAACGTGCGCAAATACGGGCATGCGGAAAGGCTGGCCTCCTTCCGGAGCCTGGGCCTGGGAGTACTGGATTTCCATGCGGACCCGGACTATACCGCAAAACAAATGCGCCTGCAGGTGCAAAAGGCAATAACAGAGGACAGGGCTGAAGTAATTATTCTGGGCTGTACAATGGAGTTTGGATTTTTTGAGGAATTACAGAAAGAGTTCGGCGTACCGGTGATCGACGTTATGCTGGCCGCCTTCAAGCATGCGGAATTCCTTACCGGCTTAAAGCAGAAGATGAACTGGTTTACCAGCAAAACCATTACTTTCGCATCGCCACCCGCGGAAGAAATCAGGGAATGGAACATACCGGCGGATTATAACCTGGGGGACATCTGGGACTAAAGGGAGGTGCCGGAATGGATTTGGGGCAAACGATGGAGCTTATAAAGGGGAGGCGCAGCATACGGCGTTTCAGCAAAGAAAATATAGAAAGAAAGCTGTTGGAGACCCTGGTGGAAGCAGCCATTTGGGCGCCCAGCGGAAGTAATGCCCAGGCCTGGCAGTTTGTCGTGGTGGATGATGAAAACATGCTGCAGCGCCTTACGGCTTTCCTGCCCGGTGTCCTGCAGGTACCGCCGGCATTGATCTGCCTGTGTGTTGACTACCGGCGCGAACTTGACCGGGCGGGCAAATTGGGCGGTGATGTGCTGGGTATAATGGATGTTTCGATGGCGGCACAGAACATAATGCTGGCCGCAAAAGCCATGGGCCTGGGAAGCTGCGTAATCAGGGGGTTTAATGAAGAAGTAATGAGGATGGCGCTGGCCCTGCCGGAGGATGTGAAACCGGAACTTTTGGTGATACTGGGCTACCCCGAAAAGCCGGTCAAGGCACCTGCACGTCGGCCCCTTGACGAAGTGCTGCACTGGCAGAAATACCGGCAGAAGGATGAGGTGCATAATGGATAAAAAAGAGCGGTTCTATGACCTTTTGGCTTATATTGCAGCGTCCGCCAAGGAAATGTATATAGACCCGAAAATCTATGCGCCGCTCAGGTTATTATCCGTGATGCTGCGGCTGCTGGAGATGTATATGGACGAAGAAGGGGCGGACCGGGACTTCCTTAAGGAAATGCAGCAAATGGTTTTGGAAAATCGGTCGCTGCTGCTTAACGACCGCGAGCAGTTCGGTGTATTCCTGGATCGGCTGATACTGAAAATTGCTGCCAGGAATTTTTCCTGATGCTTGATATATATTGCATTAATAAAAAGCAAAAAACAACGATCAGGCGATTTAATTAAGAAAGAGGGTATAAAAATGAATTTAAGCAAATTTCCACGCCGACGTTACACCCAGTACGCAACACCCATTGAAAAACTGGAGCGCCTTTCCGGCATCCTTGGCGGTCCAACCGTTTATATGAAGCGGGATGACCTGCTGGGACTGGCCGGTGGGGGCAACAAAACGCGCAAGCTGGAGTTCCTCATGGCCGACGCCTTATCAAAAGGGGCGGATACCGTCATTACCTGCGGCGCGGTACAGTCCAATCACTGCCGACTGACGCTGGCCGCTGCGGTGAAGGAGGGGCTACGCTGCCGGCTGGTGCTGGAGCAGCGTGTACCGGGCAGCTACGACCGCTACGCCAGCGGCAATAACTTCCTGTTTCACCTGCTGGGCGTGGAAGCCGTGCACGTGGTGGAAGGCGGTTCGGACATGATGGCCGAGATGCAAAGGGTTGCGGATGAGTTGAGAGAACAAGGACGAAAGCCTTACATAATACCCGGCGGCGGCTCCAACGAGATAGGCGCTTTGGGATATGTGGCCTGCGCCCAGGAGATGCTGCAGCAGTTGTTTGAAATGGAGCTGAGTATAGACCACATTATCGTAACCAGCGGCAGCACCGGCACCCATGCCGGGGTGCTGACCGGCATAATAGGGCAGAACGCCCACATCCCCGTTACCGGCATAGGGATTAACCGAAGGAAAGGTCCGCAGACCGAAGCCGTTTATGCGCTGTGCAGCGCGCTGGCGTCAAAGCTGGAACTAAAATACGCACCGGCAAGGGAGGACGTCATAGTATTTGACGACTATATAGGCGAAGGTTATTCCCGCCCCACCAAGGAAATGATTGAAGCAGTGAAACTGGTGGCACGCACCGAAGCCATACTGCTTGACCCGGTTTATACCGGAAAGGCCATGGCGGGAATGATTGATTTGATTAAGAAGGGCTATTTCGGCGATGCAAAGAACATTCTATTCTTGCATACCGGCGGTTCACCGGCACTTTATGCCTACACCGAGGAGTTTTTCAAAGAATAAGAGAAGCGGAGATGCATTTATGGAGATTATTTACATCGTGACTGCAATAGTAATAACGCTGCCAATTGTATCAACAAAATACTACAGCAAAGAAAACAACCCGGGTGCTCTACTATGCCTGGCGATGGCCGTTCCGGCCTGGCTGCTGGGGAAACAGGTGCCGGTAGCGGGTGGGGCGGTGTTTGGTATACTTTTAGGTATGCTGCTGGCGAATTTTTGGCATTACCCACCCAAGTTCGGGCCGGGTATAAAAAACACATCCAAGCGGGTGCTGCAGGCGGCTATTGTACTGCTCGGCTTCCAGATGAACCTGGGTCATATCTTGGGCTTGAGCGGCAGGGCATTCTTGCTTGTTATAACGTCCATTACCACGGCGCTTCTCACAGCCTATATTGTTGGAAGGTTGATGGGATTAGGGTATAATGAGAAGACATTGATAGGAATCGGTACTGCCATTTGCGGCGGTTCGGCCATTGCCGCCGCTGCACCGGTAATAGATGCATCCGAGAAAGAGGTGGCCAGGGCCATATCCACCATTTTCCTTTTTAATGTAATTGCTGTGTTCATTTTTCCCTCGGTGGGACATTTGATGCAGATGAGCGATTTGCGTTTCGGCATGTGGGCCGGCTCCGCAATAAACGATACCTCATCGGTGGTGGCTGCCGGTTATTCCTTTAGTGATGCAGCAGGAAATACGGCTATGGTTGTTAAACTGACACGCACGCTTATGATTATACCGGTCACTTTCATCCTGGCGCTGTGCCAGTCCAAAAAAGAACACAGTGCAGGCGGGGACTTTGCGCTTGGCAAGTCCTTCCCATGGTTTGTGATTGCCTTTTTACTGGCCTGTATTTTAAACACCGGCGGCATCATACCCGCGGGGATGGCGGCTTTTTGGGGCACCCTTGGAAAGTTCTGTATCGTGATTGCAATGGTGGCAATAGGACTTAGTACCAATCTCAAGGAATTAATACTTCACGGCAAAAAGCCAATTCTGCTTGGTCTATGCTGCTCCATTGCGGTGATACTGGTTTCTCTAATAATGCAAAAACTGCTTGGGATAGTATAAGGTTTATTGTTCTACCTACCCAGCCTTCGCCCTATCCGCCGCGATGCGGGGGTAATGGACAGGCCGCCCATGCCGGTGCAGCGCAGCCCTGCAGGCAGCGAAATTTGCTTTGAATTTTACTAGTGATAATCTGCTCTTGTGTTATAATTATAACGATATGATGTTTTTTTCAATCCGTTAAAGCACATATTAATACAAAGGAGGAATGGATATTGAAACTAAAAGACAAAGTAGCTATCGTAACGGGGTCAACATCGGGAATGGGAAGAGCCACTGCAGTTTTGTTTGCCCGAGAAGGTGCAAAG
>DASRVG010000078.1:0-3585 GCA_035655175.1 Clostridia bacterium | reverse complement strand
CCGCCATTATATGAGCGAAACACTTATTCAGCTATATTCTTTCCTTTATTTTAAATATTAACAAAGGGGCTTGTCAGTGTCAATAGGAATAACGAATAAATCTCTTTAGAATCGCCGGTTTGTATATTATATAACGTATATTTATTAATTTTTGAATTCTAATGTTCGTGTTTTGTCAACTGGAATCCGCGGAAATAATCTAAGCGCGGCCTGCTGGTAAACCGGCGGCATTTCTGGTAGAATTCTTTTGACAGCGTTTTGAGGGGGTTTTAATATGAAAAAATATAAAATAGCGGTCATTCCCGGGGACGGCGCGGGAAAAGAGGTAATGCGGGAAGGAATAAAGGTCTTGAATGAAATCGCGCGGCTGCACGGCGGCCTTTACTTTGAAACCGACCATTACGACTGGGGATGCGAATATTACCTGAAACACGGCAGAATGATGGCGGAGGACGGGCTGGACATTCTAAGAGGATACGACGCTATCCTTTTGGGGGCGGTAGGCTTTCCCGGAGTCCCCGACCACATATCTTTAAGGGACCTTCTCCTTAAAATAAGGCAGGGATTTGACCAGTACATAAACCTAAGGCCTGTAAAACTTTTGCCCGGTATTGAGTGCCCGGTAAAAAACAAGGGACCGGCGGACATTGACATGGTTTTTGTCAGGGAAAACACCGAAGGGGAGTACGCCGGCATCGGCGGCTTTATAAGGCAGGGCACCGCCGAGGAAACGGCGCTTCAGACCAGCGTTTTCACCAGGAAAAACACCGAAAGGGTTATGGACTACGCCTTCAGGCTGGCCCGAAATAGGGGCAAAAAACTTACCAGCATTACCAAATCCAACGCGATGAACTACAGCATGGTGTTCTGGGACAGGGTGTTTAGGGAACTTTCCGAAAGGTATCCCGATATAGAAACCCAATCCTTCCACGTGGATGCGGCGGCAATGTACATGGTCCAGAATCCGGAGGACTTTGACGTGGTGGTGGCTTCCAATCTCTTCGGCGATATACTCACCGACCTTGGGGCGGCACTCCAGGGAGGGCTGGGATTTGCCGCGGGGGCAAACCTAAACCCCGAGAGTAAGTACCCGTCAATGTTCGAACCGGTCCACGGCTCCGCCCCGAACATTGCGGGCAGGGGGATATCCAACCCGATAGCCATGATATGGTCGGTTAAGCTTATGCTGGACTTTTTAGGCCACGGGCAGGAAGGCTCAGCCATAATGGACGCTATCACAGAAACACTCAAACATAAAGAAATGCTAACCCCAGACTTGGGAGGTAAGGGAACCACCGCCGGGGTGGGGAATATGATATGCAGCGCGCTTGCCGGCGCCTTGCGGTAGCAGTGTGAATAAAAAACCTTTGATATAAGCATATATCAAAGGTTTTTTGCTTTAAGCGCCGTACTTGTCAAGGCGAAGCGCGTTTGCCATGAGAAGTGGCATAAGGTGTATGCTTTCAAAGAAACCAAGGCCGCCTATATTGCACTGGTTTTCGGTAAACCGCGCCGCATCGTCGGTGCCGCAAAACTGCGAGTTCACAAGCACCGGCACCGGGTGCCAGCTGTGGGACCTCATCGGGCAGGGGGATGAATGGTCGCCGGTTATCGCCAGCACATTGGGCCTTTTTTCAAGCAGGATGGGCAGAGCCCTGTCCACCTTTTCTATTACTCCCGCCTTGGTAAGAAACTCACCGTCCTCCCCCGCCTGGTCGGTGCCCTTTACGTGTATGAAGAAGAAGTCGTACTTGTTGTGAAACTCCAGGTAGGTCTTAAACAAGCCCTCTATAGAATCCGGCGCCGGCAGAAGGGTCATCCCCAAAAGGTCGGCTATGCCCCTGTACATGGGATAGGAAGCAATAGCCGCGGCCTCCAGTTTGTATTTTTCCTTAAAACCGGGAATCTTAGGCCTTGAGGATATGCCCCGCAAAAGGATTCCGTTGGCCGGATGATGGTTATGTAAAAGCTTCGTCGCTCTTTCAACAAACTTGTTTAGTACATTTGCAGTAAAGGCCGCCTCTTCCTTCTGCGGATTTGCCTGAAGGGGGGCATGCCCCTCATGCTGCGGGTCGGTATCGTCCACGGCAGGGTTCAGGTTCTCGCCCCTAAATATTACCACGAACCGGTGCCCCTTGCCCGGCCGGACTATTATCTCCACACCGTCTATTTCCTTTATCTCGCTCAGTATGCTGCACAATTCTTTATTCTTTTCGGTGGGTATCCTCCCCGCCCTTCGGTCGGTTATAAGACCTTCGGCGTCAAGGGAGGCAAAGTTTGCCCTGGCGGCAACATCGCCGTGCTTCAGTTCCAGCCCAAGCCCCACCGCCTCCAGCACGCCCCTGCCAATCACGACTTTTTTGGGGTCATACCCGAAAATGCCCAGGTGACCGGGACCGCTGCCGGGGGTTATTCCCGGCATAACCGGGATGTGCCTTCCACATACCGATTCCCTTGCTAGCGCGTCCATGTTGGGGGTTTTTGCGTACTCCAGCGGCGTTTTGTTATCAAACTCCGGGCAGGGGATATCCCCCAGGCCGTCCATCACCACCATCACGATCTTTGAATTATTCTCCTTTATTAAGCCTTCCATGATTCCGTCCGTATCCATACCCGCATCCTCCCACCTTGGTTTAATTTCTGTCATTTCCTTTTCTTTTTGTCCCTTTCAATAGCCGCCTGTTATTTAAACAGTAATCCCTTTAGTATATTATTTACACCGTGCCGTTTGTTTAACACCGCAAAATGAGTGTAGCATATGTAATAGCAGGATTCAATATTTCTTCCGCCCGGAGAGAGCTTCCGGCCATAAATTGTTTTTTGTTTGGCCTTATACGGCCCGGGCAACGCCACAGGAAGGAACATGCTCACCCAAAGTTAAACAGCCGTACGCAAGGCTCGGAAAAACAAGGCGATATGGAAAAGCTGTTCCAATGCAGTTGCAAAACGCCGTTCAAACGACTATAATAAATCTATAATTTTCCAATAGAAAGGTCCGTTTGAGGATGGAATACATATCGGCTGCAGAGGCTTCCGAAAAATGGGGCGTATCCCTCAGGCAGGTGCAGCGGCTTTTATCCGATAACCGGATACCCCGTGCCAAAAAATACGGAAGGTCGTGGATGATTCCTGATGATGCGGAAAAACCCGCCGATCCGCGCAAAGGGAAAAAGCCGCCGGGACAATCGCTGTCCTCCGAGCTTGCCCGTGTGATTGAAGCAACTTCCTTACCCATGCCTGCCCATGACCCTGATGCGGTTTTGAAAACCGTGAAGGAGGAAAAGCTGCGGCTTCAATACGAGGGCGAGCTTGCCTACCTGCGGGGCGATTTCGCACGCACAATGCGCTGCTATCATAAGACCGAAGAGGACGAAGCGGCAAGGCTGCGTGCGTCCCTGGCAGCGGTAGCGGCTTCTATCAGCCTGGGAGACTACCCTGCGTATCTAAAGATCGAGGCTTATCTCAAAAGCTTTTTGGACGCGAGCCGCGGCAGTGACATTTCCGCTATCGCGGAGCTTGCGCTGGCCAGCGTCGCTGTTAGCGTGGCCGCCCCGAACATGGTTCCCGGGTGGCTGTCGGCGGGAG
>DASRVG010000077.1:0-3924 GCA_035655175.1 Clostridia bacterium | reverse complement strand
AAGCCTTGCTTCTTGAAAAACCTAACGCATCCTATGGGGCGTCCATGCCCCAAAGGAGCCTGGCCTGGCGTCCTGCCAGGCCTACGGTTTTTCTGCGAAGCTTCGGCGAGTTTCCTTGCGGGGCCTTCTTAAGCATGCGCTTATCATTCATGAAGCCTTAAGAAACTGTGTAATTGGTTTTCTCCAGGCTGAGGTGGGCATATCCCATCTTTTTAATTGCAGGCAAAGGAAAACAATCGTCCCCCTGCTTTACCGGAGGGTAAAAATTCCTGTATCTGCAGCTTGTATTGGAAATGGCAAAATGATAAACTAGGAAAAGTAGAGGAGATACTACAGCCGGAAAGAGTAGATGCTATGACCAGGTATGATAAAATACTAATTCTGGTTTTGGTTGCGGCGGCGGTGTTGGGACTTTATTACACAGCCACAGTGATGCTCGGGGACGAGGGTAATTATGCTATCATTATGGTGGACGGAAAGGAGCAGGGTCGTGTTGACCTTAAGAGTGCCAAGCCCCACGAGTTTACTGTTACCACCCACTGGGGTTATAATACGGTTGAAGTAGGCAACAATAGAATTAGAATTAAGGCCGCTTCCTGCCCCGACCAGTTATGCGTCAAGGAGGGCTGGATAAGCAGGGTAAACGAAATGTCTGTATGCATGCCCAACAGGGTGTATATCAAGATTATGGGACAGCAAACCGAACTGGACGACATAGCCTATTGATAGGACAAATACCACAAGGAGGAGTAGCAGTGAGAATTAGGACAAGGAATCCATGGGTGCTGGTATTGCTGCTAATTACCGGAGCTGTAATAGGCAGTTTTTTTGGGCAGTATTTGAGCCAGTTTTTCCCGTTTTTGCGAAGCAGCTACCCGATAGGAATCAAAGAACCGCTTTTCCTTGATTTGGGTTTTCTATCCCTTGTTTTAGGTTTTGTGATAAACATAAATATCGCATCGGTTCTTGGATTAATCATTGCGATGCTAGTTTTCATAAGAATATGACTGTGGCAGGTGATTGGATGAGGAGGCTGGTGCTTGCATCCGGCTCGCCCAGGAGGCAGGAAATATTAAGGCAGCTTGGCCTGGAATTCGACGTAATGATAAGCCGGACCAACGAGAAGCTTCCGGAAGGATTACCGCCGGAAAAGGTCGCGATGGCATTGGCCCTGCAGAAAACAAGGGACGTAATGATGCGTATCGGGTATCCGGCCGTTATCATAGGGGCCGATACCATAGTGGTGATGGAAGGAAGAATTATGGGTAAACCCGTTAATGCCCAGCAGGCTTTTGAAATGATAAGCGCCCTTTCAGGAAAGCGGCATGCGGTTATTACCGGGATTGCCGTGGCGGACAGCTCCACCGGGGAAGAGAGGACCGGCTACCAGTCGACGCTGGTCAGGATGAAGGAAATCCCCCCGGGCAGGATTAAAAGGTACATTGCCACCGGGGAACCCTTTGACAAGGCGGGCGCCTACGCGGTGCAGGGTAAGGCATCGGTGTTTATAGACGGCATTGACGGTTGTTATTTCAACGTGGTGGGCCTGCCGGTTGGAAAACTGGATGACATGCTGCGATCTATGGGCGTGGACTTGTTTGAATTCATTAAATCCGACAATAGTTGAGGAAGGAGTATTGTACATGGGAATATTCAGCATTTTCTCCAAGGACATGGGGATAGATTTGGGAACAGCCAATACACTTGTGTATTTAAGGGGTAAGGGAATTATGGTGAGAGAGCCCTCGGTGGTGGCTATACAGAGCGAAACCAAAGAGGTTTTGGCGGTGGGCAGCGAGGCCAAGAATATGATTGGAAGGACCCCCGGGAACATAATAGCAATAAGGCCAATGAAGGACGGCGTAATAGCCGATTTTGACATAACCCAGAGCATGTTGAAGCATTTTATTAAAAAGGCCTATCCCAAACCGTCCATATTCAAACCGAGAGTAATAGTTTGCGTGCCTTCAGGGGTGACCGAGGTTGAAAAAAGGGCCGTGGAGGAAGCCGCCGAGCAGGCGGGCGCCAAGGAGGCCTATCTTATAGAAGAACCGATGGCCGCCGCAATAGGCTCGGAACTGCCGGTGGCGGAACCAAGGGGCAGCATGATAGTGGATATAGGCGGGGGAACCACCGAAGTGGCGATAATCTCGCTGGGGGGTATTGTGACAAGCAGGTCCATAAGAATAGGCGGCGACGAGCTTGATGAAGCCATTGTACAGTACGTAAAGAGGCAGTATAACCTTCTTATTGGCGAAAGGACCGCTGAAGAGGTCAAGTTAACGGTGGGGTCCGCCTTCCCGGTGAACGAGGACCTTAACATGGAAGTAAAGGGCAGGGACCTGGTAACCGGGCTGCCTAAAACCGTCAGGGTTACATCCGAAGAAATTAGGGAAGCCATTGCAGAGCCGGTGAACAGTATCATGGAGGCGATTAAGTTTACGCTGGAAAAGACCCCTCCCGAGCTGGCGGCTGACATAATGGACAAGGGGTTGGTACTCACCGGCGGCGGGGCGCTTCTTAAAGGAATGGACAAAAGGGTGAGAGAAGAAACCGGTATGCCGGTAAACATTGCAGAAAACCCTCTTGACTGCGTTGTTATGGGTACCGGTAAAGCATTGGAAGAGCTAAATCTTCTAAGAAGGGTGCTGGTTTCTACAAAGAAAAGCAGGTAAAAAGAGGGGGGGAGCAATGGTCAGGTTCTATAAAAACAGGTCGATAATAATGGTAGCAGTGGCTGCTATCATTATTATTGTTATTATTGCCCTAAGCTCCATGGACAGGGGCCAGGTTTCCAGGTTGGAGAGCATAGTCGGGGTTATAATAAAACCTGCTACACAGACCCTAACAGGGGTGGTCGATTCCATACGCAGCTCCATAGCGGGACTGGCCGAGATTGGAAGCCTCAAAAAAACAAATCAGATGCTGAACCAGCAGCTAATAGCGCTGCGGGCCCAAGTCAGGGAAATCGAGGCCCTCAGGCAGGAAAACCAAAGGCTGAGGGAAATGCTTGACTTCAAAAATACCCATTCCGAGTTTGACCTTATCGGGTGCAGTATTGCCGGGAAAAGCCCGGACAATACCTCCGGCATCTTCATCATCAACAAGGGTATTGAAAACGGTGTTCTAAAAAACATGCCGGTGGTTACCAGCAGGGGGCTGGTGGGACGGGTAGTAGAAACGGCAAGCGGTTGGGCCAAGGTACTGCCGCTTAACGACCAGAGAAGCTCGGTGAGCATACTGGTGAACAGGACCAGGGATACCGGAATTCTTAAAGGAGACATAAGCTTTGAACTTACCGGCTCAATCTCCCCCGAAGCGGCGATTGTCGAGGGCGACGACCTGGTCACATCAGGTATGGGCGGAATTTATCCCAAGGGCCTTTATGTAGGCAAAATAACCGGTATAAGCACTGATGGGAGCCAGCTTCTGAAAACCATAAGGGTTGAGCCCGCTGTTGATTTTGATAAACTGGAGGAAGTATTTGTTCTAAGACACGTGGAGGAACTTCCCTTTGAAGGAGAGACGATAGATTGAGCGGATGGGCCATTGCAGTAATGCTGCTTGTTAATTTCATACTGCAGTCCACGGTATTTCAGTATATTGCAATAATGGGTATAATGCCGGATTCCGCCCTTGTCATAGTTGTTGCGGTGAGTATCCTAATAGGAAACCGGCGGGGAGCAGTGGTCGGTGCAGCCGCCGGGATAATGCAGGATATTGTATATGGAAAACCCGTAGGGATAACGGCCCTTTCGTATATGCTGACCGGTTACATTGTGGGAGAATACAGCGGAAAGGTATTCAAGGAACGCCTGGTGGTGCCGGTGTTTTTTACCGCAGGGGCGACACTTTTGAAATATTTTATTAGTATTTTTTTTAATTACGTGTTGGGGGTTCCAACCGGCATACCTGTGTACATAC
>DASRVG010000076.1:0-4388 GCA_035655175.1 Clostridia bacterium | reverse complement strand
ATACCTAAAAAGTTTGGGTCTAAAGTCAGTATCCGAAAGATATTCATTAGTCCATTAATATCTTTTCGAACCGCCGTATGCCGGACGGCACGTACGGTGGTGTGAGAGGACGGGGGTTAATCATCCCCTCCTACTCGATTTATAGAGGGTCACGGCCAAATTCTTTCGGTTTGTAGGATTGGACAAAAATGTGGTAATATTTATATAAGTACGCATAATAGGTAGTACCAGGAGGAAAGTCGATGAAAACAACAGCGATAATCCCGGCATACAACGAAGAACAAAGGATTGGAGAAGTTTTAGAGGCGGTCAAGAAATCAAGGCTGGTGGACGAAATAATAGTAGTGGACGACGGTTCCGAGGACCAAACAGCAGAGGTTGCAAAACGGATGGGCGTAAGGGTTATTATAAACGACAAAAACCTCGGGAAAGGCGGGGCACTGTACCGCGGCTTCAAGGACTGCCAGTCGGATGTAATTCTATTTCTTGACGCGGACCTTTGCGGCTTTAAACCGGAGGATGCCGATCATCTTCTGCAGCCGGTCCTTTCGGGGGAATGGGACATGACCATAGGCATTTTTTCCAACGGTCGTCTGGCCACAGACCTGGCCCAGAAGGTCGCTCCCTTTTTATCGGGACAGAGGGCAATAAAAAGGCAGATACTGCTGGATATAGACGGGCTGGAAATAAGCCGTTACGGCGTGGAGATGGCGTTAACCCGTTACGTGAAAAAGCACAACATACGCATAAAAGAAATACAACTGGAGGACGTTTCCCACGTCATGAAGGAGGAAAAGCTGGGTATCATACGGGGAATTACCGAAAGGCTAAAGATGTACCGGGATATCGTGAAGGTATTGAGTTTTAGGGAGAGGTAAAAATGCTGTCAACCCAGGAAGTTTTGTTAAGAATCCTTTTAGCCTTCCTCTTAAGCAGCGCCATAGGGATGGAGAGGGAGTTCGGGAACCAGGCTGCCGGACTTCGCACCCACATCCTTGTATGTACAGGTTCTACGCTGGTTATGCTGGTGTCTTTCCACCTTTTCGAATTATACGGGGGAAGGACTACAATGGACCCCGCCAGGCTGGGGGCCCAGGTAATAAGCGGCATAGGTTTTCTGGGAGTGGGAACCATCATGAAGGAAGGGGCTTCCATAAGGGGGCTTACAACGGCCGCTGGCCTGTGGGTGGTTGCATGCATAGGTCTTGCGGTGGGAGCCGGGTTTTACCTGGGAGCGGTTGTGGTAACCATTGTTATAGTGATAACGCTGACCGTTGTGAACCGGCTGGATGCACGCATCAACAAGAGCAGGAACAACTATTCCATTACGCTGAGGGCGGACAACGTACCGGGACAACTGGGCAGGATAGGCAGCGCCCTTGGCGGGAAGGGCATTTCCATAAAGAACATAAGGATGATAGAGCTGGATGAATTTACGGCGGAAATAATACTGCTTTTGAAGCTGCCCGGGCAGATGGGGCTGGACGAAGTCTTCCAGGTACTAAACGAGGTGGACGGGATAAAACAGATTGTAGACAGCAGCTAGGGGGAGGTCGGGCTTAAATGCAGGATATACTGAAACGGGTAAAAAAAGTGATGGTAAATGAAAGAGCCAATGAAGTAATAGTGATAGTCGACGGCGAAGAATGGCAAGGGCAGGATGCAAAAGCGGCCATTGGGAGAATAAGGGAAAAGTTTAAAAAGAGAGGGGATCCACGGGTATTGATTGTCCGGTCGGAGGAAGATTCCAGCCTGGAGAAGCTTATAAAAACCCACTGGACTTTTTTTTGTGGCCTGTGGCGCAGGTCCTTTCCGGCTGCCGGCCCGTGGCTGGAATCTTGTACATACAGCATAAAGGGAAACCGCCTGCTGGTGGAGTTCTGCAGCGAGCTGGCCCTTCACGCCCTTTCGGACAGGGGGTTCGAAGGGCTCACACAGAGGCTAATAAAAGCCATGTCCGGTAAGGACGTTACCGTGTCTTTGACAGCCGGCGAAGAAAACGGTTCCGAAGAGGCATTAATTCCGCCGAAAACCGAAGCCTGGGATGAAGAGCTGGAAGAGATAAAAAGAATTGTAAAGCAAAGCAGCAGCAAACAGAATAAGGCTACAAAAAACAGGGTAATAATCGGAAAGGCTTTCAGGGGTTCTCCAAAACCAATAAAAGACATTATACAGGATGCCGGTACGGTGGTGGTGGAGGGCGATGTTTGCGGTATTGAAAAAAAGGAACTCAATTCCCAGAAGTATTCCCTGCTTATGTCATTATACATAACCGATTACGAAGACACGATAGAATGCCGACTTTTTATAGACAGGGCGTCAAGGCCCAGGGTGGAGAACGCGGTCCGGGAGGGCGACAGGGTAAGGGTAAGGGGAGAAGCACAGTACAATAAATATGTTAAGGAAATAGTGATCGCAGGAAAGGATGCGATGCTTATCCCGACCGAACAAAGAAAGGATGACTGTCCCCAGAAAAGAATAGAACTGCATGCCCACACCCGTTTCAGCGCCCTGGACGGCGTCGCCCCGGTGGAAGCCTTGATAGAAAAGGCCGCCGAATGGGGCCATAAGGCTATAGCCATAACCGACCACGGCGTGGTGCAGGCCTTCCCGGAAGCCTACGAAGCTTCTCAAAGGACCGGTGTAAAGGTTATATACGGCCTTGAAGGGTACATGATAGACGACCTCTATATTACTTCGCAGACCGATTTCGAATTGAACAAAAAAGGACGTTTCGTGGTTTTTGATATAGAAACCACAGGGCTGGACCCAATGCGGGACTGTATAACCGAAATAGGGGCGGTTTTGATAAAAAACGGCAATATCACCGGCCGGTTCCACTCCCTTGTTAATCCGGAGGTGCCCATTCCGGAAGAAATAGTGGAGCTGACGGGTATAACCGATGAAATGGTTAAGGACTGCCCCACCGCCAGCCAGGTAATACCGGCCTTTTTGGATTTTGCGGGAGATTCGGTATTGGTTGCCCACAACGCGCCCTTTGACATGGGGTTTATTCAACACAAGGCTGCGGGTATGGGCATGACAGTGAAGAACAAGGTTTTGGACACTCTTGCTATCACTAGAAGGTTGCTTCCCCGGTTAAAAACCCATAAGCTTTCTGCAGTGGCGCAGCACTTTAATATTGATATGGAAAGGGCCCACCGGGCGGTGGACGATGCGCTGGTAACGGCAAAAATATTCTTAAAATGCATGGAAATCCTTGAAAGGGAAAGGAAAAACACTGCCTGGGGCAGTGGACGGAATGCCCTGCTTAAGGAAACGCTTAACAGGCTTAGGTCCTATCATGTTACCATACTTGCCAAGGACCAGCAGGGCCTTGAGGACTTGTACCGCCTGGTGAGCAGTTCACACCTGGAGTATTTCCATAAGACTCCCAGGATACCCAAAAGCCTTCTTTTGGAAAAAAGAAGGGGCCTTTTGATAGGAAGCGCCTGCGAAGCCGGGGAGCTGTACCGGGGTATCCTTTCGGGCAAAAGCGACAATGAACTTGAAGAAATAGCTTCCTTTTACGATTACCTGGAGATACAGCCGGTGGGAAACAACTTATTCATGGTGGAAAGCGGAAAGCTGTCGGATGTTGGCGATATACAAAGGGCCAACAAAAAAGTGTACGAAATAGGCAAAAAACTCGGCATCCCGGTTGTGGCTACAGGGGATGTACATTTCATAAACCCCCGCGACATGGTTTTCAGGAAAATAATTTTGTCGGGCAAGGGCTTCCAGGATGCAGACAGCCAGGCACCATTATTTCTTCATACCACGTCTGAAATGCTGGAGGAGTTTAAATATCTTGGCGAAGCCGCCGCCAGAGAGGTGGTAATAGAGAATCCAAACGCCATAAATGAAAAAATAGGACAGCTGCTGCCGGTGCCGCTGGAAACCCATCCTCCCACCATAGAAGGGGCGGAACAGCAGTTGGAGGAACTGACATGGCAAAGAGCGCATGCCCTTTACGGCAGCCCGCTGCCCGGAATTGTGGAGGACCGGCTAAGGAAGGAGCTTAGGTCAATAATAGGCAACGGATATGCGGTTTTGTTCATTGCGGCGCAAAAGCTGGTATCAAAGTCAAACGAAGACGGTTACCTGGTGGGGTCCAGGGGTTCGGTGGGGTCCTCGCTGGTTGCAACCATGAGCGGTATAACCGAGGTAAACCCGCTGCCGCCCCACTACCTGTGCGGCGGGTGCAAGTACAGCGAATTCATAGAAGACGGAAGCGTAGGTTCAGGGGCGGACCTTCCAGACAAAAGCTGCCCTGAATGCGGCGCCCCACTCGGGAAGCACGGCTTCGATATTCCCTTTGAAGTGTTCATGGGATTTGAGGGGGATAAGGAGCCGGATATCGACCTCAATTTTTCCGGTGAATACCA
>DASRVG010000075.1:0-2582 GCA_035655175.1 Clostridia bacterium | reverse complement strand
AGCCCGGCCGGTCCAAGGGTGGGAGTGCTGACCTTTTTCGTAGCGGTAGCAAAAACTGGTCCCGCTCCGAGATAATCGGCGCCGTGTTTTTCGCCGTAGCAGGCCTCCTCGATGTTGGAAACGGAATAGCCAATAATTTTATCCGGCCCCAGCAGTCTTCTAACCACCGGAAGGGGAAGGTCTTCCTGACCTATATGTATTCCATCCGCCTCCACAGCCAGGGCAATATCCAGCCTGTCATTGATTATAAGCGGAACACCGTATTCTGCGGTCAAGTTTTTCATGGAAACCGCTAGCTGGTAGAACTCGCGGCTGGAAGCATCCTTCTCCCTCAGTTGGACCAGGGTGACTCCTCCGGAAAGGGCTTCCTCCACCGCCTGCAGAAGGTCCCTTCCTTTAAGTATCTCCCTGTCGGTTACAAGGTACAGCCTGTAGTCACACTTCATGTTTTCACCTTCCTAAAGTTTTCTACTGGTCCTCCTTGTAATAAAGGTAAAAGTGGTGGGTAGGACCGACACCGCCGCCCAACGGGAACGAAGCTGCAATGGCTCCCGTGATGTATTCCTTTGCCCGGGCCACCGCTTCTTCCACAGCAAAGCCCTTTGCAAGGAAAGCTGCAATGGCTGACGAGAAGGTACAGCCGGTGCCATGGGTGTGACGGGTGGGAATCCTTTCATTTTTAGGGTAATGGAACCTCTCGCCATCATAGAACACGTCCACCGCGTCACCTTCCAGGTGCCCGCCCTTTACCACCACCGACCGGGCCCCCATCTGCTTTATGTCCACGGCGGCTTTTTCCATATCCGGCAAGGACTTTATTTTCCTGCCGGTTATAACTTCCGCTTCAAACAGGTTGGGTGTGGTGACGCTGGCCAGCGGAAGAAGCACCTTTATCAAGGCATCCCGCGCCTCGGGCTTTAACAGATGGCAGCCGCTTTTGGACACCATTACAGGGTCTATTACTATGTTTTCCGGCTTGTATTTTAGCAGCGCGTCGCCAATGGTGTTAATGATTTCGCTGCTAGATACCATTCCGATTTTGACCGCGTCCACGTTAATATCGATAAAAATTGCGTCTATCTGGTCCCTTATAATTTCCTGGTCCAGTTCCCGGACACTTTTAACCCCCAGGGTGTTCTGGGCGGTTACCGCCGTAATAACGCTCATTCCGTATGTGCCTAGGGCGCTGAAGGTTTTGATATCCGCCTGGATTCCTGCTCCTCCGCAGGAGTCCGAACCGGCTATGGTGAGTACTTTTTTCATTATGCTTCCTCCCTTGAGGCTTGTTCCAGTGCGGCAAAGAATACTTCCCAGAAATGGTCAACCGGCGGCGGAATAATGTCCTTCCGGCTTCCGTCAGGCTCAACCCAGTACCTGCCCTCATTTTTCGGGACCACTTCGCCGATTACCGCGGCAGGGATACCTGCATTTTCATAGGCCTGGAGGATTTTGTCTACGGCCTTCTTATCCGCGGTTAACACCAGGGTGCCTTCGCTTATTACTTCATAGGGGTTAAGCCCAAAATGGCCGCAGACTGCCTTGATATCGGGCGGCAGTAAAATTTCAGCCCGTTCAATCCTAAGCCCTACATTTGAGGCTTCTGCCACTTCCCACAAACCCCTGGCAAGCCCGCCTTCGGTTGCGTCGTGCATGGCGTGAACCCCGCCGCTGGCCATTGCGAGCCTTGCATCCTGAACAACGGTCATTTCCTTTATCCTGGCTGCAGCTTGCTGAATAAGCTCTTGGGCCACTCCCGCCGACTGCAGGCTGGCTCCCAGCTCGCTGCCCAATAGCGCGCCGGCTTCGATGGCTGCACCCTTGGTAATAATAACGGCATCGCCTACCTCTGCCTGGGCCGGTGTAACGTAATTTTCCCCAAAACCCCAGACGGTAATCCCACCGATGGTTGGTACGGTAACCGCCCCATAAAACCCCGTATGGCCGCCGGCTATTGTAATGCCAAGTTCCTTTGCCGATTCGCTTATACTGTGTACAAGGCGGGTTATGTAGTCTTCCGGGGTCCCTGGGGGCATAAGAAGTGAATATGTCATAAACCGGGGTTCAATACCCATTACCGCTACGTCGCTGGCCCCTATATGCACCGTGATCCAGCCGAAATCTTCGGGTGACATGGTGGGGCCGGGGAAAATCGGGTCCTCTGCGATTGCCATGTACATTTCCCCCACCTTCAGTATTGCTGCGTCCACTCCCATCTGCGGTCCCACTATAACTTGCCGGGCCGATGCCCCAATGGATGGCAGTATGGACCTTTTAAAGAAGTCATCGTTCACCTTGCCAATCATTTTTGACTGCTCCCTTCTATTAAAATTTATAAAAAATCAAGCACTCCTACAAGGAGTGCCTAAAAAATATTTCTTGGTTTCCCTACGCTGGCATTACCCAGATCAGGTTCAAAGGGTTGGCATATACCTCTCAGCCTTTCGGCACCCCTAGTGAATGCTATTGAATTGTCAACAGAATTATACCATTGCAGGCAGCAAAAGTAAACAACAATACCCGGTCCAGTAAGTGTCAAGTAATCGGTGGCAATTTATTTATCTTTTTGTATTCCAATATTAACC
>DASRVG010000074.1:0-14914 GCA_035655175.1 Clostridia bacterium | reverse complement strand
ACCCGGGCGGACCACGTGATAAAGGACCTCCTTGGAAAGGTGGACATGATAATAGACAGCGGCAGCGTCATGGTGGGGCTTGAATCCACCGTGGCGGATGTAACCGGCGGCGGAGTGGTGGTGCTGCGGCCCGGCGGAATTACGCCGGAACAGCTGGGGGAGGTGGCCGGAAACGTTACGGTGGACCCGGGCCTTATACCCGACGGCGACACCACCATACCCAAGGCCCCCGGCATGAAATACGCCCATTATTCGCCGGACGCGCAGGTTATCATAATAGACGGTGACATGTACAGGGCGGCGGAAAAAATACAGCGTATGGCAAAGGACCTGGAAAGGCAGGGCAAGCGGGTGGGCATAATGGCCACCGAGCAAACCAAGGCCCTGTACAAGGACGCCCTGGTGGTATCGGTGGGGGACAGAAAGCGGCCCTACACCATAGCCGCCAACCTGTTTGCGGTTCTAAGGGAGTTTGACGCGCTGGGGGCGGACGTCATACTGGCCGAGGGCGTGGAGCGCCAAGGCGTGGGGCTGGCTGTAATGAATAGGCTCCTAAAGGCCGCATCCCATAACGTGGTCAGGGTATAAAAAATTTACGGGAGGTATTCGGGTGAAAAGCATATTGTTTGTCTGCACGGGCAATACCTGCAGGAGCAGTATGGCCGAGGCAATTTTCAAAGATATGCTGAAAAAAGCCGGGCTGGAAGCCGAGGTTTCCTCTGCGGGCACGGCGGTGTATTACGAAGGGGGCGCGTCCGAGCAGGCGGTGGAGGCCATGAAGGAAAAGGGCATAGACCTGTCCGGCCACCGGTCACGGCCGGTGGGCAGAAAAGAGCTGGAAAAGGCGGACCTGGTGCTCACCATGACCCGGGCCCATAAAAGGGCGGTGCTGGATATGGCCCCGGACCTTTCGGACAAGGTTTTCACGCTCAAGGAATACGTATGCCGGGAGCCGGAGGACGAAGAATGCGGGGAAGGCCTCGACATAGCCGACCCCTTCGGGCGACCGGTGGAATATTACAGGGCCTGTGCCGAAGAGCTTGAAAGGGCCCTGGGAAAATTGTTGGAAATTATTAAGGCCGAAGGGCCAGGAGCTTAAAAGGAGGGTCCCGGGAAGTGAAAATAGCCATTGGCAGTGACCATGGAGGTTTTGAACTGAAGGAGTGCATAAAAGAGTTTTTGCAAAGCGAAGGCATAGAATACAAGGACTTCGGCACCCATGACACAGGTTCGGTGGATTACCCCGACTTCGCGAGCAAGGTTGCCTCCGCCGTTGTGTCGGGCGAGTGCGAGAGGGGAATACTGTGCTGCGGCACCGGCATTGGCATTTCCATTGCGGCAAACAAGGTGCCCGGAATCAGGGCGGCCCTGTGCGGGGACTGCTATTCCGCCAAAATGTCCCGGATGCACAACGATGCCAACATACTGTGCATGGGCGGACGAGTGGTGGGCAAAGGCTTGGGAGTTGAAATTGTAAAGGTCTGGCTGGAGACGGAATTTGAGGGAGGCCGCCATCAAAGGAGATTGGACAAAATCCTTTATATTGAGCGTAATCACAGGTAATCACAGGGACGGTTCTTTTGATTAAAAAACCGGGGGCCGGTTCCTGGGGTTTAAAAAAATAAAAAGCGGGGGGATTTGTATGGAACAAAGAGTACATATTATGGAGCATCCACTGATTCAGCACAAGCTTTCGATGATAAGGGACGTCAGCACCGGGCCAAAGGAGTTCAGGGAACTGGTGGAGGAACTGTCAATGCTTATGGCCTACGAAGTAACAAGGGATATTCCCGTTGAAGAGGTGGAAATACAGACGCCCCTTTGTAAAACCAAGGGCAAAAGCGTTTCCGGCAAAAAACTGGGTATCGTTCCAATTCTCCGGGCGGGGCTTGGAATGGTGAACGGCATGTTAAAGCTAATTCCCACCGCGAAGGTAGGGCATATCGGGATTTACAGGGACCCGGGGACTTTGCAGCCGGTGGAATACTACTGCAAACTGCCCCCGGATATTGAGGAAAGGGACCTGATACTGCTTGACCCGATGCTTGCCACCGGCGGTTCCGCCTGTGCCGGTATACAATTCCTCAAGGAAAGGGGAGCAAAAAGCATAAAGCTGATGTGCCTTATAGCGGCCCCGGAGGGAATTGATGCGGTTTGCTCGGCCCATCCCGACGTGGATATTTATACCGCCGCGGTGGACGAGTACCTGAACGACCACGCCTATATCGTTCCGGGACTGGGCGACGCCGGCGACAGGCTGTTCGGCACCAAGTAAAGGAAAAATTAAATTTTGTTTACAATTTGTGCCTCCGTGTTGACAGTCTTGTCCTGTTGCTCTAGAATTAACAATAGGACTGATATTGAGGGGGCGCATTCAAGTGGAAAGATACATTATAGCCTTTTTGGCCGCTTTGACGGTTTCATTTATAACAACACCTTTCATAAAAAAACTGGCATTAAAAATCGGAGCCATAGACGTGCCTAAAGACGACAGGCGCGTGCATGACAAGCCGATTCCCAGGCTGGGCGGCTTGGCTATTTATATAGCCTTTGTGGCGGTTATTCTCGCATTGGTCCCCTACAGTCCCAAAATGTTCGGCATACTGGCGGGGGCCACCGTGATTGTTATACTCGGCGTGGTGGACGATATCAGGCCGCTTCCTTCAAAACTGAAGCTTTTGGTGCAGGTAGCCGCGGCGGTTATACTGGTTGCCAGCGGCGTCAGGGTGGAATGGGTTACAAATCCCTTCGACAACGTGGACGGCATGGCGTACCTGTCCTATTTCAGTTATCCCATAACCATATTCTGGGTGGTGGGAGTTACAAATACGCTGAACCTGATTGACGGGCTGGACGGCCTGGCGGCGGGAATAGCTTCCATAGCGTCCCTTACGCTGCTTGCGGTATCGGTAATGAACGGGCACCCGGTTGTGGTGATATACACGGCGGCGCTGGCCGGAGCGGCCATTGGGTTTTTGCCGTACAATTTCAACCCCGCTAAAATTTTTATGGGGGATACCGGCTCCACCTTCCTTGGTTTCGTGCTGGCGGCCATATCCATAGAGGGTGCGATAAAAGGGGCTGCCACGCTGGCCATAGCGATACCGATACTGGCGCTGGGCCTGCCCATTTTCGATACAGCCTTTGCGATAATAAGGCGGGCGGTAAACGGCAAGCCCATCATGGAGGCGGACAGGGGTCACCTGCATCACAGGCTGCTGGCCCTTGGGCTGTCGCAGAGGCAGGTGGTGTTCACCCTTTACGCGGTGAGCGCATTCCTGGGGCTGGGGGCCATAGTGATTACCCAGGACAATCCCGTCAAGTCCATAGCGGTGGTGGGGTTTGTCATTGCAACCATGGTGCTGGTCATGACCCAGATGGGGTTCCAGGAGCCCGAGCACAAAAGAAAGCTTGACCAATAAGCCGGGGATTAACCCGGCTTTTTAGCTATACCGGTGATAAACCGGCGGGGGCCAGCTTTCATAGAATAAGGAGGCGGAGCATGAACAGGATAAGGGTAATGACGGTTTTCGGTACAAGGCCGGAGGCGATAAAGATGGCGCCCCTTGTGAAGGCAATGAGGGGCTGCGGGCGTATTGAGACGGTTGTATGCGTTACCGCCCAGCACAGGGAGATGCTGGACCAGGTTCTGGAGCTTTTTGGCATTGTCCCGGACTATGACCTGGACATAATGCGTAAGCGGCAGACCCTTACCGACATTACGGTGAGAGCCCTTACCGGCCTGGAGAGGGTATTGGACGAAGTAAAACCGGATGCGCTTCTGGTTCACGGTGATACTACCACCACCTTTGCCGGAAGCCTGGCCGGTTTTTACCGTCAAATAAGGGTGGGGCACGTGGAGGCGGGGCTTAGGACCCTAAACCGGTATTCGCCTTTCCCGGAGGAAATAAACCGCAGGCTGACCGGCACGCTGTCCGACATGCATTTTGCGCCTACTTCCGGGGCCAGGGAAAACCTTTTGAAGGAAAACGTACCCGAAAAGTCCATAGTGGTTACCGGGAATACCGTAATTGACGCGCTGATGCAGGTGGTGGACAGCGATTACCGTTTTTCCAGCCGGCCCCTTAGGGACATTGACTTTGGCTCAAAGAGAGGTATTCTTTTAACATGCCACCGGCGGGAAAACATCGGGGAGCCCATGGCGGAAATTTTCAGAGCGGTGGCGGACATTGTATCCGCATATAGCGACGTTGAAGTGGTGTACCCGGTGCACAGGAATCCCGCAGTGCTTGACACCGCCCGGGGCATCCTGGGCGGCAGGGAGCGGATACACCTCATAGAGCCGCTGGATTATCTCCCCTTTGCCAACCTCATGGGAAGGTGCTACCTGGTTATGACGGATTCCGGCGGCATCCAGGAAGAGGCGCCGTCGCTGGGCAAGCCGGTGCTGGTGCTGCGGGAGGTCACCGAGAGGCCGGAGGCGGTGCAAGCGGGCACCGTAAGGCTGGCCGGCGTGAAAAGAGAGCGGGTGTTTGAGGAGGCGTCGCGGCTGCTGGAGGACCAGGGCCTGTACAATAAAATGGCCCACGCGGTAAACCCCTACGGTGACGGAAAGGCATCCCAAAGAATCGTGGACGCGCTGCTTTATTTCTTCGGCATAAACGAAAACCCGCCGGAGGACTTCTGCCCGGCAGCGGGGAAATAACCCGGAAAGCATTCCTATCAAAAACCTCAAAAAAGATTACAAAATAATAAACGGTAATACAATTTTTCGATAAATGTTTGACAGGAATTTTAAGCATTGTGTAGAATGTATACATGTATGTGTAAATGGGGGGCCTTCGTCCCTTATTTCATGCTGTAATTTTTAATATGTAAAATTTTATTGTATAATAAAGGTACATTGGAGAATCATTCCCATGTATCGCAGAGAGGTGGTGAGCATCCGTTGGCATACCAGGCAATAGAAAACATCAAGGACGCTGAAAGGGAAGCGGCTTTGATGGTTGCAGAGGCCAGGAAGAAGGCCGCCCAGATGATGAAGGATGGCAGGGAAAAGGCCGATGCCATCATTGAAAAGGCCCGGATGGAGGCCGAGGATAAAAGCCGCCATATGGTGGATGAGGCCAGGAAGTCCTGCGAGGAGGAGGTAGATAAGCTTAAGGAAAGGTACAGGGAGGAAGGCAGCTTCCTTGAGCAGTCGGCCGCTAGGAATATGGACCGTGCTGTTGATTTTATTGTGGAGAGGATAGTGACACAGTATGGCGAAAGTTGATGTGAAAAAGATGTCGGTTATTGCTCTCCGAAGGGATAAGGGTAAGCTTGTTGAGATTCTGCAGAAGCTGGGAAAGGCTGAGATAATAGACATAAGGGACAAGATACCCCAGGAGGAATGGAGTAAGCTTTTTGAAACCCATGAGAGCGCCAGGGAACTTAACGAGATACAGGGCAAGCTGGGAGAAGTGCAGTTTGCGTTGGAGTTTCTGGCAAAGTATGTTCCCGTCAAAAAGTCATTGTTTGCCGAAAAGGAAGTTTTAGACGAGGTTGCCATGGAAAAGCTGTCCCGCTCGGAAGAGCTGTGGGCGGCGGTTAAAGAGTGCAGGGACCTCGAGGCGAGGCTTAACGCTCTAAGGAGCGAGGAAATGAGGCTTCTAAGCACAGTGGAGCTTCTCAAGCCCTGGGAGGGGCTGGACATTCCTGTGCAGGAGATAAAATCCACCGAAAAAGTGGCCCTTTTCACCGGCAGCCTGCCAGCAGACGCGGTGGATTCGGTTAAGGCACAGCTTAACGAAAAGGTGCCCGAGAGTTCACTTCAAGTGGTAAGCACCGACAGGGAGCTTGCCTACGTGATGCTTGTATATAGAAAGTCCATGGAGCAGCAGGTTTCGGAAATACTAAAGGACAATTCATGGAGCAAGATTGACCTGCCCCCGGTGGAGGGTACGCCGGCCCAAGCGATAGAGCAGGCGGCCAAGAAGCAAAAAGAGTTTGAAGATATAAGGCGGCAAATAGCGGAAAAAGCCGCCGGGCTTTCGGAGCAAAGGCCCAACCTGGAAGTGGTGTATGACTACTACAACCTGGTTTCGAGTAGGGCAAGCGTTGCAAGGACCGCCGGCAACACCAGGGAAACCTTCTACATGGAAGGCTGGGTTGCGAAACCGGATATGGAAAGGATAGAAAAGGCCGTTCTGAAGAGGCTTCCCGAAGCCTACATCACTTTCAGCGATCCCGGCGAAGAGGACGATGTGCCGGTGGTGCTCAAAAACCCGGCCCTGGTGGAACCCTTCGAGATGATTACCGATTTGTACAGCCCCCCGGGCAAAGGTGACTTTGACCCCAATAAGCTGGTTTCAATATTTTACTTTATATTCTTCGGTATGATGATTAGCGATGCAGGGTACGGAATTGTACTGACACTTTTGGGGCTTTGGGCGCTCAAGACCCTTAAACCCAAGGGAATACTCAAAAAACTCATGGGGCTTATTACCCTGGGCGGTATTTCCACCGTTTTCTGGGGAGCCATGTTCGGCGGCTGGTTTGGCGACCTTTTCAAGGCACGGCCGCTTTGGATGAACCCGCTGGACGACCCTATGAGCCTTCTTCTGGTCAGCTTTGTACTGGGAATAATACAAATCTTTGTCGGCCTTGGAGCCGCCGCGTACAAGAACATTAAATCCGGTAACGTGCTGGATGCGGTATTCGACCAGGGTCTTTGGGCGGTACTGCTTGTAGGCCTTATCATGTTTGCATTCCCGCAGTTGGGGGGAGTGGCGAAGGTAATATCGGCAGTGGGAGCCGTAGGCCTTGTGCTTACCCAGGGCCGAAGCAAGAAGAACATCTTTGGCAAGCTTACATCGGGAATCTTGAGCCTGTATGACATTACGGGATACTTGAGCGATGTACTTTCCTATTCGAGGATACTTGCCCTTGGTCTTGCCACAGGAGTTATAGCCATGGTAATAAATACAATGGCCAAGATGCTTGGCGGAGGTATTATAGGCTATGTGCTTATGTCGGTTGCGCTGATTATAGGGCATGTATTCAATATAGCAATAAACGCTTTGGGAGCATACGTTCATTCCAGCCGTCTGCAGTACGTTGAGTTCTTTGGCAAGTTTTACGAAGGCGGCGGGAGAACTTTCAATCCTTTTATGGTGAAAACAAAATATACCAACTTAAAGAGTGAGGAGGAGTTTTAATGGAAGTATTGGAACTTAAACTAGCATTAACCCAAGGTCAGTTTCTGTCGGTTTTAGGTGCGGCCCTTGCAGTGCTTCTGGCGGGCATAGGCTCCGCGATAGGAGTTGGGATAGCGGGTCAGGCCGCTGCGGGCGTTGTTACCGAGGACCCGAGCAAGTTCGGCCAGACGCTGCTGCTGCAGGCGCTGCCGGGAACACAGGGTATATATGGTCTACTGACGGGATTTGTAATAATGCAAAAAATAGGACTTATCGGTGGGAATATTGCTGATGTTTCAACCACAAGCGGCCTTCTTATCCTTGCTGCGGCGCTTCCGATAGCCTTTGTGGGACTTTTCTCGGCCATTGCCCAGGGTAAGGCTGCGGCATCGGGCATGGGGGTTGTTGCCAAAAGGCCCGAGGAGCTTGCAAAGGGTATAACCTACGCCGCGATGGTTGAGACCTATGCCGTGCTGGCGCTTCTTGCATCGATCCTTATGATATTCGGAATCAATATTTAAGGGAGTGTCCTAAATGGAGGGAATGGAGAGGATTAGAGAAAGCATATTGGCGGAAGCAAGGACACAGGCGGAAGCTATTATAAAGGAAGCCGAAGACAAGGTTAAGGAAATGGAGAGTCAGGCCGAAAAAAGGGCGGAGGAATTAACCAAGAACCGCTTTGAAAGAGCGGAAGTAGAAGCCCAGGAGGCCCAGAAAAGGATGCTGTCCATGGCGGAGCTGGAGCTTAAAAAACAAAGCCTGGAAGCAAAACAATCCATTATAGACCAGGCCTTCGACAAAGCCCTTGTAAAGCTTAACAACCTCCCGGAGGAAAAATACGCCGCCATGATAGTTACGGCCCTTGGCAGCGTTGGTATAAAAGGCGGGGAGGAACTGATTGTTCCGCTTAAGGACAGGGAGAAATTCCAAAAGGGCCTTTTGAAGAGGATAAACGATAAAGTTGGTTTTGAACTGAAGCTGTCGGATGAAGACCGCGGCATACAGGGCGGTTTTATAGTGAAAGTTGATGGAGTGGAAATAAACAACTCCTTTGAAACATTACTCAGGATGGAGAGGGAGAAAGTAGAGAGCGAAATCGCGGATATCCTTTTCCAACAGTAAGGAGGGACCCCAATGAGGGATAAGATGTACCTATACGCAGTCGCCAGGGTAAGGGCCCTGGAAAACAACCTCCTTTCCAGAAGTACGGTGGACAGGATGCTGGAAGCCCCGACTCCGGAAGAAGCCCTCAAAATCCTCGGGGAAACCGATTACGGTAACTATTTCGGAGAGGTGGATAACGTATACGACTTTGAGAAGGCCCTTGACCAGGGTTTAAGGGCGGCATACAAGGTAATAGACGATTCCACCGGGGACCTGAGGTTTACACTCATTTCCAGGCTGAAATACGATTTCCACAACCTCAAGGTGCTCATGAAGGAAAAATATCTCGGCGAAGACTACAGGTCCATCCTCTCCCATACCGGGTCAATAGGCGTGGAGGCGCTGCGCAAGGCGGTGGACGACAAGAACATGACGGGGTTTAACCCACATATCAGGGACGCCTATGAAAAGGCTTCCACCGACTTTGAGCTGAACGGCGATCCAAGGAGAGTAGACTTGATGCTGGACCGCGGACTTTATAATTACATCCACGAACTGGCGGTCGAAATAGGGGATGAAGACCTTATTGACCTTGTGAAAACCGAGATTGACCTTTTAAATATCAACACGCTGCTTCGGGTAAGGAAGATGGGCGAAAGCGTAAGGCTGCTGGAGATGGCGCTCATAGACGGCGGCTTCCTGGACCGGTCGGTATTTATTGGTGCCATGGGAGAGCCGGAGGGCAGCTTTGCCGATAGATTATCTTCCACCAGGTATGACAGGGTGGCGGTTGAAGGCATCGGGGCATGGATAGACACCGGCAGCTCCACCGTGCTAGAAAAAATGTCGGATGATTTACTCCTTAATATGGCTAAAAAGGGCAAGTACGCAGCCTTCGGTGTTCTGCCCATAATCGGGTATCTAAGGGCCAAGGAGAACGAGGTCCGGGTGATAAGGATGATTATGGTGGGGAAGATAAACAGGATACCGGCGGACACTCTGCGGGAAAGGTTGCGTGATCTATATGTATAGGGTAGGAGTTATAGGAGACAGGGATACGGTGCTTGCTTTCAAAGCCCTCGGCGTGGACATCTTCCCGGTTGTAAACCCCGAGGAAGCAAAGAAGGCCCTAAGGGCGATGGCGAGGGAAAAGTACGCGGTTATATTTGTAACCGAGCAGGTATCCGTCCAGATTGATGATATGATAGGCGAATACGAAAACGAAGTCCTTCCTGCCATAATACCGATACCCAACAACCAGGGTTCTCTTGGTGTAGGGCTGAAGAGGATAAGAGAATCCGTTGAAAGGGCCATAGGAGTGGATATATTCTTCGAAAGAGAGGGAGAAGAGAATTGAAACAAGGTAGAATAACCAAAGTTTCCGGTCCCCTGGTAATGGCTGAAGGCCTCGAAGACGCCAAGATGTTTGACGTTGTAAGGGTTGGTAGGCAGCGCCTGATAGGGGAGATAATAGAGCTGAGAAGCGGTGTGGCCTCGATACAGGTTTACGAGGAAACCGCGGGCCTAAGCCCGGGAGACCCGGTAGAGGGCACCGGAGCCCCGCTAAGCGTTGAACTGGCTCCCGGTATGATGGAAGGTATCTTTGACGGTATACAGAGGCCGCTGGACCTTATCAAGGAAAAGGTCGGGGCGTATATCACCAGGGGTGTTGAAGTCCCGGCCCTGGACCATGAAAAGAAATGGGACTTCGTACCCACCGCAAAGGTCGGGGACGAGGTAACCGGCGGGGACATACTGGGGGTTGTCCAGGAAACCATACTGGTGGAGAACCGGATAATGGTCCCCCACGGCATAAAGGGTAAAATCAAGAAAATAAACTCAGGCCCGGCCACCATTGTGGATACAATTGCCGAGATTGAAACGGAGGACGGGGTCAAAGAGGTGCAGATGCTGCAGAAGTGGCCGGTAAGAAAGATAAGGCCCTACAAGGAGAAACTGCCCCCCGTCCAGGCCATGACCACCGGCCAGAGGGTTATAGACATGTTCTTCCCGGTGGCAAAGGGCGGGGTTGCATGCATCCCGGGGCCCTTTGGCAGCGGTAAAACGGTGGTGCAGCACCAGCTGGCCAAGTGGGCGGAAGCGGACATTGTTGTGTACATCGGCTGCGGCGAGCGCGGGAACGAAATGACCGACGTGTTGATGGAGTTCCCGGAGCTTGTGGACCCGAAGTCGGGCGAGCCGCTCATGAAGCGTACCGTGCTTATAGCCAACACCTCCAACATGCCGGTTGCGGCTAGGGAGGCATCGATATACACCGGCATAACCATTGCCGAGTACTTCAGGGACATGGGCTACAGCGTCGCCCTGATGGCGGACTCCACGTCAAGGTGGGCGGAGGCCCTAAGGGAAATGTCCGGCCGTCTTGAGGAGATGCCCGGCGAAGAGGGTTACCCGGCATACCTGGCATCCCGTATCGCCGAGTTCTACGAGCGTGCCGGAAGGGTTGTATGCGCCGGGAGCCGGCACCGTGAGGGCTCGGTAACCGCCGTAGGAGCGGTATCACCCCCCGGCGGCGACCTGTCCGAGCCGGTTACCCAGGGGACGCTGCGTGTTGTAAAGGTGTTCTGGGCACTGGACGCATCCCTTGCGTACAGCCGTCACTTCCCGGCGATAAACTGGCTTACCAGCTACTCGCTTTACCTGGATACGCTGGAGGGCTGGCTGAAGGAAAACGTAAACCCCGAATGGGGCGAACTGCGTGCCGAAGCAATGAGACTGTTGCAGGTTGAGTCGGAGCTGCAGGAGATAGTGCGGCTGGTGGGTATAGACGCGCTGTCGGTCAAGGACAGGCTGGTACTGGAGGTAGCCAAGTCCATCAGGGAGGACTTCCTGCACCAGAACGCGTTCCACGAGGTGGACACCTATGCGTCGCTCAAAAAACAGTTCGAAATGCTAAAGACCATCCTGGTGTTCTACCACGAGGCGGAAAAGGCCATGGAAGCCGGTGCTTCCTTCAAGGACGTGGAGACCCACCCGGTGAGGGAGAGGATATCCAGGATGAAATACTACAGGGAAGACGAGATGGACAAGATAGAGGCTGTCAAGGACGAGGTAAAGAAGGCACTGGAAAGCCTGGTTTCGGAAGAAGGGGGTGGGCTGAGTGCTTAAGGAATACAGAACCGTTAGGGAAGTGGCGGGTCCGCTTATGCTGGTTGACGGGGTGGACGGAGCCCGTTACGACGAACTGGTGGAGATAGAACTTAAGGGCGGTGAGCTCCGAAGGGGTAAGGTGCTGGAGGTAAACGGCGACAAGGCCCTAATACAGCTGTTCGAGGGTTCCTCCGGTATTAACGCCAACGAGTGCAAGGTAAGGTTCCTGGGCAAGGGAATAGAGCTGCCGGTATCACTGGATATACTGGGCCGTGTATTCGACGGTTTCGGAAGGCCACGCGACAACGGGCCGAAGATTATACCCGAAAAAAGGCTTGACATAAACGGCGCGCCGATAAACCCCACCGCCAGGGACTATCCCTCGGAATTCATACAGACCGGTGTATCGGCAATAGACGGGCTTAATACGCTGGTTAGGGGACAGAAACTGCCCATATTCTCCGGTTCGGGTCTTCCCCACTCGCAGCTTGCGGCGCAGATAGCCCGTCAGGCGAGGGTGCTGGGCACCGAGAGCAAGTTCGCCGTTGTGTTCGCGGCCATAGGTATTACCTTTGAGGAGGCCAACTACTTTATAGAGGACTTCACAAGAACAGGGGCCATAGACCGTTCGGTACTGTTCATAAACCTGGCCAACGACCCGGCCATAGAGCGTATCGCGACGCCCAGGATGGCGCTTACCGCGGCGGAATACCTGGCCTATGAGAAAAACATGCACGTCCTGGTAATACTGACCGATATAACCAACTACTGCGAGGCCCTTAGGGAGATATCGGCGGCCCGTAAGGAGATACCCGGCAGAAGGGGTTATCCCGGTTACATGTATACCGACCTATCTACCATTTACGAGAGGGCCGGAAGGCTTATAGGCGCGGAAGGCTCGGTCACCCAGATACCGATACTGACCATGCCGGAAGACGACAAGACCCACCCGATACCCGACCTTACCGGATATATTACCGAGGGACAGGTAATCCTAAGCAGGGAACTGTACCGCAAGGGCGTCATGCCGCCCATAGACGTTCTGCCGTCGCTGTCCCGGCTTAAGGACAAGGGTATCGGCAAGGGCAAGACCAGGGAAGACCACGCCGATACCATGAACCAGCTGTTTGCAGCCTACGCGAGGGGTAAGGAAGCCAAGGAGCTTGCGGTAATCCTCGGCGAGGCGGCCCTCAGCGATACCGACAAGTTGTTTGCGAAATTTGCCGATGAGTTCGAGAAGAGGTACGTTTCCCAGGGTGAATACGAAAACCGCTCCATAGAGGAAACGCTGCAGATAGGCTGGGACCTTTTAGCCATACTGCCCAGGGCGGAGCTTAAACGAATCAGGGACGAGTACCTTGACAAATACCTGCCCGAGAAAAAGGAGTTGTAGGCCGTGGAAATACGAGTCAATCCAACCCGGATGGAGCTTTCAAAGCTCAAGAAAAGAATTGTGGTTGCGAGAAGAGGCCATAAGCTCTTGAAGGACAAACAGGACGAGCTTATCAAGAAATTCATCGATATGGTGAAGGAGAACAAGAGCCTCCGGGAGGAAGTGGAGAAGGAGCTTCAAGATGCCTTTGGACACTTTGTAATGGCCAGGACCCTTATGTCGGACCAGGTACTGGAGGAGAGCCTCATGTACCCGGTGGGCAAGGTGGATATCAAGGTGGCCCAGAGGAACGTGATGAGCGTGCGCATTCCGGATATAGATATAGTCTCCGGAGGCGGCGAGAACGACGAGAATGGGAAAAGCCCCTTTGCCTACGGTTTCGCCGACACCTCCGCAGAGCTGGACCGTTCCATTTCAATTTTGGCGGGGATACTGCCAAAGCTTCTCAAGCTGGCGGAGCTGGAGAAGGGCTGCCGGCTTATGGCCATTGAGATAGAAAAGACCCGGCGCAGGGTGAACGCGCTGGAGTATGTAATGATACCATCGATGGCGGAGAAGATAAAATACATCACGATGAAGCTGGACGAGAACGAGAGGGGCAACGTTACCCGACTGATGAAGGTCAAAGACATGATGATGGAAAAATAATAAAGTATAGACAGGGGGACGGTTCTTGTGTCTGCGTAGGGATAGACAAGGGAACCGTCCCCTTGTCTGTCCCTGTCTATGCGGGGTGGGAGTATGAAGAGAAAGGATATAACGCCCCTTAAGTATGTGGGCCTAATACTGCGGCTGGGGCTTTCCATGGCGCTGCCGGTTGTTTTTGGGGTGCTTGCGGGAAGATACCTTGACCGCCGGCTGGGTACCGGGGGAGTACTGCTGGTTGTATCAATAACCATTGGTATTCTAACATCCTTCAGAAACCTTTACCATCAAGCGAGTAAAATTACCGGTAAAAAATAGCCGGTTTTTTTTATTTTGCATAAAATGATTGTGGGAAACTCATGCCCGAACAGGCAAGTTTTACAATAGCAAATGTGGTATATGGAAGAAATCTATTATGAAATACTAGTATAAACGAAGACCTAAAAGCGGCGTGCGATGGGCGGTATATTTTCCCGGGTTTGGGCAATAATCGAAAAGGCTTAAATCCCGGGAGGTGGATGCTTTGAAAAGAAAAGTAATTTTTGCTGCGGTGTTATTGGTTTTTTTATGTGCTGTATTCATATTTTCCAACGCGGTCAGCGTGTTCCGGACCCAGGCGGGGGGCGGGGACATGCTTGTCAAGGCCTTTGGCTGTTCCGGGGCTGCCGTAGTGGAGACCAATATCAATGCATATGCTTCGGCGACGGATGTTTTCCTGGACAAGGATGAGGTTGTCGAAATGGTTAAGTCCCTTGCCGAAGGGCTGGACCTTGACTATGAACAAGCCGAAAGGGTGGAAAACTTCAGCGAAGATTACAACCAGCTTTCGGTCATCGGGAAAAATGAAAAAGGGTACAGCGTCGTGATAATTGTGCATTCGATGGACTTTACAGGCATTGAAGACGGGCCGGGCGGCTTTGAGAGCAACATAGTGGTTGACGTCGCCCTGGGCAGCGACCTGGAAGAACTGCCGCATATCGAAAGAAAAGTGAAAGACCTGGTGGAGGGTTATATGGAAGGGGCCCGCACCAACTGCTGCATAGTGGGCAGTTACGCCGAAAGAGTTCCCCGGGACAGCATCGAGGCAATCATAGGTTCCATTTTACAGTCGGCCGGCGCATCGGAGGTGGAAAGGGCCGTATATGACGAGTTTGTCAGCGTATCCGCCTATACGCCCGATATTGGCCGCTACGTTGAAATGGGGGAAAACAGGGTAAACCTGAATGTTGCGATGAGGTACAATTCCTTTGAAGGCAAGACCTACATATGGCTTGGTTCTCCGGTCATATCCCTGGAATACTAAGCGGTTTAACAGAACGGGAGGATGCAAATTGCCAAAATTAGTAGTAGAGACCGGGCCCCCGCTGAAGGGAACTGTTAGGATAAGCGGCGCAAAAAACGCAGTACTGCCAATCATAGCTGCAAGCCTTTTATCAAGCGACAGGTGTATACTGGATGAAACCCCGATGCTGGACGACGTGGAGATAATGTGCGAAGTCCTGGTATCGCTTGGAGCGGATAT
>DASRVG010000073.1:0-18342 GCA_035655175.1 Clostridia bacterium | reverse complement strand
TTCTAATAGTGGACGGTACCGACCCGGAGCTGGTAAGGAACATCCTCGAGACCGAGCTGTCCTTCCTGGAGGAAAGGCATAGTACCGGCCAGAGCCTGTTTGAGACCATGGGGGCCATATCTCCTGCCTTTGGGATGATAGGGACCCTCATAGGCCTTATCAATATGCTTAGAACCCTGGATGACCCTTCCTCCGTAGGGCCTAATATGGCAGTTGCTCTAATTACCACCTTTTACGGTGCCATTATGGCATATTTGTTCTTCCTGCCCATGGCACGAAAACTTAAGCTGAGAAGCAAGGAGGAAATACTTCTTAAAGAAATACTGGTGGAAGGAATGCTTTCGATACAGGCGGGAGAAAACCCGAGGATAATAGAGGAAAAACTGATAGCATTCCTGTCGCCCAAGTTAAGGGAAAAGTCAAAGAAGGAAAAGGAAAAGGAGAAGGAAAGCGGGGAGGAAGCCTATGCGAGCGCGGCGAAGTAGAGACGGGGCTGGGGGTTCCGGTGTCAGCGAATGGATGACTACATACAGCGACCTTGTTACGCTGCTGCTTTGCTTCTTTGTACTGCTGTTTTCCTTCTCAGTAATTGACGCGAAGAAATTCGATGCCATCATCAGGTCGTTACAGGGTTCGCTGGGTGTTCTGGACAGCGGTAAAACCATAGACGAGGACCAGTACATAAGCCAGGCCTTGCAGAGCAACAGGCTGCTTAGGGAGCAAGAAGAGGCGGAAAGCATGGAATGGCTGTACCGCCAGCTTGATGAATACATACAACAGAACAACCTTGAAGGTACGGTTGTTTTGGGAGTGGAGGAAAGGGGACTGCTCATCCGGTTCAAGGACCAGGTATTGTTCGACTCGGGCAAGGCGGTCATTAGGAAGGACGGGGAGCCCATAGTACAAAGCATCGGAGAGATTTTGAAGCAAAACGACAGGGCCATAAGGGTGGAAGGACATACAGACAATGTGCCGATGCATTCGCTGCTTTACCCTTCCAACTGGGAACTGTCAACCGCCAGGGCTGTAAATGTGGTTAAGTTTTTTATCGAAAGGGTGGGGATTGCCCCGACAAGGCTTTCTGCTGCCGGGTATAGTGAATACCACCCCATTGCCGACAACGATACCGCAGAAAACAGGCAGAAAAACAGAAGGGTGGACGTTGTGATTCTAAGAAAAAGCTTTGAACTTAATGAACCTTTATAAAATGAGGTGGCGATATGAAAGGTAAAAAGATTTTGATAATTATATTGGCTTTCCTGGTAATGGTGGCCTTGGTTTTTGCGGCAGTATTTATTGTAACGGGCAGTATGATGGACAAAAGAGAAGGCGGCAAAGCAGAAGAAACCAAAACGGTGATAATACCGGCCAGCGACAAATTCCAGACCAACCTGAAAGGCACAAGGAGCATTATTTCCATGAACATTTATTTGGAAGTGGTAGAGGATAAGAGACTTCTTGAAATCATAGAAATGAGGGACCCGGAAGCAAGAAGCAAAGTGCTGGACATCCTGCGGGACAAGACCTGGGAGGACGTTGAAGGAACGTCGGGCAAGAAATCCCTTGAAAGGGAGATACTTAACTGTTACCGTGCTTTGTATGGACAGTCCAGCATAATAAGCGTATACATAGATGAAATAGTTACGCAGTAAAGGGGGGAGGGCAATGCCGGACGTTCTTACTCAGTCGGAGATTGACGACCTGTTAAAGGCGCTCAGTACCGGGGAGCTGGACGTACAGGAAGTGGTTCAGGATACCGCCGAAAGACGGGTTAAAAAGTACGACTTCAAACGGCCAAACAAGTTTGCCAAGGACCAGCTCCGGACCCTTGAAATGATACATGAAAACTACGCCAGGTTGATTTCCACCTTTTTGTCGGGGTATTTGAGGAGTTATGTGACCATTGATTGGATAACGGTGGAACAGCTTACCTATTACGAGTTTACCAATTCCCTGTCAAACCCAACCATACTGGCGCTGTGCGATGCTAGCCCGCTGAACGGCAGTATAATATTTGAGGTCAGCCCTTCCCTTACCTATGCAATAATTGACAGAATACTGGGGGGAACCGGGAACGGCGACATGAAGGTGCGGAACTTCACCGAGATTGAAGAAACAATAATGCGCAACCTGTTGGACAAAGCTGTGGGCTTGCTGGTTGAGCCCTGGAGAAACGTGATCGAAATGAACCCAAGAGTCACGAAACTCGAAACAAACTCGCAGTTTATCCAGATAATGTCGCCCAATGAAATAATTGCTTTAATAACAATGCGGGTAAAGATTGCCGAAGCTGAAGGGATGTTCAATATTGCCATCCCTCACTTGTCGGTGGAACCCATAGTAAACAAAATATCCACCAGGTTTTGGTTTACTTCTTCCGGTGATAAAAGAAGCCAGGGGGATACCGCACTGCTGGAGAAAAGAGTGGAAAACGCCAGTGTCTTATTAAGGGTTATACTGGGGGAATGTACCATAACGGTTGAGGAGTTTTGCCAGCTCCAGCCGGGGGATGTGCTGAGACTTAACCGGCAGTGCGACCAGCCGCTGGACATGTATGTGGGTAACAAGCATGTATTTGGGGTGAAACCGGGGATTAGGAAAAACAGGATTGCGGTTAAGGTAATCGATATTGAAAGAAGAGGAGTTGAAGAAAATGAATGAAATGCTCTCCCAGGAAGAGGTTGATGCATTGCTAAAAAAAACTTCTACCAAGGAGCCCCAGCCTTTGACCCCGGAGGAGATTGATGCGCTGGGGGAAATAGGCAATATAAGCATGGGGACTTCCGCCACCACGCTTTACACACTGCTTAGAAACAGGGTAACCATTACAACTCCCTGCGTGGAAATTATAAATGCCGAACGAATAGCAGAGGACTATCCAATACCATTTTTGGCCGTCAATATTCGGTTTACCGAGGGCATAAAGGGAACAAACCTGCTGCTCTTGAAAGAAAACGATGCCAAGGTTATAGCGGACCTGATGATGGACGGAGATGGCACAAACCCTGCCAAAGAAATCGGTGAGATGACCATAAGCGCGGTGAGCGAGGCGATGAACCAGATGATCGGTTCGGCATCCACGTCGCTCTCCACCATGCTGGACAAGCCCATCCACATATCACCGCCGGAAACCACCTTTGTTGACCTGGGACAGGATTACCAGGGCATTGAGTTCTTTTCACAAAACGAAAGGTTCGTAAAGATTTCGTTTAAAATGGTTGTGGGCGACCTTATAGACAGCGAAATAATGCAGCTTCTGCCCATTGATTTTTCCAAGGAGATGGTGGCGAGTCTTATTGCAAAGGAGACAAAACAAGAAGAATATGCCGTCGAAAACGAGATACAGGAGATAGAGCAGGAACTTTTAAACCTCGACGACCGGGAAGGGGTACAGGCCTCAAGCCAGGGCAGCAATACTGTAGCCGGGCAGGAAGTAAAAGTACAGCCTATAAACCTAATGGAATTTGAAGATGCCCCCGCCCGGGCCGATAAAGAAAAGATAGACCTTATTTTGGATGTGCCGCTTGATATTACCGTGGAACTGGGCAGGACCAAGAAACAGATAAGGGAAATTCTGCAGTTTGGAATAGGCACCATAGTAGAGCTGGACAAGCTGGCAGGAGAACCGATGGAACTTTTGGTCAATGGAAAATTCATTGCAAAGGGAGAAGTGGTGGTCATTGACGAAAGCTTTGGAGTTAGAATAACAGATATTGTAAACCAGTCCAAAAGAATAGAAAGCTTTTCAAAGTGAGCATTAAAAGGAGGATAGCGAGGTATGGCAAAGGGTGTGTTGATAGTAGATGATGCCGCTTTTATGAGGATGATGATAAAGGATATTTTAAGCAAGAATGGGTACCAGGTTGTGGGGGAGGCGGAAAACGGGATAAAGGCTGTTGAAAAGTACGCAGAGCTTAAACCGGACTTGGTAATTATGGATATTACAATGCCGGAAATGGATGGAATAGAAGCCGTAAAAAGAATACGGGCAGTGGATTCCGGGGCAACCATAGTGATGTGTTCAGCCATGGGACAGCAGGCGATGGTCATAGAAGCCATTCAGGCGGGGGCAAAGGATTTCATTGTGAAGCCTTTCCAGCCGGAAAGGGTGCTGGAGGCGGTAAACAAGGTATTATAACAAGGCGGTGCTCGGATGAGTGAATTCTTTTCGATATTGCTTAAGCTCTTATATTTTTTATTGGTATTCGGAATAATCATTTCTTTGGCATATTTCGCTACAAGAATGATGGGCAAAAGGGTTCCGGGCGGTACGGGAAAATACATGAAGATTGTGGACACCCTGTATATGGGCACCGAAAGGGCTCTTATCATTGTCAGGGTAAAAGACGAGTATTTACTTATGTCCAGCTCCGGCAGGAGAATTGAGATAATAAAAAGACTTGAAGGTTTTGAGGAGGTCCCGGCCCATTCGGAAAGCACCTTTGAAGGATACCTAAACAGTTATCGGCGGCAAAAAAGTTTGAAACCCGGGATATTAAAGCTTTTTCGCAAACAAACAAGAGACAGGGATGATATGGACAATGAATAGGAATAAGTTGCTACTGCCGGTACTGGTAATTTTAATGCTTATAATTGCTGCTACAAACGTCCAAGCGGCACCGGATATTCCGATACCCAGGATAGGCCTTGACCTGCGGCCGGCGGAGACTCCCGAGGACGTAGCGCTGAGCCTGCAAATACTGTTCCTATTAACTGTGCTGAGTCTTGCACCGGCCATTCTCATTATGACCACCAGTTTCACAAGGATAGTAATTGTACTTTCCTTTATACGGAATGCACTGTCAACTCAGCAGACACCTCCGAACCAGGTATTGATAGGCCTTGCATTGTTCTTGACGCTGTTTGTAATGTCACCGGTGATTTCTGAGGTGAACCAGCAGGCCTTTAGGCCGTACATGGAAGAGGAGATAGGTTTTCAGGAAGCCCTTGACAGGGCCATGCAGCCCCTGAGACAGTTCATGCTCCGGCAGACCAGGCAGAAGGACCTGGCATTGTTTATAAACCTGTCAGGGGAGGAGAGGGTGCAGGATGTGAACCAGGTGCCAAACAGAGCCCTAATACCGGCTTTTATCATGAGCGAGCTAAAAACGGCATTCCAGATGGGTTTTTTGCTGTTTGTGCCCTTTTTGATAATCGACATGGTGGTGGCCAGCACCCTTATGTCGATGGGGATGATGATGCTGCCGCCGGTCCTGATATCGCTGCCCTTTAAAATCTTATTGTTTATAATGGTGGATGGCTGGAACCTGGTGGTTCAATCCCTTATAACCGGGTTCAGATAGGGGGTAAGTCATGGCAGAGGGACTGGTACTTGATATAGCCCAAGAGGCGCTTTATACCATACTGCTTATTTCGGCGCCGGTACTGGGGCTGACGCTGCTGGTAGGGCTGTTGGTAAGCATATTTCAAGCTACTACCCAGATTCAGGAGCCGACGCTTACCTTTATACCGAAAATACTTGCAGCCCTGTTTTCATTGATTGTATTCGGACCGTGGATGTTGGGGATTATTGTTGATTTTACAATAAGGCTGTTTGGCAGTATCAACTCCTTTGTGTTTTAGAGGGATAGTATGATGGATACCTTGGCTTTAGTAGTTGAAAAGTTTGAATTATTCCTTCTGCTGCTGGCAAGATGCTCGGCTATTTTTACAGCGTCGCCGGTTTTCGGCAGGCGCAATATTCCGGCGGCATTTAAGATAGGGCTGTCCCTTTTTATGAGCATAATACTGCTTAACGTGGTGAAAGAAACGCCGGTTTTTACCGGCTCCCTACTGCAGCTTGTGGTTTTAATTGCAAAGGAGGTGCTAATAGGGCTCATCATTGGCTTGGTGACCTATATTGTGTTCACGGCCTTGTACTTTGCAGGCGAAATAATAGACATGAAAACCGGGTTTGGTATAGTCAACGTGCTGGACCCCCAGAGCAACACCCAGGTTCCGATAATGGGAAATTTCCTGTACATATTTACGCTGGTATTGTTTATTACAATGGACGGGCACCTGATGCTCATATCAGCCCTGGCAAGGAGCTTTGACATGGTGCCGGCGGGTGTGGTGAGAATAACGCCATCTTCGGTGGCGGAATTTGTGTCGATACTTAACAACACCTTTGTTATCGGTTTTAAAATAAGTGCTCCGGTGGTGGCGGCAATAATGCTCACCGACGTCGCGCTGGGGATTTTGTCCAGGACCATGCCGCAGATGAACGTGTTCATGGTAGGGATGCCCCTTAAGATATTGCTGGGAATGTTTATACTGATGATTATGATACCGGCCTTTGCGGTGATAATAGAGGTTTTGTTCCGGAATACTGCAGACAGCATATACAGGGTCCTGCTGCAGCTTTAAAGGGAGGAGGATTCCCGGATGGATGTACAAATAAACCTACAGCTGTTTGCCGAGGAAAAAACCGAAAAAGCTACACCAAAAAAAAGAAGGGACGTGCGGGAGAAGGGTAACGTTTTCCAGAGCAGGGAGCTCAGTTCCGCGCTGGTCCTAATAGGCTGCTTTGCAGCTTTGTATATATTTGCATCCTTTATTTTTGATATGCTCAAGGCAAACACGGTACACATGCTTAGTATGAGAGTGGAGGACGGCTTGTTTTCAGAGCCAGGGGTCAAAGGACTTATGACGGTCGGTCTTACCGGGTACCTGAAGGCGGTTGCACCGGTGGCAGGAGTGGCACTGTGTCTCGGTCTTGTTGTAAGTTATGTTCAGGTAGGGTTTGTTTTTACTCCGAAGCCGCTACAGCCAAATTTGAACAGGATAAACCCCGCAGAGGGTTTCAAAAGAATATTTTCACGCAGGTCCTTTGCACAGTTTATAAAGTCATTTTTGAAAATTAGTATCGTAGGATACCTTACATATAAATTCATTGCGGACAAATACTCCGAACTGCCAAGACTGCTGGACATGGCCCTGGAAGAGGCTACAAAGGTAATAGGGACCACGCTGGTGCAGTTGGGGATTTATGCCGGCATGGTGTTGATGGTGCTGGCAGTGGCGGATTATTTCTATGAAAGGTACGAGTATGAAAAAAGTATCATGATGACCAAGCATGAAGTAAGGGAAGAGTATAAACAGCTGGAGGGAAACCCCCAGGTAAGGTCCAAGATAAGGGAAAAACAGAGGCAGATTTCCATGAGAAGAATGATGGCCGAGGTAGCAAAGGCGGACGTCGTGATTACCAACCCCACGCACTATGCGGTGGCGCTGAAATACGACCCGGAAAAGGCGAATGCTCCCTTTGTGGTGGCAAAGGGCAAGGACCTGATAGCCAAAAAAATTAAGGAAGTAGCCGATAAAAACGGCGTATACATGGTGGAAAACCCGGAACTGGCAAGGAGCCTTTATGAAACCACGGATATTGGCGAGCTTATACCGCCCCGGCTTTACCAGGCGGTGGCGGAGGTCCTGGCGTTTGTTTACAGCATGAATAAAAACGGTTAAACTGGCGAGGTGTCGCAAAAATGAAGTTTGGAGACATGATTATAGCCGTAGTGGTGGTTTCCATAGTGATAATGATCATAATACCACTGCCAACGGGATTGATAGACTTTTTGCTTACAACGAACATTACCCTTTCGCTGATAATGCTGTTTATCTCAATGTATATAAACCAGCCGCTGCAGTTTTCGATATTCCCGTCCCTCCTGCTGCTAACCACGCTACTGCGGCTTTCGCTTAACATATCAACCACCAGGCTGATACTTAGGGACGGGGACGCGGGGCAGGTAATAAGGGCATTTGGAGAATTTGTGGTAGGCGGAAACGCGGTGGTGGGCTTTATAATATTCCTTATTATAATAGTTATTCAGTTTATAGTTATTACCAAGGGTGCCGAAAGAATCGCGGAGGTTGCAGCCCGGTTTACATTGGATGCAATGCCGGGTAAGCAAATGGCCATTGACGCCGACCTTAACGCCGGGCTTATTAACGAAATGGAAGCAAAGGAGAGGAGAAAGGATATAGAAAGGGCGGCGGATTTTTACGGTGCCATGGACGGTGCCAGCAAGTTTGTAAAAGGCGATGCGATTGCAGGAATAATTATAACCCTTATTAATATATGCGGCGGCCTTATAATTGGCATGGTCCAAAGGGGAATGGAATTCCAGAGCGCCCTGTCAACTTATACTCTGCTGACGGTGGGGGACGGTCTTGTGAGCCAGATACCTGCACTTCTTATATCCACCTCGGCAGGCATTATTGTGACCAAGGCCGCATCCGAGTCCAACCTGGGAAGGGAGGTTACCGCCCAACTGTTTGCCCAGCCAAAGGCAATGTTTCTTGCAGCGGGGGTGCTGGCAGCCCTTGGGGTTGTACCCGCGCTGCCGCAGATACCGCTTTTTACCCTGGCGGTGGTGCTTTTGTTTTCCGGGTACGCGATTCGAAGGGCGGCAGCGACGGAGGAAGCGGCTGCACGGGAGGATATTCATCCGGCGCAGCTTGAGGAAATGAGAAAGCCTGAAAACGTCATGGGCCTATTGCATGTGGACCCGATAGAGGTGGAGTTTGGTTATGCAATAATACCCTTAGCCGATGTCAACCAGGGAGGAGACCTGCTGGACAGGGTGGTTATGATTAGAAGGCAGATAGCCCTGGAACTGGGCATGGTGGTCCCCATTATAAGGCTTCGGGACAACATACAGCTTGGTCCAAACCAATACAGGATAAAAATAAAGGGTATTGAGGTAGCGGAAGGGGAGCTGGTTATGGACGGATTCTTGGCTATGGACCCGGGTACCGCGGCGGGGGAAATCGAAGGTACCGACACCCTCGAGCCCGCCTTCGGGCTGCCGGCAAAATGGATTAAGGAGGAGGAAAAGGACAGGGCGGAGATGCTGGGGTATACTGTTGTGGACCCGCCCACCGTGATTTCCACCCATCTTACCGAGACAATAAAAGCCCATATCCATGAACTGCTGGGCAGGCAGGAAGTGAAAAAACTGGTGGACAACCTTAAGGAAAACCATCCTGCCCTTGTGGATGAACTGGTACCCAAGCAAATGACCTACGGCGAGGTGCAGAAAGTGTTGGCAAACCTGCTCAGGGAAGGGGTATCCATAAGGGACCTGGTCACCATTTTTGAAACCTTGGCTGATTATGCGCCGGTCACGCACGATCCGGACATGCTGACCGAGTATGTAAGGCAGGCCCTTTCAAGGACCATATCCAAAAAATTTGTGCCCGGCAAGAAGGCCAGGGTGGTAACGCTGGACCAGGGCTTGGAGGAAAAGATACTTAATTCGGTGCAGCAGACCGAACAGGGCAGCTTTATTACCCTTGACCCGGATGTAACAAAAAAGATGATAAACAGCCTTTCCAATCAACTGCATGCATTCACGCAAACGGGAGAACAGCCCATAGTCCTTACATCGCCGGTGGTAAGGCTGTATTTCAAAAAACTTACGGAGCAGTTTGCACCGGGACTGGTGGTTCTTTCGTATAACGAACTGGAACCCGGAATAGAAATTCAATCGATGGGGGTGGTGAGCGCATAATGAAGGTTAAAAGATACATAGGTCAAAACATGGAAAGTACTCTTCAAAGGGTAAGGGAGGAAATGGGTAGAAATGCCGTTATTCTGAACCAAAGAAGAATAAGACCGGGCAGCGGATTGATGAAGTTTTTCAAAAAACCGGTCTATGAAATAGTGGCGGCCACCGACGAAACGGGCCTGGGAGACGGTATCCCTTTAAAGGACTCCGATGACGGTTACCTTGCATTGGAGGAAAAGCTGGACAGGCTGAAGGCTACGATGGATACCATAGCAAACAGCATTACACCGTCAAGCAAAGACCGGGAAATCCCGGATATGCTGGAGCCCTATTACTCGGCAATGGAAAAAAGCGAGGTTGACCCGGAAGTAATAAATATGGTCATGGAGGGTGTAATAAACAAGATCAACCTTAATACTACCTATGACCAGGAATACATTTATTACAGGTTCAAGCAGGAGATCTCGTCCTACTTTAAGAGAGTGGAAACAATTAAGCTAAGCGACGAGAAACCGGCCGTTGCAGTATTCGTAGGTCCTACCGGGGTGGGTAAGACCACTACCCTGGCCAAGCTGGCGGCACAATATTCTGTAATAATGAAGAAGAAAGTGGGTGTTATGACCTGCGATACATACAGGATTGCGGCGGTGGAACAACTGAAAACCTACAGCGAAATAATGGATGTGCCCATTAGGGTAATATACCAGAGCAGCGACATAGAAGAGGCGATGCGGCAGTACAAGGACATGGACCTGGTACTTGTAGACACTGCCGGGAGCAGCTATAGGGATAAAATGAAACTGATGGAGCTTAATAAGATGCTAAAAGCCTTGGGAGACCAGCAGTTGTTCTTGGTGATAAGCGCCTCCACCAATTACAAGAATATTATGGAGATTTTGTCAAGCTACAGTTTCCTTAAGAACTACAGGATCTTGATAACAAAGGTGGATGAGAATGTATCCAATGGAATAATACTCAATATTGCGGTGAAGGGCGGAAAGCCGCTGTCATACATAACAACAGGGCAGAGCGTGCCGGACGATATTGAAAAAGTGGACGGGGAGAGGATTGCTTCGCTAATACTAAACGGCAGATAAACGGGTAACTTGGGGGTGTCACAATGGCAAAAACAAGTCCGGCGACCGACCAGGCGGATAAGCTCAGAAAGATAGTAAGAAGCCTTCGGGAAAAGTCCGATTCAATAATGGACAGGGCAGTGCAAAAGTCAAAAAATAGGGCCCGGCTGATTGCTGTTACCAGCGGCAAGGGAGGAGTGGGCAAGACGAGCATTACCGTTAACCTTGCCATCCAGCTTTGCCGCAGCGGATACCGAGTTGTGATAATTGACGGGGACCTTGGGCTTGCGAACGTTGAGGTCATAATGGGAATAGTGCCCAAGTACAGCATGTATGACCTGATAAATTCGAAGCTGGACCTTTCCGATATCCTTGTCGAAGGCCCGGCGGGCATTAAGTTCATATCGGGCGGTACCGGCATGATAGAATTGGCAGACCTAGGCAGGCAGGAGTTTGACAGGATATTGTGCACCATGTCCGCCCTGGACAACTACGCCGATTTCATACTGATTGATACGGGTGCGGGTATATCCAGCGGCGTAACAAGCTTTGTACTGGCTGCCCGGGAAGTAATACTGGTAACCAGCCCGGAACCAACCTCCATAACCGACGCTTACGCGGTGCTTAAGGTCATAAGCCAAAACAATGCCAATTGCAGCGTAAAGCTGATATTGAACATGGTGGAAGGCCGCCGGGAGGCGGAAGATGTTCTTGGGCGATTGAACACCGCCGCCGAAAAATTTTTGGGTACCGGGATAAAGGGCCTCGGTTACCTGGTAAGGGACCCGGCGGTGGGCAGGGCGATAAGGATGCAGACGCCTTTTGTGGTTGCCTTTCCCAATTGCGCCGCTGCAAGGGGGATAGGACGGATTGCAGCGAGGATTTTGGACAACACCGAATACCAGGTAGAATCCGAAGGGATAAAAAATTTTCTTAGCAGGATATATAAGTCCTTAATTGCACCTTAACTGACACAGGAGGGACTTGAATTGGACATAGCTTTGAATTTGGGAGAAAAATTGCATCTTTATGTTTTGGCCGGGGACAGGAAAAGAAGTCCCGTAATGGTAAGCCAAATTATGGAATGTCCCGGCGGCAATATTTTTATTATAGCAATGCCCATGCTGGAGGGGAGGCTGGTACCCGTCCAGACTAATAAAGAAGTACGCCTGGCCTATTACAGGTATAACGGGGTGTACGAGTTTACTGCGAAAGTACTGGGAAGAAGCGGCGGTAAACTGCCCAGCCTAAGGGTAAAGGCGCTGACCGAACCTGTTAAAAGCCAGCGCAGAGAATATTACAGGCTTAATACGGTTTTACCGGTTAACATAGTCATTGAACCGAAGGGGGAAGAGGGCGCCCAGGCGGTAAAATGCCTTTCGCTGGACATAAGCGCCGGGGGAATGAGACTGGCATCCGGGCACGGCTTGAAAAAGGACAGCCTGCTGACCTGTGAATTGGAGCTGTCGGGAAAAGCCTTTAAAATAAAAGCAAAAGTTATTAGGAGCGCGGCGGTGTACAACGAGGAATATTCATACGAAATCGGCGTACAGTTCGTGGAACTGGATGAAAAGGTAAGAAAAAAAATAATCGGGTATATATTTGAACAACAAGTAAAAATGATACAAAAAGGGCTGATCCGATGAACAGGATAAAGGTATTGGTGGTAGACGATTCAGTTTTTATGCAGCGGGTTATTAAGAGAGCTCTGGAGAAAAACGAAAAAACAGAAGTTGCCGCCGTGGCCGGTGACGGGCTTCAGGCCCTTGAGATACTGAAAAAAAGGGATATTGATGTAGTAACAATGGATATCCGGATGCCGCGAATGGACGGTTTTGAAGCGCTGAAGGCCATAATGGATACAAAGCCGGTTCCGGTGATAATGATAAGCAGTTACACGAAAAAGGGTGTCGAGGATACCATACGTTACCTGGAAACCGGAGCGGTGGATTTCATAACAAAGCCCTCCCCAAGCCGGGTCAACGACCTGGAACGGTTCGAAAGGGAACTAAATCTAAAAATTGCGATAGCATCCACTGCGAGGCTTATTGGCCTAATGCCGGTAAAAAGGCCGGTAATACAGCTACCCGGGAGAGAAATTGCGCATGACCGGGTATTAAGACACGTGATAGCCATAGGCTGCTCCACCGGTGGACCCAAGGCGCTGCAGCAGGTGCTCCAGGTCATACCGGGCAGCATTGACTGTGCCGTGCTGGTGGTGCAGCATATGCCCCCGGGTTTTACCGGGTCCCTTGCCGAGAGATTGGAAGCCATCTGCCAGTTGAAGGTGAAAGAAGCGCAGCACAACGAAACGGTCAGGGCGGGATACTGCTATATTGCCCCGGGGGATTACCATATGCGGGTTTCTAAGGGCAGCGAAGAAGGGATAAAAATAACCCTGGACAAGGGGAATGCCGTTTCCGGGCACCGGCCGTCGGTGGATGCATTGTTTGAATCCCTTGGTGACATAGAGGCAGAAAAGGTGGTTGCCGTAATACTGACCGGAATGGGCAGCGACGGGTCAAGGGGCATTGTGAAGCTGAAACAAAAAAGGGATTGCATAGCCATTGCCCAGGACCGGGATACTTCCATTGTATTTGGAATGCCGGGAAGTGCCATAAAGACCGGCTTTGTAGACAAGGTGACTGCCCTTGGTGATATTGGCGAGGAAATTTTGAAAAGCCTGGAGGTGTTGTAAGGTGGATGCAAATCAGTTCCTGGATATTTTTCTAGAGGAAACAAACGAGCACCTGGAAAACCTGAACAATTGTCTGCTGCAGCTCGAAAAACGCCCGGAGGATAGTGAGTTATTGGACGAGGTTTTCAGGGTTTCCCACACGCTAAAGGGTATGGCCGGTACCATGGGCTTTGGGAAAATGGCCGAGCTTACCCACCAGATGGAAAACTTGCTGGACGAAATAAGAAAAAAGAGAGTGGAAGTGGATACTTCACTGGTGGATATTCTGTTCGAATGCCTGGATGGGCTGCAGGAGTTTGTAAACCAAATCGCGGAGACGGGGACCGAGGGGAGCAGGGATACCGGTGCACTGGTTTCTAGATTGAGGAATAAGCTAAGCCCTGAAAACGGCACAGCAAACACAGAAGGCATAAGCGGAAGCCGGCTGGAATTGGAACTTAACGACCATGAGACGCTGGTGATCGGCAGTGCCAAGCAGCAGGGGTTTAACTGCTTCATAATAAGGGTGACGCTTAATAAAAACTGCATGCTGAAATCCGCAAGGGCCTTCTTAGTATTCAACACGCTGGAGAAGAAGGGAGATATAATAAAATCCATTCCCGGGGTGGAGGATATTGAGGATGAAAAATTCGACCGTACCATAAAGCTGGTCTTGATTACCCAAAGGGAAATGGATGAAATCTGTAACAGCCTTTTATCCATTTCTGAAATTGAGGAAGTGGATGTACAGGAGGCCGTACAGCCGGAGGATATTGACAATTTTCACTTGGAAAACCGTCAGGCGGACAGCCCGGCGGGTGCAGTCGTTTCCAAGGAGCGGGGCATAAAGAACGTAACCGGGAAAACGGTGCGGGTTGACATAGACAGGCTTGACAATCTTATGAACTTGGTCAGCGAGCTGATTATTATTAAAACCAGGCTGGAGGAAAGCAAAGAAAACGGCGGCAAAGCCAATACCGGTGAAGCGCTGGAATACCTCGAAAGGATAATCACCAACCTTCACGATGCCGTAATGAAGGTAAGGATGGTATCCATAGAAAGGGTTTTCAACCGTTTCCCTAGGATGGTAAGGGACCTCTCGAAGGACCTGGGCAAAAACACCCAGCTTTACATGTACGGCGTGGAGACCGAGGTGGACAGAACGGTAATAGATGAAATAGGAGATCCCCTGATACACCTTATACGTAACTCGATAGACCATGGTATTGAACAGGTGGATGAAAGAAGAAGAAAGGGCAAACCGGCCGAGGGCAAAATAGTCCTAAGGGCGTTCCATGACGGGAATACTGTGGTAATTGAGGTGTCCGACGACGGCCGGGGAATAGACCTTGCGAAAATAGCCGATAAGGCTGTGAAATCGGGATTATACAGCCAACAGCAGGTTGAAGACCTTGCCGAAGATGAACTGATGGAACTAATATTTTCCCCCGGTTTCAGCACCGCCGGCAAAGTATCCGACCTGTCCGGCAGGGGTGTCGGGCTGGATGTGGTCAAAACAAAGATTGAATCGCTCGGCGGGATGGTGGAAGTGGAGAGCGTACCGGGGGAGGGAAGCAAATTCATTATTAGGCTGCCGCTGACGCTGGCCATTATCCAGGCGCTGCTTGTGGTTGTGGGCGAAGAAACCTATGCTATCCCGCTTAATTCTATAAAGGAAATAATAACAATGGAGCAGTCAGTGGTAAAAAACGTGCAGAGCAGGGAAGTGGTGCTGCTGAGGGGGGATATCCTGCCGCTTATAAGGCTGGACAAGGAACTGGGCATAGAAAGGACAGCCGACTCCGATAAAGAAATGACCATAGTAGTGGTGAAAAAGGGTGAAAAACTGGCCGGCGTGGTGGTGGACAAACTGCTGGGTCAGCAGGAGATAGTTATTAAGTCGCTGGGCAAGTACCTGGCGGGTATAAGGTTTATTGCCGGGGCAACCATTCTGGGGGATGGAAAGGTTTCATTAATACTTGATATAAACCCATTCCTATAGTGAATAAGGGGTGATTTTGATGGCGGATTACCAGTTTGTGATTTTTAAAATAGACGACAGGGAGTTTGCGGTGGATATTAACAAGGTGAATACAATAGAGAAAATTCCATGTATCACCAGGGTTCCGGGAGCCCCGTATTTTGTAATGGGAGTAATAAACCTAAGGGGAGAGGTTATACCCGTCGTGGATACCAGGAAGAGGATGGACATGAATTCCAAGCCCTTCGACGAAGAAAGCAGGATAATCATAATAAATCTGGAGGACTGCGTGGTGGGAATAACAGCCGATTCCGCCACCGAGGTGTTAAGTGTCGGCGAGGAACTGATTGACAGGGATTTCGCAACTACCGGAGCAAAGGATGACGACTTTATTGAAGGGGTGGCAAGGCTGGACCAAAGGATAATTGTAATACTGGACATTAATAAGCTGCTTAGAACCGCTTAGGGAACGGGAGTGAAAAGTATTGGAACTAAACTATGAAAACCTGAATTCCATGCAGTTGGATGTTCTAAAAGAACTTGGCAACATTGGGGCAGGGAATGCCGTTACAGCCCTATCCAAGATGCTGAACAAAAAGATTAACATGGAAGTTCCGCAGGTAAGGATACTTGAATTGGCGGAAGTATCCGAGATTTTCGGGGGAGCCGAAGCGCCGGTTACGGGAATCTACCTGCGGATGGAGGGAGACATATCGGGAAATATAATGTTCCTTCTTCCGATAGAATCTTCCAAGGTACTTTTGGATATGCTTATGGGGGGCTACAGGGATGGAGACGAATTTGATGAGATGGATTTGTCCGCGCTGGAGGAGATAGGCAATATCCTGGCGGGGTCTTACACGTCATCGCTGGCCGCAATGACCGGGATGAATATCAGGGTTTCAGTTCCGGCCCTGGCCATAGATATGGCGGGGGCGGTGCTCAGCGTTCCCATTATACAGTTTGGTCATATAGGAGACAGTGTAATGCTGATAGAAACTCATTTCTCGGAAGGCAACAAGCATGTTAAGGGTAACCTGCTTTTAATTCCGGATGTTGAATCCTTTGTAAATCTGCTGGAGAAGTTAGGAGTAGCATAACTATGACGGTTGTTATGACAAAGATAGGTATAGCGGAGGTGTGCGCGGCAAAGGACCCGGCAGTACTGGTAACCCTTGGCCTCGGTTCGTGCGTTGGAGTGTGCCTTTATGACAGTAAAAAAAAGGTCATAGGTATGGCACATATAATGCTGCCCTCAAGCAAAGAGATAAAGAATAATGCAAACAAGGCCAAATTCGCAGACACCGCAATCGATATGCTGATTGAAGAAATGGAGGCCATCGGTGCCGACAGGAAATCCATTACTGCCAAGATTGCCGGAGGGGCACAGATGTTTTCTTTCAAATCCTCAAACGAACTATTAAGGATAGGGGAGCGTAACGTGGAAGCGGTAAGACGGGAACTTGGCCGCCATCGGGTGGAAATTGTGGCGGAGGACGTGGGAGGAAACTATGGAAGAACCATAGAGTTTTATTCCCAGGACGGTTCCCTCAGCATTCGGACCATAGGACACGGAACCAAAGTAATTTAAGGTGATGCATTATGAAGGACATAAGGAGACTGCCCATATACTTTTCAGTTGCCGCATTCATTGTATCGGCTGTGGTGTGTGTAATAAAGGGAATTTCCCCGGCGGCAGCGCTGCTGCGGACAGCAGTATCGGTCGTATTCTTTTATATGCTGGGTTATTGTACATGTTTATTCCTGTTAAAGGATGCGGATAAAGAGGAAAGCCAGGAAAACCAAGCAGTCATTCTTAAGGACGGAAGCGATGGGTTTGAAAGCGATGGATTTGAAGAAATGGAATTCCCGGTTATTGAACCCGGGGATAATGATACGCCCGTTGGGGGGTCTACAGAATGGACATAAAGAAACTGCATAGGGAATACAAAAAAAGCGGTGACCGGAAAGTCAGGAATTTGCTTATCAACCATTATATACCGTTGGTAAGAATAACAGCAGGGCGTCTGAAGAGTACCATAAGCTCAAGCGGCGTGGAAATGGATGACCTGGTGAGCTACGGCATCCTTGGGCTGTTGGATGCGCTGGAAAAATACGATATAGAAAAAAACGTGAAATTCGAGACCTATGCCCAAATGAGGATACGGGGCGCTATGATAGACCAATTAAGGAAGTTTGATTGGGCGCCTCGATCGCTGAGACAAAAAGCCAGGCAGATTGAGGGGGCATACAGGGACCTTGAAAGCAAGCTTGGGAGGAGTCCCACCGATGACGAAATGGCGGAATTTATAGGGATTGAGAAGAAAAGTTATATAAGGACCCTGGGGGATATCAGTACGCTGTCAATGCTGTCGCTGGAGGAGATGATTGAAAACAGGATGGAAGTAAAAACTTCAGCTTTAAGCCAGGAATGGACAGTGCCACAATCAAACCAGCCCGAGGAACTGGCAGAGGAAAAAGAGATTAGGGACCTGCTTAAAAAGGCGATTGAAGAACTGCCGGAGAGGGAAAGGCTGCTTGTCACGCTGTATTACTATGAAGGGCTTACCTATAAGGAAATAGGCAGTGTTATGAATGTATCCGAATCCAGGGTATCACAGCTGCACACCAGGGCGATAATGAGAATGAGAAACAGGCTTTCAGTCCATAAAATGGATTTAAATATGTAGAGGAGGTGATTCCGGGTGCTGTTTAGGGGAAAGACGCTCAGGGAAGCCGTTGAAAAAGGGCTTGAACACTTCGGCATAACCCATGAAACCGTCGAAGTGAACATGGTAAAGGGTGTGGACCCTGACAGGACCGGTGATGACATTGAGTTTATCGTGGAGGTCACGCCCATTGACGATTTGCAAGTAGACGTGGACGGTAATTTCAAACTGCTTTACCTGGAGGACGGAGTTTATATAGAAGTCAATCCCCCCGTGGGAAGAGGGGAAGGCGTTAGGGTCGGAGACATTGAAGAAAAGCTGGTATACAAGAAGGTGGAGGGGATTGACCCGGAGGCAGTGAAAAGGGCGGCAGGCGTTAAGGAGAGGGAAAGGATTAAAGTTGCGCCTTACCAGCAGGAGG
>DASRVG010000072.1:0-6915 GCA_035655175.1 Clostridia bacterium | reverse complement strand
CCCTTTTTCGGCCGGTACTGGAAGATGGGCCAGGGATACGGCGGCTACGGGCTGCATCTCAGCAAGGTACAGGAGCTGGTGGGTACCTTTAACGGCAGAGTGGAATTCGACCAACATACGGCTTCCCCCAAGGCAACCATAAGTGTAACGTCCAGGGGTGGACCTGTTAGGGTAACCAATGGCGTTCTTGACCCCGGAACCTACATGATCTGGTTTGAGAACGAGCAGTCAATACAGCATAAACTCCGGCTGGTACAGAAGTACCGGCTTAAGGGAGCCGGCAGTTGGAGCCTGGGCCAGGAAACCGTCCAAACATGGGACTATTTTAACGACTGGCTTAACGGTAATTGGTTTGTGGATACCTATGGTCACTGGGCCCAGCACGAAATCGCAGAGATGGAGGAGATAGGCTGGATGCAAGGGGTGTCCTCCACCCACTTTGCTCCCGATAACCCGCTGACCAGGGCGCAGGCGGCGGCTATTATGGTAAGGGCCCTAGGGCTTGAAGAAGGGCGGGCGGTCAGGAACTTCAGCGACGTGACAAGCCGGCACTGGGCCAGCAAAGAGATAGGTATAGCTGCAGAGCATGGTATAATGCAGGGTAAGGGGAACGGAAAGTTTGGCCCCGAGGACCCGCTGACCCGGGAGGAAATGGCGGTAGTGCTGGAAAGAATAATGGACATTGATGAAGAGGACCTGGATGATGAGGAGATATCCTTCAGGGACGTAGACCAGAACCATTGGTCCTACCCGGCAATCCATGCGATGAGCCGGCGCGGAATCTTCATGGGGTACGATGACGGCACATTCAAACCCCAGTACAAAATTACCAGGGCACAGATGGCTGCCCTTATGAGCAGAATTAAATCTAATATAGAAAAGGACTAAGGACCAACGCATCTTGATTGACTGTTTTTGGCATTATATAATAGTAACAGCCCAACAGGGACATTTCGTGGAAGCGGGAGGCGGGATTTTTTACATTCCACCTCCCATTTCGCACAGCATAAAGAAAGGACGGTGATAATATGAAAGTATTTAAAGGCCTTGCCCATATCGGAATACATACAAGGGACATGGAAAAGTCCAAGGCGTTCTATATAGAAAACCTTGGGTTTACGCATGAATACGAAGCCAGGATTGAAAAGCCGGGGAATCAATGGCTCAATCTTTGTTTTCTGCGGCTGGGGGATATGGTTATTGAACTGGTGGAACCCTCCGACAGAACAATGGCAGGCACGGGGCACGGCGGGAGCATCAACCACATTGCGATTGAAGTTAAGGGTATCCGGGATATAGTCAATACTCTAAAACAGAAGGGCATAGAGCTGGAAACCGAAGAGCCCAATACCCTGCCGGGACTCTTTAACGGCATTATGACGGCATTCTTGAAAGGGCCGTCGGGGGAACGGATAGAGCTTGTGGAACATATGGAGGTATAGAAATGTGCAAAGAAGTTGGTTATAAAGAGGTTTCGAGGGAGATAATGGAGCAACTCCCAAAGGGAGCATTCCTGACGGTGAAAAACGGCGATAATGTAAATACAATGACCATAGCATGGGGCGCCATGGGATTTATTTGGAAGAAGCCTATTTTTACAGTACTGGTAAGGTACAGCCGGTATACCCACGAACTGATACACAATGCGGACGAGTTTACGGTAAGCTTCCCTCTAAATGGCCAGCTGGATGATGCCCTTAACCTATGCGGTACCAAATCGGGGAGGGATACAGACAAGTTCGCGGAATGCGCCCTTAAGACCCAAAATGGCCGGGTTGTTGATACGCCTGTAATTAGCGACTGCGATATCCATTTGGAGTGCAGGATAGTTTACAGGCAGGGTATGGCTTCGGAAAACCTTGATGATGGTATAAAGAAGTCCTGCTATCCGGCGGGGGACTACCACGTAATATACTACGGCGAGATAGTGGCGGCTTACAGGAAGTAAGGACTGCACCGCGGGATCGGGGACAATGTTATAAAGTAATCCTTTTAATGCATTCGGGACCGTCATACCTGGGGGAGTTTACCACGGTGGAAACGGGAAAGACGTCCAGCCTGCCTTCATAGGGTTTTAGAATATCAAGCAGTGAAGCCGCCGGGGACCCTGTACCCATCCACCTATCCATGGAACGGGCATCCGGCAGTATGGCGGGCATCCTTGGGTGGATGTTTTGAATTTGCCTGGACGCGGCCACTGTAATTATGCAAAAGGAAGGCTTTCTGATACCCCGGTCGTCGGTATTGTAGTCCCATATTCCGGCAAAGGCAAAAACCGGCGCGTCGGGGAGAATTATTCTATAGGGGGTTTTACCCCCTTTATTCTTTTTCCATTCATAATATCCGTCGGCGGGTATGAGGCAGCGGCGATGCTCAAAGGAGCGCCGGAAAGTCTGCTTACTGCACAGGGTTTCGGCCCGGGCGTTTATAAGAATTTTGCTGCCCCGGTTTTCCCTAAGCCAGTCCGGTCTATGCCCCCACTGCATATTGGAAAGTCCACGCTTTCCCTCAATACTGCTGATAACCGGTGCCGGTTGGCCGGGGGCTATGTTGTACCTAAAATAAAAGTCCAGCCCCTCGATACCCATATTAAAGTATTTGGCGAACATTACTGCATCAACCGCCAGGGAATACCTGCCGCACACTGCCCCTCGCCTCCTTATAAAAAGTCCTTTGGTATAATGATAAACGTTATCCAAGGAACAGGCAACAGGTTTCGGAGCAGGTGGCCGGTGCTATTTGGAGTTAAGGGCGGCCAACAGCAAAAAAAGCATAAAACCAAGGCTGGTAAGTTGGTCCACCAACTGGATGTGCCTTTCCTTTTCGCCGGAGGGAAGGGGCTTTTCTTCCACCATGCGCACCAGAAAGTCCTCCAACGGGCCGGCTATTACCACGGCGAGTATTATTAACATGGGAGTTATGTTGCGGTGTCTTTTGTATTCGTATAGGGCTACGCCCCCGATGGAGATACCCAGGGCGTAGTTTACAAGGGAAAGGAAGCGGAGAGTATCATCCATGCTCATACCTCCCGGACGTTGGTATAAACGGAATTTCCTTCATTCATTTTATGCCGTTCGCAGGTTTTTTGTGTCCATACAAGGTGTGAATTCCCGCGGTTTATGCTATAATACTTGATAATAAAGGAAACAGGATGGTGACGGTATGGAGGATTATGGATACATCGATAAACTGGCCGAGAAAATGAGTGCCTATTTTGATATTGAGAAGGACTGGCATTTAGAAAACCTGTGCTGTGATTTATATGCCAGGTCCTATATCAAGAATGAAAAATACATCCTAACAAAGAAAGCCAAGATATACGGCTTCGAAAACTATGAACACTGCATCGTGAAATATTTCCCCAGCGTTGGGCTCAAGGATGTTGACGACTTTACCGAAAGCCTGAAACGCGCCGCCGATAAACTGGTGACGCCCCATGACGAGCATATGTCCAGCATTATTACTGGGGTTATGGTGACGGCGGAAAAGCAGAACCGGGGTGTTGCGGATGCGGTAAAAAGGTTTAAATTCCATAAAAGCTTCGCCTTTGGGTTCAAGGGATGGATGGATATAAGGCTTATCCTGGTGCATCCGCAGAGCGGAGAGGTGATAACCAACAAAAAAGGTAAAGAGGTGGCCAAGTTTTACGCTTCAAGATAAAAAAAGACAGTCTGCCGGTTCTCTTGTCTAAAGACAAGAGAACCGGCCCCCTGTCTATCCCCCTTGTCACCGGCCCAGGATTTTTTGCAGGATTGGGGTAAGGAGCGCGCTTTCATCGGTCGTTACACGACGCAAACTTAAAAGTACATCTTCTGCCTTACTGTAATCGCCGGTGAGGCGGTATAAAAGTCCTTTAAAGAATAAGCCAAAGGTTTCGGTATCATCAAGACTATTAATGGCCCCTTCCAAATCACCACTTTCTACCAGGGAGACAATACGCCCGTCTACGAAATAACCCTTGTTGGCGTACTCCTGAAGGTCATCCAGGTAGAGGACCCCTTCATCCACAAGTGCTGCATACTCAAGGGCTTTGTCTACACGGTTGACTGCAAGGGCCGCCGCCACCGGGTAGCCCCGCATGTATTTCCCGTTTTCCATAATGGCCGCCCTGTCAAAGCTTTCAAAGGCGTCGTCGATTCTTCCGGTAAGAAACAGGCACTGCCCTATTCTGTAATGAGTAAGCCAGCTGACAAGCTGCGGCTCAATTCTCTCATATTCGGTAATGGCCTCTTTATAATCTCCGGCTTCAAACAAAACCTCCGCCAGGGATTCCCGGAGTTCAGGCGCATCGGTAATGTCCAGTATCCGCCGGTAGTACCCTGCAGCCTTAAGGTAGTCTTCCCGCGTTTTATTCATCCCGTAGTGGCTGAGCTTTGCCAGCGCCGAAAGGCTGTGGATGTCGTTGGGGCTGCTTTCCAGGGTTTCCTCGTAGAAGGATATGGCCTCGGCATATTTTCTTTCCATAAGCAGCCTGTCGCCTTTATTCGTGATTTTTCCCGCCACCGATACAAGGGGAAGGTCCCTTTGGGTGTATGAGGCACCGTACCCCCGGCTGTTGGTAATTTCCGAGCCATTCTCGTCGTAGGCGTATACACCCCAGGTGAAGCTGCCTCCCGGGTACAGAAGGCCTAGGACCACCTCCGGGGATACACCCTTTTCGTCATAGGACACGGTAAGGGGCCTTCTAAGGTCAAAGTCCTCCATCGACAGGGTTATACTGTTTTTGGTTATGCCGGTTGCAAGGGGTGCAAAGGAATATGATGAAATAACGCCCTTATCGTTTATTGTGACTGGGCCCACGTACAGCGTATAGGTTTTCGCGCCCGGAACCTCCTCCCAGGTGAAGGTAATTTCGCCTAAGTCTACCTGTTCCCCGCCGGTGGGGGAGATAAGCTCCAGCGTCTCCACAAACCGCAGGTCAATAATCGCTTCCTTTTTGCTGTCAACCGAAAGCAAAGACATGGCATCCTTTTTTTTCAGCGTATAGCCCTCCAGCAGGTGAGCGGGAGCCCCCAGGCCTACCTGGTAACGGCCGGGTAAAAGCCCTTCAATTAAGAACCGGCCTTCTTTATCGGTTCTTGCTTTGGCGATATAATCCGGCGGGCTTTGAGAGACGTTTGAATAGGTTTTGCTCTGGACATATACATATATCCCCTCAAAGGGAGTATTCCCCTTTGTAATGGTACCGGAAATCCTGCCGCCGTAGTCGGGGTTATCCCTTGCAGCCTCAATCATGGCGGTAAGCCTGTTGGCCCTTTTAACCCATAAATCCACGTTATCGGTTCGCACGTCTGGTCCCATATGGTCATGAAGGTCGGAGTATTCTTCCCGGGCCATTTCAGGAATCCTTCGGGCAATGGCTTCCGCATCGTCAAGCCTTCCCATGTCGGCCAGTATTTCTCCTTTTAATAGGGCGGCGTCAAGGGCATAGCCTCCGGGGTGCTCGGACACCAGGGTTTCTATAGCATCCAGTGCCTTATCATTTTTGCCCTGCTTCCTGTACAGCTCCGCCAGCATCAGGTAACCATCGGCGGCGAAGTGCCTTGACCTATTTATATACTCCATAAGGTAATACTCGGTCTTTTCATAGTCCTCCAGGTAATGATAAACAGCCGCCAACTGCTTCAGCCCGCGTTCCGCCCAGTAGGAGCCCTCATACCTTTCCACCAGTTTTTTGTACTTTTCTATGGCGGACTGCGCATCGGTTTTGCTTAGCTGCTTTCCATGAAAAGAGGATGAAAAGTCCGGGAAGATATATACTACTCCGGCTTCCTCAAAACGGGAACCCAGCCAGTAATGGGACGGCGCGTTGTATCCAGCCGACCGGTACAGGGCGAACGGTGCAGCGGAACTGTAGGGGAAAAGTTCCGCCACCCTGTCGTATACCGCCTGCGCATCTTTATCACGGCCGCTGCTAGCCAATTTCTCGGCATAATGCATAAGAAGGGGAGGGCCCGCTGCCATGTAGACAATAAGCAGTGCCGCCACGGTAAAAACAATGGTGTATATTATATGTTTTCCCTTTAGCCTAATTGTTCGCATCACTTACAACCTCCATACCAACCGGTGCATACACTATCGTCTGGGTTCCGTTTTGTTGGATTACCGACTGGACGTATACCGTTTCACCCTTTATTGGTTTATTTATGGGAGCAAATCCGGGGTGGACGGCAAGAAGTACAAGCACCAAGGCAGCAGCGCCTGTCAGGGCGGCCGGCATAAGTGATATTTCATAGGTGGAATGCCAGAACTCCCGGAGTCTTGTAACAAGCCTTTTCCGTAGGGGCAGCCTTCGGCGTGCCAGTATTTCGGTCATATTGTTTTTTATTCGCTTTTTGCTTTGAACGGAAAGCACTATTCCGCCAAGCTCCCCTGACAATAAACCTTTTATTTCCTTTTCATCTCTGTCATCCATCGTTCTCCGCCCACCTTTCGCCCAGTATTTTTCCAAGCCGTTCCCGGGCCCTTGACAGCCGGCTCTTTACTGTACCCTCCGATACCCCAAGCACCACTGCAATCTCTCGGACCTTTAACTCCTGTACATAATAAAGGTCGATAACCTGCCGGTAAGTAAGGGGCAGCATGGATAGCGACCGCCGTATTTCGTCCGAGGCTTCGATTTCCACAACTTTCTGCTCCGGGGTCCTGTAGTCGGGAGTTTCTTCAAACTGTTCTTCCTCCCGGGGCAGGACCTTTCTGAACCACCGGTTCCGGGTTTTGTTCCTGGCATGGTTAACGGTAATCCTGTAAAGCCAAGTATAAAGGGAGGAATCTTCCCTGAAGCTGTCAATCTTACGGCAGAGGGTAAGAAAGGCATCCTGGACCGCCTCCTCTGCCAGGTATTGGTCGCTGCACACCGTATAGGCGGACTTTATCAGCCGGTCACCGTACAGCTCAACCACCGCTTCAACGGCC
>DASRVG010000071.1:0-23092 GCA_035655175.1 Clostridia bacterium | reverse complement strand
GGCCATAAATATCCTTCATATGTCCACGGCAATTGTTCGTGCCTTCCCCCTCAGCCTGTCCCTGTTATTGTAATCGAACAACAACGTAATGTATGTTTTTCTGCCTGTACCGCAAAGTCTTGGCACATATTCGGATATACGGGGGTCAAAGGCCTCAAAGTGTACCATCTTGTATATTTGCTTCGCAGAAAGACCGTCATATGTGGGGAGGTATGCCTTTATGTTTTCCGGGTTTGCCAGAAAGTCGAAACATTTCTGTTTAAAGGAGGGGATGTCCATCCTGGCTAGAGGTGGGGGCAGCACCGGGCTTCTTTCCACCAGCAAAAAATCCAGCTTCAAAAGCTCGTTAACCAATGCCGCCGGTGCACCCCGGTAACCGGTGCAGTATTCATAGATAAGCGCATAAAGTTCCCTTCGGCTGTGCTTTTTAAGATGAAGGCCCCTTTCTTCCCAGTACTCGGACAATTCCTTGAAAAGACCAAAGGGCCCTGTCTTAAATTGCTGCAGCATAAACCTAAGGGTGTTGTCAAACCCGTGGCTGTTATAATAATATTCCAGCACCTGCTCCACCAGCTTCAGCCGCCTTATGTCCCCGTAATCCATCCAATTGCTTGAAAGCACCTCGTAAGGGGGCTCGGCGGTAAACACGTACCCGTACTCCTTAGCCCTTTCTCTAATGCCTGAACCCTTTAACAGCTTCAAAAACCCAAGCTGCAGCATGTCCGGCTCCAGCTTGAAAACGTCATCAAAGGACCTTTCAAAGGAGGCCATATCCTCCTTGGGCAGCCCGGCAATAAGGTCCAGGTGCTGGTGGATATTCCCTCTTTCCGAAATCCTTCTTACATTCCCAAACAGCGCCTGCTGCCGGGTCTGCCGCCTTATCTCCTTCAGAACCTCGCTGTTGGTGGTCTGCACCCCCACCTCGAACTGGAAAAGGCCCGGCGGTGCACTCCCAAGCAGTTCAATAAGTTCATCGTCAAAAAGGTCGGCGGAAATTTCAAAGTGAAAGTTTGTACCGTCCCCTCTTTCAACCAGGTGGCTGAATATTTCCCGGGAGAAAACCGGGTTGCAGTTGAAGGTCCTGTCCACAAACTTAACCTGCTTTACGCCCATTCCAATAAGCCGGTCCAGGTCCTCCCTGACCCTCTGGACCGGGAAAAACCGTACCCCCTTCACGGTGGAGGAAAGGCAGTAGGAGCATGCAAAGGGACAGCCCCTGGAAGCTTCGTAGTACACTATTCCGCCTCCAAGGTCGTTGTCTTCGTTATACGGAAAAGGAATGCGGGAAAGGTCGCACATAAGGTCCCGGGGCCGGTTTTGTATGACGCCCCCCGGTGACCTGAAGGTTAACCCGTGAATATCCTCCGCCTTTCCCCCGCCTTCCAGCAAATACTCCATAAGCTCCCTGAAGGTTTGCTCCCCCTCGCCCCTTACCACAAAGTCAATAAAGGGGTGCCGTTCCATGAGCGGGCGGTCGTCATAGGACACTTCCGGGCCGCCCAGGACAATAACGGTATCTTTCATAACCTGCCTTATCCTTCGGGCAAGTGTCAGCGTTTCGGTTATGTTCCATATGTAGCACGAAAAGGCGACAATGCCCGGGGCTTCCTTGTATATCTCCCCCATAACGGCATGCATTGAATCGTTAATTGTGAACTCCCGGAGAGCCAGGTCCCAGGGCTTATCGCTGCAGTATGCCCTGAGGTACCGCAGCGCAAGGGATGAATGTATGAACTTGGAATTAAGCGTGGTAAGAAGAACCTTCATTACTGCACCTTCCTTTTTGGTTAAACCTTGCTTTACCCATATTATATGTTACGTTTTATCCCCGCTTCTTCAAAGGTCTTCATTTGGACAAGGGCTGCCGCCGCCGCTTCTATTATACCAAACATAAGCACTGCGCCGCTTCCTTCCCCCAGCCTCATCTCCAGTTCAAGGCAGGGTTTTATTCCCAGCCTTTCCAGCACAAGGCCGCCGCCCTTCTCGGCGCTTAAATGGGAGGGGAACACGTACTCGGCTGCCAAGGGGTTAAGCCTTATGGCCGCAAGGGCCGCCACCGATGAAATAAAGCCGTCCATCACAACCGGTATCCTGCGGTAGGCCGCCCCGAGGAAAACGCCCGTCATGCCGGCTATGTCAAGCCCTCCTACCTTGCCAAGCACGTCCACCGCGTCCCCGGGGTCGGGCTTGTTTATCTCAAGGGCCCTTTCCACCACTCTTATTTTAACCGAAAGGCCGGCATCGTCAAGGCCCGCTCCCCTGCCGGTGGTTAGCGATGGAACAAGTCCCTCCAGTGCGGCAAACACCGCGCTGCCGGTGGTTGTGTTGCCTATGCCCACCTCGCCGACGGCTATCATCCGGTACCCGGAATTCGCTGCATCAAAGGCTGCCTGTATGCCGGTTTCTATCGCCCGTACCGCCTCATCCCTTGTCATGGCCGGACCCTCCGCTATATTGGCGGTACCCGGTCTTATCCTTTTATTTATTATACCCTTATAGTCCACGGGTTCCTTCATACCCAAATCATACGCCCTAAGGTCGGCACCCAGAAGGCTTGCGAACACCGCCACTCCTGCCGTGCCATCCACCATGGCCTTTGCCATTAAAGCGGTCACCTGCTGGGGATAGGCCGCAACCCCCTCGCAGCACACTCCGTTGTCCGCCGCCATTACTATTACGGCTTTTTTGCCCACGTCGGGAGTAATGCTGCCGGTTATGCCGCAAAGGCGCACCGCTATCTCCTCCAGCCTGCCCAGGCTGCCAAGGGGCTTGGTGAGGTTGTTCACCCTTTCCCTTGCCTTTCTCATCATTTCCCTGTCGGCGGGCTTTATACCCCCCGTGACCTTTTTCAGCAGTTCCATTTGTCTAAATCCTCCTTTTTTGGTTTGTCGCAAAAACATGGGGCAAATTGTCCCGTAAAAAAAGCCCACAGTTCAATAGAACTGTGAGCTTTGCCTTCACCCACGTTTACAGGCACTGCAGGCAGGTCTCCTGGCTTATGCTTCATCGCCCTTTGGCCGCGCCTTCCCGGGCTTTTTGCCCAGTGGCATGTACAGGGCCGGGCTCCACATTACAGTGGCGGGTCCACCCGGGATTTGCACCCGGTTCCCTATTCTCCCCCGAGGGGCACCTACAGCCGGTAATATCTTTTATTCTAAGGGGCTTACCCCTCCATCATCACTGCGGATTCCGTTATTTTGACCAGCGCTCCGACATCCTCCTTACCACCGGTATGACCGCAGCGCCGCCCAGTATCGCCGCAGCAAGCTGCGGCCAGCCGAACATAAGTCTTAAGTCCCCCGCCGCGGGCCGGGGCACCACCAGTATATCCACCGCCGTGCTTACCAGCAAAAATATAAGCAAAAACTTCGCCACCGACGCCAGCGCCACGGCGGCACCCCTGCTCCTGTTATACCACCATCCGAACAAGAGCACGTACACGGCATTCCCGCCGGCGATTATCGGTACAAGCCACGGGAAGGCAATTTGCTGCTGCATAAGCGCGGCAACCGGCGCCGCTACGCTTATCACCACTCCGCCCCAGGCCCCCGCCAGTACCGCGGCCGCGGCCAGTGAAGCATTAACAAGGCTGCCTATAAGTATGTTGGACGCCGGTGGGGGAATTGAAAGAAAGTGCCCCAGGTACTGGAAGCCCAGCGTCAGCGCCATTATAAGGGCGGTCCTGGTTAAAAGCTTTTTTACCTTCATCGGTCAAACCCCCAAACATTCCATGGCTTGGCGCAGTGCGGCCGCAGTATGCTATTTTATCGCTGCCCGCTTTCCAATTCCCCAAGGAACCCCGCTATGGCCTCTGCGCATTGTTCAAGGTCGTCGCTTCTTAGCCTTAACGAAAAATCGTACCTTTTCTCCGAATGGTCATACTTCGGGTCGTAATGGTCCTTAAGCAGAATCCTCACTATTTCGTCATAGTTCCCAAGCTGCATCAGTTCAAGCAGGGTATCGGTCTTTTTACTGCCCAGCTCTCCCCTAAGCCTTATTATCGAATCCCGTATTTCCTCCAAAACGTCGTCCTGCCGGATACCTATGTACTCGTCCACTATTCTTCTTATGCGTTTATCAAGCGAGCATTCCACCAGTATATGGACGCCTGCCTTCATGCCTTCCACCAGCCTGTTGGGCAGGTATACCCTTCCCACCCTCGGGCTCTCGGACTCCACCACGATATAGTCCTTGTCAATCCTCTTTAGCCTGTTAAACAGCAGCGCCTCAAAGTCCTTTTGCTGCCGGGGCTCTCCCAGTCCCACCGTACCGAAAATGGAGCCCCGGCTGTTGGCCATATGTTCAAAGTCCACCGCCGGGAACCCCTTACGCTGCAGCATCCCAAGCAGTTCGGTCTTCCCGGTGCCGGTATTGCCGTGGATAACCACAACCTTTTTTGGCCCAACCAGCACGTCCAGGTTTTCCAAAACGTACTTCCTGTATGCCTTGTACCCGCCCTCCAGCTGGTGTACCCTGTGCCCCAGGGAAGAAAGCAGCTGCACCAGGGAACCGCTTCGCATGCCGCCCCTGGCACAAAACACCACCACTTCCTTTCCCCCTTGTTCCACCGCTTCAACTTGGCGGTAAATATCGGCGAGTTTTCCGGAAACCACTTCTATTCCGCGCTTTTTGGCCTCCCCGGCACCCTCCTTTTTGTACAGGGTACCTATAAGAGCCCGCTCTTCGTCGTCAAACAGGGGTATGTTTATCGCCCCGGGTATTGAGCCCCTCCGGTACTCCCCCGGCGACCGCACGTCTATTATGGCATAGTCCCCCTCCAAAACCTTGTCAACCTTCATCCCGATCTCCTCTTCGCCGCCTCCTGCCTTGCACAGCTAAAAGTAACCCTGCCGAAGTCAGTGTATAAAGCGCTGACGTAACAATATTATATCAAAAAAACTACAGCTTTATAAAGTTCACGTCGGTAATGCCGTCCACCTTTTTGACCATCTCTATGACATCCTTGGGCACCACGCCGTCCACGTTAATCACCATCAGGGCCTTGCCGCCCTTGGAGTTCCTGCTTACCCGCATGGTGGCGATGTTAATCTTGGCCACTCCCATAATGGTGCCTATGCAGCCGATAACCCCCGGCTTGTCTTCGTTCCTTACAAGCAGCATATAGGGCGCCGGTTCCATGTCTATTTTGTAACCGTTAAGCTCCACTATCCGCGGCTCCCGCATCCCGAACAGGGTACCCGCCATGGTGAAGGAGCCGTGGCCGTTGCTCACCTTTACCTCGATAAGGTCGGTGTACTCGCTGGCGGTGCTGTCCAGGCTTTCCAAGACGTCTATACTCCTGCTCTTTGCCAGCAGCTTTGCGTTGACATAGTTCACCCTTTCCTTCACCACCGGCTCCAGCAGCCCCTTAAGGTAGGCAAGACTAAGGGGCCCTGTCTTGTGCTCCGCTATGCCGCCCCGGTATTTTATCTCCACCCTGCTTATGGGCCTTTTCTCCAACTGGAAATACAGCCTGCCCAGCTTTTCCGCCAGCAGCATGTACGGCTTTAAGTATTCCATGTCCCTGTCCGGCAGGCTGGGCATGTTTACGGCGTTTGTAACAAGCTTGCCTTCAAGGGCGTCCAGCACCTGTTTTGCTATGTTTATTCCCACCTTGTTCTGGGCCTCGAAGGTATCCGCCCCCAGGTGGGGAGTAACCACTGTGTTTTCCAGCTCAAACAGCGGGTTGTCCGGGCAGGGCTCCTGCTCGAACACGTCAAGGGCCGCGCCGGCCACCTTGCCGCTTTTCAACGCGTTATACAACGCCTTTTCATCTATTATTCCGCCCCTTGCACAGTTTACCAGCCTTACGCCGTCCTTCATAAGGCCAATCTCCCTTTCCCCCAGCATGCCGATGGTTTCCTCGGTCTTGGGCGTGTGAACGGTAATAATATCCGCCTCCGCCAGTAGGTCCTCCAGCTTTTCAGCCTTTTGCGCCCCCAGTATTTTGAACCTCTCGTCGGGTATATAGGGGTCGTAGGCTATGACCCTCATATTAAAGGCCTGCAGCCGGGAAGCCACCAGGGCGCCAATCCTGCCGAGGCCTATTATGCCCACCGTTTTCCCGTCCAGTTCGTTCCCCTTGAAGGGGCTTCGGTCCCAATTGCCCGCCTTCAGGTACTGGTTTGCCCTGCACGTATTGCGGCAGGACGCAAGCAGCATGCCTATGGTATGCTCGGCGGCGGAAACCGTATTGCTCTCGGGGGTGTTCACCACCACCACCCCCGCTTCGGTGGCCGCGTCCAGGTCTATATTGTCGATGCCGTTACCTGCCCTGCCCACCACTTTCAGTTTCTTTGCCGCCTTAAAGAATTCCCGGTCTATTACCGTGGCGCTTCGCACCACAATGCCGTGGTAGTCTCCAATGACTTTCAATAGTTCTTCCCGGCCAATCTTAAGCCGTACGTCCACCTCCACCTTTTCCTTCAGTTTATCAATCCCGCTCTGGGCTATGCTTTCGGTTACTATTACCTTCATTTTTCCGTACCCCCTGTGTCCATGATTGTTTTTACCGCCGCGCCAGCCCTTCCTTCCTTTACCGGCCAGCCCAGTCCCGAAAGGGTTTCTTCCAGGGCCCCAAGAGCGTCCAGTACATCCCCTTCGGATATATAACCCATATGGGCTATCCTTATTATGCCGCCCTTTAGTTTACCGTTGCCCCCGGCTATGATAATGCCGAAGTCCTGCTCCATGCGCTGGATTATGTCCTTTGCTCTTACACCCTCCGGCACCTTGACCGCCGTCAGCGTATCCGAGGCGTATTTCTCATCGGCAAACAGCTCTAGCCCCATCGCCTTTATTCCTGCCCGGGCCATTTGGCCCATCCTCCTGTGCCTGCGCCACGCGTTTTCCAGCCCTTCTTCCTTTATCAGCGAAACCGCCGCAAGGGATGCCGCCACCAGGTTCACCGCCGGCGTGAAGGGATGCTGGGGCGGATTTTTGCTTAAAAAGTCCACCGCCTTGCACAGGTCCCAGTAATGGCGGCAGGACCTATTCCTGCGCGCCGCTTCCGCTACCCTTTGGCTTACCGAGAGGAACGTAAGGCCCGGCGGGCACATAAGGGCCTTCTGGGAGGAAGTGACCACGATATCTATGCCCCACTCCTCCGGCCGTACCTCCATGCCGCCCAGGGAGCTTACCGCGTCCACTATGAAGAACACGCCGGTCCCCTTTAGGGCCTTTCCTATGGATTCAATATCGCTGCGGGCGGCGGTGGAAGTCTCGTTATGGGTGATAATAACTCCTTTTTCGTCCCCGGTAAGGTGCGAGAGCACTTCTTGCGCGCCTACGCCTCTTCCCCAGGGCACCTCAAGTTTTTTTACGTCAAGGCCCATGCAGCGGCATATGTCATAGTACCTGTCCCCGAATACACCGGCGGACACTAGCAGTACCCTGTCCCCCGGGTTAAAACAATTCACAACGGCGGCTTCCATGCCCCCGGTGCCCGAAGCCGTAAGGGTGACCACCGGGTATTGGGTTGCAAAGACATATTTCAGGCCGTCGTTAAGCCTTTCCAGCACATCGGCGTACTCATCCGTCCTGTGATGCAGGACCTGCTTCCCCAAAGCCTCAATTACCTGTGGAGGCAGCGGGGTTGGCCCCGGTGTCATAAGCCTTTTCCCCAAGTCCATCGCTTCCTTTCTTTTGCAACCTCTCACCGCCTACTTCTCATTGCAGTGTATCCCCATTCACTATGGCGGTAAAAACAAAAAATCCCGTCCCTTATAGGACGGGGGTCAACAGCCCACGCGGTACCACCTAATTTTGCCCTTTGGCAATCTCTCGACCTTTAACGGGGTCACCCGTCAGAAACTACTTTTTATTTCACCCCTGAAGCTCCGGGGCGGATTCCGCCAAGGCCGCATACCGGTTTGCACCAACCACCGGCTCTCTGTAAATTGGTCCCTGCGTACTTCTCCCCTTCACCGCTTTTACCGCAAGGTATTTTAAAGAATATTATGCCCCATATACAGGCAATTGTCAATGGATATTTGTGTAAAAGTGTTTGTTGTGGTATAATAGCCATTGAAAAGCTCCTTTCTTCAGTGTTTTTAGTTGTTTCTACACCTACTATTATACACTAAAGAAACGGGGCTTTTTTGCATTCTAAGCCATTTTACCGTACTTCTGCCAGTATGGGGTGGATTTTTGGGCTTCCTGTTATACACAGCCTTCAAGCATGCATAACACCGTCCTATTTTGGGAGAAAGTTATTTTTCCCCTAGCCTTTATCCATTGCCTTTACTCGTTTTGCTGACATCGCAATTGGCTCGTGTAATATCTAAAAAGCCCCGGCTGCACCGGGGCTTATCTTCATATCATGTATCGCTGTTTACAAACTTGATCGGGTCCACCGCCTTCCCGTTCACTTCTATCTCAAAGTGAACATGGGGCCCGGTGCTGACACCGGTGCTGCCCACCCTGGCTATAACCTGTCCCTTTGAAACCCTGTCTCCCTTTTTGACCAGGTTGGCGCTGTTATGCGCATAACGGGTTATTATTCCATATCCATGGTTTATTACAACCATGTTGCCATACCCGCTCCGCCTGCCTGAGAAGGTTACAATCCCTTTGCCCGGCACCCTTATGGCGGTACCCGACTTGGCGGCAATATCCACAGCTTCATGGAAGTCGTATTTCCTGCTGAAGGGATGCTTCCTGCCCCCGAACCGGGACGTGATTCTGCCCGAAATCGGCAGGAATGTAGGCCTGGCTTCGAGGTATTCCAGCCGAGCATCCACATCCGAAAGCAGTTTATCCATTTCCTGCTTCTGGATGTCCATCTGACTGGACAGAACCTGCACCGCATCGTCCAGGTTGTTTATCGAGGACATCATCACGGTGGGCGTCATCCTGGCTTCCACAAGCTCAGCCTTTTCTAGCCCCGGCAGCCTTTCCACGACGCCGCCCCGGGATGCCACCAATACGCCCTGGAACTCCTCCAGTCGCTTATCACTTTCACTCTTTAAACCCACCATTTTTCTTACCTCTCCGTCAAACTCGATTAGCTCCTCCATCTTGTTCCTGACCTTGTCGCTGTAATTGTAAAGACCGGCTATTTCAATGCTCTGTCTTTTGTTGTCCTCCTTGAGGTATTCTATCCTGGCCAAAGCGGTCTGGTGGTTTTTATTAAGGTACATGTATCCCGTTGAAAGGGCGGCACTGTATGATAAAAAAACCGCTGTGAACAGTGCCACCGACCTAAGAATCGTTTTGCTCAAGCGCACCTGTTTCACTTCTTCATCGGGTCCGGAAAACATCAAAATGGTTATATGGGTTTCTTTCGTTTTGGTAAGCGCCTTTTTCATTTCTGCCTCCGAAAAAGGTATTAAAAAGGATAATGCAAAATGTTCCATTATGATAATTATACATAGACCCGAAAAGTCCTTTAGAAAAAAATGTAATTGTTAAAAAAATATGCGCCTTCCGGTAAACCTGTACATCCTTGAACCTCTTGTTCCGGCCCTGCAGCCCAATGAATAGGGGCATGCATTTCCTACCCCTTCCTTTTTTTTAACATCAGGTGGAGTAAAGGAAGCCCCAACAGGTAGCATGCGACTACCTGTCCGGCCGCCACATACGCCATGGTTGACCACCAAGGCATATTATACAATAACGACAGATAGCCGCCTACTATTACACCATTAACCAGCACCGGCGGCAGTGGGGCCAACCACGGTTTTGTCGTTTTTGATGTAAGCCATGCAGCAAGCAGTGTTGCCAAGCTGCCCAGGCCGATATCCCATATCCCAAGGCCCCCTAAGGAATTGGCTATTATACACCCTACGAACAGCCCCATCACTGCTTCAGGCCACAGGAAAGGCAGTACCGTCAGGGCCTCCGATATGCGCACCTGCACCGGGCCGTAGCTTATCGGGGCAAAGCTTATTGTTACCGCTGCATATATCCCCGCTATCATGGCACTTCGGGCCAACAACTTAATCATTGTTTTGTTATCCAAGATATTTCCCCCTTGTTTTTTTAAGGCGGGTTTCTGCGACCGCCATCAGAAGTAGTTTATTCATTTATTTATATCTTATCATAATCTTGCTTCATAATCCTTTTTGGACAATATTTTATCGGCCTAAGGAAAATAAAAAAACACCCCTTGAAAAAGGGGATAAAAAATGGTGGGGCGAACAGGGATCGAACCTGCGAAACCTCTACCATGTCAAGGTAGCGCTCTCCCAACTGAGCTATCGCCCCGAAAAATGGAGCGGGTAACGGGGATCGAACCCGCACTTCCGGCTTGGGAAGCCGGTGCTCTGCCATTGAGCTATACCCGCGTTCTGTCGTGATAATATTATAACTGTTTTTCCGCTTACAATCAATATCATTATTTGTTAAGCTAATCATTTTCAGGCTGGAAAATAAAATATTCAAACATGAAATCGTATTCCTCGCCCAGGGTCCTTGCATAATAGATTAAACCCGTCCCTTCGGCAAAGGCCCGTTCTTCCACGTAAATACCGTCCGGCATTCCCTCCATCGGAACGGTATACCTTACCCTGTATATTACCGGTCCTTCCTCTTCCTCCGCCTCCGCCGACAGTATCTCGGCGGTAAGAACCTGTTCTTCGCCGTTTATCTTCACCTTCTGCTGCCACTTTGTGCCCGCCTGGAGGGGCAGTTTTAGAAGCTCCAGTTCGCTAAAAACATGAATCAGCTTTTCGCCCCTTATTATCCTTTCGGTTACCGTGTCCTTGGTTATCACGTACTCCATTTCCAGTCCGAAGTCGCCCGGTGCCTCCCCGCCGGACGGGTCGCCCACTTCGCCGGATATCTCGTAAACCAAAACCTCCGAACTTTCGGTGCTGCCGGATATGTTATCCAGCCTCATGCGGTGACTGTATTCCGCAAAGCCCGAATAAAACCATTCATATCCAATTTTCTGCGGGAATATCTCCACCAACTGCTGAGAAACCCTGTCCTCCGCCCTGCCGGGTTCAGATTCCCGTTGACCGTCGTCCTGCCCCTTAGGGCCATCCTCGGCGGGTTTTAACAAAAAACATGCGGTAACAGCAGCAACCAGTACGGCAACCAACGTCAGAACCGTCAGCCTGCTTTTCATGCCCCAGCCTCCCCTGTGCCTGTTCAAACAAAAATTCTTCGATAATATTATACTCCCAATACGGCATTTATAACCACGTAGTCAAAAAACCGCCGCCGACCTCCGGGAAGACTTCCCGGCACTTAAGGAACAAAAAAAAGCATAAACCGTCAAAGAGTAAAGAAGCCTTAAACGGTACCTGCCGGTTAAGGCAGCCATAGAAACATCCGGCTAAAAGCCGGACGCTCACGGCAGGCAAAAGCTTATGTGTAACTCCCTTCCCAAGGTTCACGGCTTTTGCACTGCCGTTTTTTATGCAAATCAGCCGGTACATATTCTTTGAAAACCTGTTGGAAACTATAATCATTATATGTATAATATATCAATAAACAAATCCAGTAGGAAAGGAAGTGCTCGGGTGGATATGGACCTTGTATCGGATGCCGGTAAAAGAATTGCTTCATCCCTTATGAACCTTCGTAAGACCTACCCCAATGCCGTAAACGGGGCATTTGTGAAAAAGCATACCCAAAAGGCCTCCTTTGTACAACAGTTGGAAAGAATCATAACGGAAAACGACTACAGCTGCCGCGCCGCCCTGGACCTGTGCAGCCTAATGCTGCATGACCTTTCCGGCGGTGACGCGCCCGGCGACTGGCTTTATTATATATACCAGCATACGCTGGGCAAGTCCTTTCCCCACGTCCCGGAAATCCAGCTTAAGGACAGCTTGGACGCGGCATGCAGCGTATACCTGCAGGTGCTAAAAGAGGTATGCGAACTGCAAAAGTCATCGGACGACGGCACCTGGCAGAGCAAATATCCCTTAAGGTTTCTTGATGCCGATAACGGGGAAATTACCGAAAACCCCGATGAATACAGTCTGTTCCTGAAAGCCTTTGACGGCGAATACATATACCAAATGATGAAACTAAGCGGCGAGCTCTTTGGCCACGATACCCTTGACCATGTTTGCGGCGTACATTTAATTTCTCTATATATCGCCCGCCAGCTAAAAGAGCTGGGGCTACCGGTGGACCTGGGAAGGGTGTCCGGCGCAGCGGCCGGGCATGACATAGGAAAGTACGGATGCAGGGGCGCCCAGGCAAAAAGGGTTCCCCACCTTCACTATTACTATACCGACCAGTGGTTCAAAAAACACGGCATTGTATACATAAGGAATATCGCGATAAATCACTCCACCTGGGACCTGGAGTTTGAGCACCTGCCGCTTGAATCCCTCATACTGATATACTCGGACTTCAGGGTAAAGAGAAAACCGGAAAGCGGCGGCAGCGGCAGGATGCACATGTATTCCTTGGAGGAATCCTTTGATATAGTTATGGGGAAACTGGATAACCTGGACCGGGAAAAGGAAAACAGGTACCGCAGAGTATTTGCAAAGCTTAAGGACTTCGAGGACTACATGGTCCACCTGGGGGTAAACACCGACCCCGACTCCGGAGAACAAACGCCCGGCTCCTATCCTAAAGCCAGGGGTTATTATTCGCTGATGCACGGGCGGCAGGTGGTCCAAAACCTGAAATACCAGTCAATACGCCACAGCATAAACCTGATGTACCGGCTCCGGGACGAGTTCTCGCTCAATGCAATGCTGGAATCCGCCCGCAGCGAAAAGAACTGGAAGAACCTAAGGGAGTACCTCCGCGTGTTCGAGGACTACTCCATCTATCTAACCCAGAAACAGAAACTTATCACCATTAAGTTCTTGTACGAGCAGTTGACCCACCCGGAGGACGATATTAGAAGGCACTGCAGCGAACTCATAGGACTTCTTATTGCAACCTTTGACGAGGAATACCACAAGGAGGTGCCCCCGGACGCCGCACTGGACACCCCGGACATGACAAGTGCCGACCTCCTGCGAAAGTATATCACGGCATATATCGACCCGGACCACAAGATAATACCCTCCCACCGTGAATGGATAGGGCACGGCCTCAGCGTGATGATAGGCTCCCTTTTTGCCCGCTGCAGGCCTCGCTATATAAATGACTACATAAGGGTCCTTTGCGAGTTCTATTCCAATGGCCCCGCAAATAACCCACGGGTACAACTGTACCTGCTGGAGGCCGTCAAATCGCTGCCCCGCGCCTGCAGCGGCGATGTCTTAGAGCAGTTTGCCGGGTTCGTAATAAAAAGGCTGGCCTCCCCCGACAGCAGCCTTCGTCTCGCCGCCCTTGATGCGGCCCGCAGCCTCGTGCCCGGCCTCGGGGAGCACAGCGGCGCATTTAAGAGGTTAACGGCCGTGCTTTCGCGGGATATACAAAGGTCCCGCCTCCCGGCGGAAAACTACCTGAGATGCCAGGTCGCCCGGCTGCTTGAGCCGGGGGGTAAGGCGGCGGAAAAATACAGTGATTTTTGTAAAGAGGACCTGTCCAGGCTCTCGGATATCTTTTTGAGCAATTTGAAGACCGCCACCGACAGGGTTTCCAAGAGGATTCAGGTGGAACTGCTGCTGGAGCATGCCCTTGACAAGGGCGGCGGCAACGCTTTTTATACAGCCATGCACTTTTGCAACCTCATTAAAGTAAGCCCGGTGGAGGACGTTCGTATCGCCGCCGGGGAGGCCCTTGTGCAACTGGTGCCCGGCTTAAGCCTTGAGCAGAGAAACGATGTGGCGGTGGAACTGGTTAGGGCGCTGGAACTTGAAGGCCACCAGTTTACCAAGTATATCCCCTACTACCTCGGCCAGATTGTTCTACACCTGCAGCCGGTGGAACTGGAAGAGGTGCTGGATTACCTGGCGGAAAAAACCAAGCAGTCGGGGCCCCAAGTAAACTCGCTGATATTGAAAATGGCGGGCATAACCCTTTCCTACTACGTCAAATACAAGATCAAATTCCCCTGCAGCGAGGACGGCGACAGTGACAGGATGGAGAAAATACTGGGAATCCTGCTTAGCGGTTTTGTAAACTACGACCAGCAGATAAGACAGATTGCCTTCAGTGTCATAGGCAAGGAAATTTTCGGCTCCGCGTACCTGGACCTGGAACAGAAGGGCTGTATTTTCAAACTCATCGCCAAAAAAGTGCTTACGCTGCTGCCGGATGCCTGGGACAACGAGCTTACGCTGTTTACCAACGCATACGCTCTAAGCAGCATTTACAAGTTTATATCCGACTACACATTTCACCGCGGCAGTATAGACTTACCCCACCCGGAAAGGATTGCCTTTTTCCCCGGTACCTTCGACCCCTTTTCGCTGGGGCACAAGGAGATTGCAAAGGAAATACGGCGGCTGGGGTTTGAAGTATTCCTGGCCATAGACGAGTTTTCATGGTCAAAGAGAACCCAGCCCAGCATTACCCGGAGAAATATAATAAACATGTCGGTGGCGGACCAGCCGGGCATATTCCTCTACCCCGGCGATATCCCGATAAACATAGCCAATCCGAAGGACCTGCGCGCCCTAAGGCACAGCTTCCCCTGCTCGGAAGTGTATATAGTGGTGGGAAGCGATGTGATATTACACGCTTCGGGCTACAGGGACGAAAAGAGCCCGGATTCTATACACTCCTTCAACCATATTATATTTGACAGGAAAAGCGCCCTCTCCTCGGAGGATGATGACCAGAGACTGGGAAGGGAAATAGGCCGGCTGGAAGGAAAGGTTATAAGCCTGTCGCTGCCCCCGCAGTACGAGGACATAAGCTCCACCCAGATAAGGGACTATATAGACCGGAACAGGGACATTTCAATGCTGGTGGACCCGCTGGCCCAGAAGTACATATACGCAAACGGCCTGTACCGAAGGGAGCCCCAGTACAAAACGCCTGTTACCCCGGTATCCACCGACGTGGAGGTTATGGAAAACCCTGACAGGGCACTCCTTGAAAAACTCTTCCACCGCATAGTGGGCGGAAGCGGCGAAACCATGGAAAGGCTTGCCCTGTTTCTCCAAAGGTCCAGCCCCAGGGTTTTGATACTCAAGGAAATTGGAAACGGCGACAGGGTTCTCGGGTTTTCCATGTTCCACTGGGCCCGGCTCAGCATGCTGTACAGCGAGTTTAGCAACAATATGGCCTCCGAGTATATAAGGGATAACGCGGTAGGCAGAATAGTAGTGCTGGACGGCATATTCACCGGCAAAGAAAACCGTCACGAAAACCTGGAACAGATAATACTCACCGAAACGCTCTGCTACTGCCTTGCAAAGGACTACAACTATGCCGTGTACAGGAATACCATGGAGGATTATCCCGACGATACGACGGAAGAGGTGCTTGAACTCCAGGGATTTCAAAGGCTGTATTTCGGAAATTCCCGCCGGCCCATATTCATAGTGGACATGAGTTCCCCCTGTACCCTTAACCTGGACGTATCCAACGTGATAAAGGAATCCTTCCGGAACTCCGAAAGCGTAAAGCAGTCAATAATCCGGTCCAGGAAAAGGCTGCAGAGGGCCCTTGCCGGCCTTTACCCGGGGAAGCTGGTACTGCCCTTTGACATAGGTATTCTAAAACAGAATATTACCAAAAAAGTATGCGCCGAAAACGGGGTGGATACGGTCCCCTCGGTCCCAAGGAAACTGGGCCCTGCGGTGTGCGTACCCTTTGGCTCCATACTGTACAACCAGATAGTACCGAATACCATAACCAAATCGCTGCACACCGAAAAACTGTTCCAGCCGGACATGAAGTCATTCAAAATCGGGCCCTTCCCCTATTACCTGGACCTGGAGACCCAGGTGAGAATGCTGCGCTCCTTTGACCGGTCCATAATACTGGTGGACGACCTGTTAAACAAGGGCTACCGGTTCAAGGCCCTGGACCCGCTGCTTAAAAGGGAGGGAATCCGGGTAAAGAAATTCATAGTGGGAATTCTCTCCGGCCGCGGCAAGGAACTGACCGATATCCAGGACAGGGAAGTGGACAGTGCTTATTTCATACCCCGGCTGAAGGCGTGGTTCAACGAAAGCGCCCTGTACCCGTTCCTTGGGGGGGACACGCTGTGGAGGGGCATATACCCCCGTTGGAACCTCATACCCTCGATAAACCTTATACTGCCCTACACCTCCCCGACTTTCCTGGGCGATGTGTCCAACCGGTCCATATTCGAGCTGTCCGAAACCTGCATCAGCAACTCCATTGATATTATGACCGCCCTTGAGGAAGAATACCAGGTAATGAACGAACGGAGCCTGACCTTGGACCTGCTGGGCGAAGTGGTTTACCCGCCCCGCTGCCCGGACCACGGCACCAACATGAATTATGATATGAACAAAAGCCCGTCCCACTACCTGCAAAACGACCTGGAGCTGCTTAACCGGCTCCGGCATACCATAGTCAAGTAACGGAGGGACCTTTTATGTATTATTACCTGTACCGCGGCAACCTTCTTGTATCCAGGCACCTATACCCGGACCTTGACCGGGTACCCGAAGAAAGGGCCGCGCTGTTTAAGGGCAGCGTTTATATCCTAAATAGGCTGGACCCGGCAAAGTCCAGGCGAATTTTTTGCGTTTCAAGTCCTGCCGAGGCGTTCCCGGAAAAAGAGGGCATAGAAATGCTCATGGAAAGGGACGCCCCCGCCGGCCTGCCCGAGTGGCTGGAATCCGCTATTGAAAAAAGGTGCGTCACCTCGGTCAACACCGAATACCCGTCCTGGAGGAAGGCCCTTTACGGTACGCCGCCGGAAAAATGGAGGGTAAACATAGCCGGCCTTGGCGACGTGGGGGGCACGCTGCTTACCGGCCTTCGCCTGCTGGGAGGGGATGTTATATCCCGTATCGGTATACACAGCAGGAGTATAAACAACATGAAAAGGTGGGAATGCGAGGCAAACCAGGTGCGCTCCCCCGGCGGCACGGCCTATCCCCCGGTATTAATGCTTGGGGATGATGAAATTTTCAACTGCGACTTATTTCTATTTTGCATATCGGCGGGGGTGCCGCCGGTGGGACAGGACAGCGGCGATGTGCGGATGGCACAGTTTGAAGCCAACTCAAGGATTGCGGCCGAATATGCAAAAAAAGCAAGAAAAGCCGGTTTTGCCGGCATCTTCGGCGTGGTATCCGACCCGGTGGACCTTCTTTGCAAAACCGTTTTCCTGGAAAGCAACCGAAACGAAAACGGAGTTTTGGATTTTGGCGGCCTGGCCGCCGAGCAGCTAAGGGGCTTCGGCCTTGGGGTGATGTATGCCCGGGCCGCATATTATGCGGCAAGGTCCCCGGGGGGCACCCGTTTCTTGGAGGAGGGCAGGGCCTTCGGTCCCCACGGCGAAGGGCTTGTCATAGCCAACAGCATTGAAAACTATAACGATGCCCTGTCACTGGAATTAACCGAAAATGCTAAAAAAGCCAACCTGTACGTGCGGCAGCTGGGCTACAAACCCTACGTCGCCCCCGCCCTTTCCTCCGGCAGCCTTTCGGTCATGGCCCTTATCAAGGGCAAGTGGCACTACAGTTCCACCTTCCTGGGAGGGGTGTACATGGGATGCCTTAACAGGCTGGGCCGCTGCGGTACCGAAATCGAAGCCAATAGGCTGCCGGCGCCGCTTTATGAAAGGATAAAAACCACATATGAAAGGCTGGGGGAGATGCTGTGAAAAAGATAAGCCTGATTGCCCCCGGCCGCGCTTCCGGCCGGCTTTCCAAAATGGTGGGGGCGGCCACATCCGGCATACCGGTGGAGGTCCTCCCCGGTAACAGCTGCATTCCGGACCTTAGGAACAAAAAAATACTGTTCGCAGCGGACCTGGACCAGATCGGCGTTAGTATTCCCCTGCTTCGTGTCTTCCGTATCCTTTACGAGAGGGGAGAGGACGCGCTGGAGGGCAGTTCGGCGGGCCTTTTGCTTCACAGCGAGAGCGAGCTTTTCACCAAGAGCGCTGCGCAAAACATAGTATTCCTTGCCAACCGCCTGGGCTGTCGCTTCCCCGGCAGCCCCCTCGTTGAAGCAACGGCGGACTTGCGCAACTTCCTTACATGGCGCAAAAAGCTGGGCAGCTCCCTTGAGGAGATATGCGCCGGCCTCTGTACCGCGCTGGGAAGGCGCCTTTTGGAAGACTGCCCGTCCCCGGTTAAAAATCCGCGGATACTGGCCGTCCACGCCAGCTCCCGCGAAACATCAAACACCCTCATGTTGTGGGACATGATAAAAAAGCACCTCCCCGGCGGCGGGATAACCGAGCTTCACGTGGAAAACGGCGCGGTGCGGGACTGCAAGGGATGCTCCTACACAACCTGCAAGCATTTCAGCCGGCAGCGAAGCTGCTTTTACGGCGGGGTTATGGTGGAGGAGATATTCCCCGAAATAGAAAGGGCGGACGCGATTGTATGGATATGTCCCAATTACAACGACTCGGTGTCCGCAAACCTCATGGCAGTAATAAACCGGCTCACCGCTTTATACAGGAGAACCAAGTTCTTTGATAAGACACTGTTCGGTGTAATAGTCTCCGGCAACTCGGGCAGCGATTCGGTGGCAAAACAGCTTATAGGGGCGCTTAACATAAACAAGAGCTTCCGTCTGCCCCCCTACTTCGCAATAATGGCCACCGCCAACAACCCCGGGGATATAAAGGCGGTGCCCGGTATAGAAGAAAAGGCAGGGCTTTTTGCCCAGAACATGCTGCGGGAAATAAGAAATTGAAAGGTCAAGCGGAACGTACAGACAAAATACGGGCTATTAACACCAAGAGAGCAATATGTACCGGGTAGAACCAATACGCCGTATACTTTTTAAACCTCACACTGATAGGCAGGCTTTCCGACATGAATATAGGTATCAGCGCAAAAATGCTCCGGGCCTGGAAGAAATAGCCGTTTAGCGTGAACAACCCGTTATTGTACCACACTATATTCCTTAGAACCGTGCCGAAGCTTGCAAGGCCTTTCCAAATGCTCCACTGCTCCCCGAACCATAAAACAGAGTTTGCGGCCAGCACCTTGGCACCGTATACATAGGTATACAAAAAAGAAAGGGCTATATAGCTTATAACCGTCCCGGCCCTGTTATCCTTGAAAAGGTGGAATATGAGCACAAGCAAAAGGCCGTAAAACCCGTAGTCCATCCTGGGACCGTCGAAAGCAATATCCAGCACTTCGGGGAAAATCACCGCAATGCAGAGCACGAGCAGGATACCTGCGCCGGATGCCGCCTTTTTCGTATCGCCGCTTTCCCGGTATTCCTTAATCCTGGCAAGGCCCAAGTCGTACAGCCGCATCACCGCAAGCCCCGCCAGAAGCGTGAACATTATATTCAGTTTTAAGGGCTCAAACTCAAGTCCCGGCGAAAAAAACGAATAGGGCACCTGGGATATAAGCCCGAATAACAGCAGGCGCCCGGCATAGTTTTTAAGGCTTGACGTCTTTTCATAGCCCACCGACAGCAGGTATGCGAATATTGGAAAGGCGAGCCTACCCACCGACCGGAATACGGAATACTGCGGGAAAAACATGTACCCGACATGGTCTATAAGCATTGTAATCATCGCTACCAGTTTTAAGGCATCATTCCTCTGCCTTTCAGCCGGTACCGTCTTTTCACCATTCCCAGCCATAACAACAGCCCCCAACAATTCCAAGGTTTTTCCCTATCGTTTCCAGAAGCGGGGGGATAGCAGCGCTATCACGGTGTATATCTCCAGCCTGCCAAGAATCATGCAAAACGAAAGAAGCAGCTTTGAAAAATCCGATAAAGAGGAATAGGTTGTGGCCGGGCCTACCAGCCCAAATCCCGGGCCTACATTCCCCAGCGTTGCGGCCGCGGCGGATGCCGAGCTTACAAGGTCATGGCCTTGAACCGCCAAAAGCAGCGAAGCTGTGATAAATATAACTATATAAAACATTGTGAAGGCCATGACGCCGGACAATACTTCCTCCTGTACCGGGACACCCCCTATCTTTACCGCCGTTACGGACCTTGGATGGATTAGCCTGTTTACTTCCCTCTTCATGTATTTGAATAGCAGGTGTATCCTTATAACCTTCACCGACCCGCCGGTGGAACCGGCGCATGCCCCGATAAACATCAGCACAAACAGCACCGCCCGGCTGAAGTCCGGCCACGTGTCAAAATTGGTGGTTGCAAACCCGGTGGTGGTTATTATGGATGCCACTTGGAAAGATGCATGCCTTAGGCTTTCGAGTAAGCCGTCGAATACTTTTCCTTTCAGGTTTAACGTAATCATAATAATGGCTGCGGCTATTATGTAAAGGTATGTCTTAAACTCGGAATCTTTAAAGAAGCCCTCAATACTTTTGTTCCGGAATGCAATATAATAAATGGAAAAATTGACCCCCGATGCAATCATGAATATGGTTATTATAACTTCAAAGTATACATTGTTATAGGCTCCGATGCTTGCATTCCTTATCGAAAATCCCCCGGTACCCAGGGTCCCGAAGGTGTGCACCAGGCTGTCAAACAGGGGCATGCCGCCCAAAACAAGCAGCAAGACTTCCGCCAGCGTAATGACAGTATAGGTAATATACAGGATTTTGGCCGTGTTATTCACCCTCGGGGTCAGCTTTGTGGATATAGGACCGGGGCTCTCGGATTTAAGTATCTGGAAGGCTCCTACCCCCAGTGCCGGCGCCAACGCCAGTGCCAGCACCAGTATACCCATCCCCCCCAGCCAGTGGGTAAAGGAACGCCAAAAAAGGAGACTCCGGGGCAGCACCTCAACATCGTTTATTACGGTAGCCCCGGTGGTTGTGAAGCCCGAAACCGTTTCGAAAAACGCATCAACAAAAGAGGGTAAAACCCCTGTGAATAAAAAAGGCAGAGTTCCGATTATCGAAGCCATAAGCCATCCAAAGGTGACTATCGCAAAGCCCTCTTTATACCTGATTATTTTATCCTTTGCTCTAAGGGAAAACAGTGCCAGCCCTATAGCCGCTGCAATCGCCATGGAGCCTAAAAACGCGAAAACCGTATGCTCACCGTTGATAGCGGCAACAATGACGGAAGGAAGCATTGTAGCAGCCTCACATAGAAGCAGCATCCCCAGCGTTTTTAGCACTATCAACGAATTCATTTATACCAAGGCCTCCCCTCTTGCAGCCAAAAAGTCGCATAACCTTGTCTACACGAGAATCCAACGTAAATACTATAACCCTGTCCGAAACCTTTATTACCGAATCACCGTTGGGTATTATCACCTTTCCGTGCCTTAGTATCGCCCCGAATATTATCCCCTTTGGAATTCCCAGTTCCTTTAGGGGTTTGCCCAGTACCGGGGCTCCCTCCTGCGGGATAATTTCCAGCACCTCGGCGCGTCCTCCTATAAGCAGCGAAATGGAAACTATCCTGCCTCCCCTTACTATCCGCAGTATGTCGCTGGCGGTTATTAGTTTCGGGCTCACTGCATTGTCGATGCCTATGGTCTCCAGCACCGAAGTATAATTGGAACGGCTTACCTTGGCTATAACCTTTTTGGCTCCCATCTGCTTGGCTAAAACGGACACCATAAGGTTCTCCTCGTCATACCCGGTAACGGCAAGAAACGCATCCATATCCTCTATATTCTCCGCCTTTAAAAGCGTAAGGTCGGTACCGTCGCCGTGCAGCACCAGTGCGTTATCCAGTCCTTCCGCCAGTTCTTTGCACCTTTCCAAGTCCTGCTCGATTATCTTTACATTTATATCGAGGCGCTCCAGCTCCTTTGCAAGGTAATAGCCAATCTTGCCCCCGCCAATTATCATCACATTCTTAACCCTGTTGTTTACTATATGCGCCCCTGCATTCTTTGCAACGCTGTCAACAACGCACTTCTCACCCATTATATACAGCGTGTCATCCGGCATTATATAGTCGAAACCGTTAGGTATTATTACCTCGCCGTTACGAGTTATGGCGGTAATAACGACCCCCGTGGGTAAGTGGAGGTCTTTAATCTGTTTTCCTGTAAAGACGGATGTGGATTCAATCATTATCTCGGACATCCGCACCTGTCCCTTTGCAAAATCCGCCGCGTAGGACGCATAGGTGTTGAACAGCAGCCTTATTATTTCACTGGCGGTTGCATATTCAGGGTTTATTATATAGTCTATCCCCAAACTGCTCCTCATGAAGTCCAGTTCCACGACGTATTCAGGGTTGCGCACCCTTGCTATGGTGGTTTTTACCCCCAGTTTTTTCGAGGTGATACATGCCACTATATTGGCTTCATCGCTGTCGGTAACGGCGATAAAAAGGTCCCAACCCTCTATTCCCAGTCCTTTCAAAAGGCTGCTGGATATGCCGTTACCTCGTTTTGTAAGCACATCAAAATTATCATTTATTTTATCAAGGACCTCCTGGTTTGTATCCACCACCAGTATATCATGGTTTTCTTTCGCTAAACTCTCCACCAGCTGGTATCCTACTTTTCCGGCTCCAATGATCGCTATACGCATTTGTCTTACCCCCATCCAAGCTCATTTCGGTACAATGGACAAGGGACAGTTTGTTGTCCCTTGTCCATTGTACCTGCTCAAACTTTATACACATTAATATAACACTTTTCGAATCAAAAAGCATCCGGCAACTTTATTGTCGCAATCCAGTTTTTATAATACTCCTATCTTGGCATGTTCGCTATATCCCTGAAGGTCTCGATATAAAGGAGTATGTCCATCGCTACAGCCACCGAATCAAACCCCCTTTTGAAATACCCGGATGCGGTTTTTTTGTCGGGAGCGTAAATAAACGCATACTTTTTATGCCTTTTGCACTTTTCCAGTACCATGTCTATAATGCCCTGTATTTCCGGGTCGGATATTTTCCCCGGCTTATCAAAGGACTGGCTCAGGTCATAGGGCCCTATGAATATCCCGTCCACACCTTCCACATCCAGGATGGTGTCCAGGTTTTCTACGCATTCCCTGGTCTCGCACTGGGGCAGTACCAGGGTGTTTTGGTTGGCGTCCCTGAAGTACTCCTCCAGGCTTTCTATGTCCCCATAGTTTGATGCCCTTATAAGAGCCACTCCCCTTCGGCCCATAGGAAAGAACTTGGCGTACTCAACAACCTTCTCCACCTCTTGCCGGGTTCTTATCATGGGTACAATAATCCCCTGGGCGCCGACGTCCAA
>DASRVG010000070.1:0-2425 GCA_035655175.1 Clostridia bacterium | reverse complement strand
ACTTAGGGAGAAGGATGTGAACCTGGATATCGCGCTGAGGCTGGAGGGAATGCTGAAAAAAGCCGGCGCGGAGGTCCACATGACCCGGCGTAAAGACACCGGGGTGCTGCTTTCGGAAAGGGTGGAGATTGCAGGCCGCCTGAGACCCCACTTCCTTATCAGCATACACCAGAACGGTTTTTACAACCTGGAGGTTTCGGGCACCGAAATCTACTACTATGCCGGCGATACCGAAGCCCGGAACCTGGGGGAGTGCATAATGGACCGGCTGGTCGAGGAAGCCGGAGCGGTAAACAAAGGGGTGAAACCGGCCAACTTTTATATCCTTAGGGAGGCAAAGGTAAACTCGCTGCAGCTTGAACTGTTCTATATAACCAATCCTGCCGAGGAAGAAAGGCTGAAATCAGAGGATTTCAGGACCAAGGTTGCCAGGGCCGTTTTTAACGGTATTATGCTCTATTATAGGGCCGGGGCATTAAACGGCGCTAGAGAGCCGGTCTAGAGCCGCAAGGGCTTGATTTTTACAAAATATATGGTTTGACAGGGCAGAGTATATACTGGTACAATATACGTTTATTAATTTGCATTATGCCCCAATATATGATAAAATATATACAGCGAAGGCAGGACGGGAAGGAGTGATACCGGGTGCGAAGGAACGATTCGCTTGACAGGATAAAAAGAGACGTTGAAAAGTGCATTGGGAAGAAGGTAATGCTTAAGGCCAATAAGGGCAGGAAGAAAACCTTCGTAAAGGAGGGTATCCTCGAGTCCACCTATCCCAGCATATTTGTAATAAAGTTTGACACCGACCAGGCCTTCACAAGAAGGGTATCCTACAGTTACTCGGATATACTTACCGAGACTGTGGAGCTTACGGTGTGCGGTGAAAACAGGAAAATAAAGTGCAGCTAATGGGTCCAATAGCGGCAAACAAGCCGCTTTTATTATTTTTTTGCAACAAAATTTTTTATACACCAACAGGGAATAATTTATAACAGCCATTGGCACGGCCTTTCTTTGAAAGGAAAGAATGCATATGCTGTAATTAAGTACCAGCGCCATAATGGAGCAGCCACGCCCGAAAAACGCGGCGCAGGACCCTGCAGGCCTTGCGTGTATTAATATTCAAATGATTAACAGTAAATGTAAAATTTTAAATTTCGTGGAATTCCACCCTTCTTGTATTAAAAAATCAAAGATAATATACTAATATTGTCGACAGTAACAGAAAACACTATCAGTGACTGTATATCCAATAAGAAAGGGTGATTGTTTGTGCCTTTCACAAACGGTATTTCGATTAATTCCGAAATAGGAAAACTGAAAGCCGTTATACTGCACCGACCAGGCGGAGAGCTTGAGAGGCTCACCCCGGAGTACCTTGAGGAGATGCTGTTTGACGATATACCCTGGCTGAAAAAGATGATCGAAGAACATGACGGTTTTGCCGAAACGCTGAGGTCCAGGGGCGCTGAAATATACTATATAAGGGACATGCTGGAGGACGTGCTGGAGATGGACGGGGTAAAGTCCCGGATGATAAAGGAAACGCTGGACTTAAGCGGTATTGAAAACCCCGACCGCAGGGAGGCCATAACCCATTACCTGATAGAACTACCCATCCGTGAGCTGGCGGATAAACTGATAACCGGGCTTCCAAAGTCCGACGTGGTCGATATTGAAAAGCACCTGAGCCTGGTGGACTATATTAACGAGGATTATCCATTCTATATCAATCCACTGCCAAACTTGTATTTCACCCGCGACCCGGCAACGGTTATAGGCAACGGCCTGTCCATAAACGCCATGAAGGTGGAGGCCAGGAAGCGGGAAAGTCTTTTCATGAAATACTTTTACAAATATCATCCGATTTTTAATGCCGCACCTACTCCACTCTGGTATAATTATAACAATAAATACAGCCTGGAGGGAGGGGATATCCTTGTGCTGAGCAGGGAAGTCCTCGCCATTGGGTGCAGCGAAAGGACTACCGCCCAGGGCATAGAACTGCTGTGCAGGAACCTTTTCGAGGGGCTGCCGGACCTTGACCATATCCTGGTGGTGCTTATACCACACATAAGGGCCTTTATGCACCTTGACACGGTGTTTACAATGGTGGACTATGACAAGTTCACCATATATCCAGGCGTGGAGGACCGCGTGAAAGTGTTCAAGGTGACGAGGAACAGCAAACCTTACAGCCTGCATGTTGAGGCCGAGGAGTGCCTTACGAAGGCCCTGAAAAAATCCCTCGGGCTTCCCGCAGTCAAGCTTATTAAGAGCGGAGGGGGAGACGAGATTACGGCGGCCAGGGAGCAGTGGAACGACAGCACCAACACATTGGCCATAGCTCCCGGGGTTGTGGTTACCTACAACCGCAACGAGGCCTCCAATGAAGTGCTGCGAAAGAACGGCATTGAGG
>DASRVG010000069.1:0-2870 GCA_035655175.1 Clostridia bacterium | reverse complement strand
CTTTGTACTGGAAGATACAGTGGAAAAGCGGGTTAGGGAAGTACTGGAGCAAAAGCTGGTGGTTATACTGGAGCAAATGGGGATAGACAAGATGCAGGATGTCCTGGACAGCGAACTGGCCGAGGCTGATTTTACCGATGTGTATATAAAGTCTGTTGCCAACCCGGAGCACAGTGGATACTACCTGCAAAGGCTGGAGGAGGATATTAAGGGACAGGTTGCACAGGCCGTGGAGATACGGGACCTCATCAAGGACGATAAGAAGCTGGAACTACACATGCAGAAGGATATTGACAGGCAGCGGGCTTCGGAACTTTTGCGAAGGATGTATGCAAATTACAAGGAATGGAAGGGCGAAATTATCAAGGACATAGAAGGGTTGGAGCTAAGCCTTGGCACCGGCGATATAAGGCGTATTATGGAACAGCAGCCCTACTGGCAGGAAGAAGACGGTGCCGTTATTATCAATATCCCCGGCCTGCCCAATGAAGAGGGGTACTGGTCGGTATGGGAACTCACCATAGGGCCCGATGAAAGAGACAAAAGCATAATACCGGTTTTTATAAATACCGGGGGAGTAAATAGGCCGGCATCGGCCACAAGGATTTGGGACGAGCTGATAAAACCGGTAAGGGATATAGAGGTACGGGGGGTAAAACCCTTCGGCGGGGGTGAATATGAGATGATTTACGCCCTGGCCAAGGAGATCGCCTACAACCGGTTTGTGGAAATTGGCTTCAGGTACGAGGAAAGGAACCGGGCGGCGTATAAAAAATACCTGTATGCACTGGAGTTAAGGCTCCAGGCGGCGCAAAGGATTGGTATAGAGAACATTAAAAAGCGCAGGATTGAAGATATAAACAGTGAAAGGGAAAGGATGCAGGCCTATTATTCCCAAAAAATTAAACCATGTCCTGTATTTAAGCCTTTGTTCATAGCATTTATGGAGTGATGGCGGTGTTTGGAAGATTCATTTTAAAAAGGCTGGCTGTCGATTATGAAAACAGAATACTGTTGTTTGACCGGGCGGGCATTTTAGAAAGAAGCGGGGCGCGGCAGGCGGTTTTTCAAAAGGGTTTCGAGGTATTTGAATATACCGACCCCGAGGAATTTAGGTTTTTGTACGAGTTAAAGATTCGGGACAAAGATGGCCTCAAGGCGATTATCCGGGTAAAGGACCCGGATTTGTTCGTGCCCTATGATATCAGGAAAAGGTACTACAATGTTGTTTTGGATTATTCCACCCTTTTTCCGAAGCTGGATGCGGCAGAGCTATACAAAGCCCGGCACATTGACCACGATATGCTTTACACGGCATACCGCAACTATTATGGCGGAAACCTTGGAGCCAAGGGTACCAGGGACTTCATTAAAAATCAAGTATACACCGAAGAAAACGCCAATGAACTGGTTGATATATTGAAGGTACGCATAGAAAGCCGGCTGGCAGGGGAGATGGGCTATAGGGACTGGTTTGGGATAGCCGGGGACTATGCAAGAATTAAGATGCTGGTGGATGGTGGGTTTGCTACTATTGGCATCGAAGGGCTTGCGGAGGCCATTGACAGGACTTTTAAGAAATGGATGCTGGAGCATTACAAGGACCTGTCGGGGAGTGCCAGTACCGGCAGCCCAGTGATGGTCCACAGGATAAACGATTATATGAGGGCGAGAAGCGGAAAGATTGCACTTGTGCTGATTGACGGCATGTCGGTGGAAAACTGGCTTACCATTGCTGCCCATTTAACAGGATTTGAAAGGGACTTTGAGTTGGGATACAGCTTTGCGATGGTGCCCACTACCACGGCGGTTTCAAGGCAATCAGTGTTTTCTGGCAGCCTGCCGGTAAGCCACAGTGATTGTTTTTCACTAAAACACGAGGAAAAGCAGTGGAGGCAGTACTGGCAAAACAGTGGTTACGTAGATGGCGACATATATTTCGGGAAGGGCATTGGGCCGGACATTCCCTACAACGTCCGGGTTGCCGGTATTATAATAAGCTTTATAGACGACCTTATGCACGGACAGGTACAGGGGCAGAGTGGTATGTACAGGGATATAGCGTCCTGGGCGGAGGGCGGGGACTTCAAACGCCTTATTGAAGGGCTGGCCTCTAGGGGTTTTGATGTTTACATTACGTCCGACCACGGAAATATTGAGGCAAAAGGCCAGGGAAGGCCGGGTAACGAAGGACTTTTGACCGAGATGACCTGCCTTAGGGCAAGGGTTTATAATGAATTTGCCCAGACCGATACAACCGAGGAGAGGTACAGGGTTTTTGAATATCCGGGTACCTATATGCCCAAGGAGTACCGGTATTTAATATGCGAAGGGGACACCGCCTTTGGAATAAAGGGCAAGAGATATGTATGCCACGGTGGGATGAGCATTGAGGAGGCTATTGTACCATTTATCACAGTAAAGGATGTGGACATAAAATGAGTAAGGCTGTTGTTTTGGCTAGACCAATAAAACCGGAATGGCTGGATATGACGGCGGAACTTCTGGCCGGGACCCGGGACAGGGATGAGATAAGGGGGAGCATTAATGAATATGTCTCCCGTTTCATTAAGAGCAGTATAAACGTAAGAAAGACAAGGGAGATACTGATAAATACCTGGGTGGAGGTTGATAGCGGCAACCGGGAATTCAGGGAAAGGGCACTGCAGGTGTATAAGGAGTGCCCGCAAACGGACCGCACGGCGGTGCACTGGGCAATGATGCTTATTGCCTTTCCCGTTTTTAGGGACCTGTGTACAATTGTCGGGAAGCTGTCCGACATGCAGGACGAAGTAACGCTTTCGCAGGTTCAAAGAAGGATTTATGAGATATGGGGGGAAAGGAATACTCTGGTTCACGCTATACCCAAG
>DASRVG010000068.1:0-11996 GCA_035655175.1 Clostridia bacterium | reverse complement strand
GGATAACAGATTCGGATACCCTTGCAAAATTTATCAATCTAACTCCCAAACAAAAGCAGGATATTGATGCTGTCACGAAGAAGTTTAGCTGGGCAATTTCTCCCTATTTTCTATCGCTCATAGACCCGGAGGGAGACCATTACAAGAACCCGATATACCTTCAGTCCATTCCTACAGGCCTTGAGCTAAAAGAGGGTATCGGCGAACCCGATCCTATGGCAGAAGAGTTTACCAACCCCGCCGCCTGTATTACACGCCGGTATCCCGACAGGCTTATAATAAACGTAACCAACCAGTGCGGAATGTACTGCAGGCACTGCCAAAGAAGAAGGAATATCGGAGAAATAGATGCGCCTCAACCAAGGGAAAACCTGCAGCAGGCTGTCGACTATATTAAAAATACTCCTGAAATAAGAGATGTTTTAATAACCGGCGGCGACCCCTTCACATTATCCGATGAGAATCTTGACTGGCTGCTGGGGGAACTTGACAAGATACCACATCTTGAGTTCAAGCGTATTGGCACCCGGATGCCGGTTACCCTGCCCCAGAGGGTGACGCCTGAACTGTGCAGCATGCTCAAGAAACATCATCCGCTTTATATCAACCTGCAGTTCAACAACCCGATGGAAGTATCGGCTGAATCCAAAAAGGCCTGTGAAATGCTTGCCGATGCAGGGATCCCCCTGGGGAACCAGGCAGTGCTTCTAAGGGGAATAAACGACCATCCCTTCGTGATGAAGAAACTCTGCCAGGAACTTTTAAGAATAAGAGTTAGGCCCTATTATATATTCCACGCTAAGGGTGTGGTGGGAACCCTTCACTTCCGAACCAGTGTAGACATTGGTATTGAAATCATGGAACACCTGAGGGGTTACACATCGGGCCTGGCAATACCGACATTTATTATAAACGCTCCCCAGGGGAGGGGTAAAACCCCGATGCTTCCCGAATACGTAATTTCCCACGGCAGGGACACCATAACCATAAGGACCTGGGAAGGACAGATCATCACCTATCCTAATAAGGATGCTGAAGTGGAATACTAATAAAAAACATTAAAAAGCTCAAAGATATACTTTAAAAATACTCTTTAACCTAATCATTTTTGGTGATAAACCATTACCAAAAATATAAAATAAGGGGGTATATCCATGAGAAAAAAACTAGCTTTATTATTGGTTCTCTTGTTTGTGCTGGGCACCATGCTGGCGGGCTGCAGCACTCCGGGAGGTACCGAGCAGCCGAGTGAAGAAGCAGAAGAAAAGCCGGCACCGGCCCAGAAAATGCAGATCACCATCATCACCGGTTCCACCGGCGGTACCTACTTTGCCCTGGGTGGGGCTATGGCCAATACTTGGAACGAATACTTGGATTATATACAGGTAACGAGTCAGCCCAGCGGAGCTTCCGTGGAGAACATCAACCGTCTCCATGCCGGTGAATGTGAACTTGGAATGGCCATGAACAACATAGCCGACGACGCATGGAACGGAAAGGGTGCCTTCCCGGCCGAACAGCGTAACTTCAGGGCCATAGGCGTTATATACCCGGAGGTTTACCAGGGCGTAGCATTAAAGAGCAGCGGCATAAAAACCATTCAGGACTTGAAGGGTAAAAGGGTAGCAGTGGGACCGGTTGGAAGCGGTACCGTTGTTATGACCGAGACGGTATTCACCGAGGCGGGCTTAACCTTTGACGACGTAAAAGCCGCCTATGACGGTTTCGGCGATGCCGCCAGCAAGATGAAGGACGGTCACCTGGATGCGGCCTTTAACGTACTGGCAGTACCCGCCGCCGCGATACAGGACATTATGACCGCCCGTGAGATAGAAGTGATCGAAATAGGCGATGACCTGTACCAGAAGATAAAAGCCAAGTCTCCCTTCTTCAGCCAGTACGTAATACCGGCCGGGACTTACGGTAACGAGGAAGACAAACTTACAGTCAACTGTGTCGCTGCGCTGTATGTGGCTCCCGATATGCCGGAGGATGTGGTATACGATATTACCAAGGTTTGGTTTGAGCAGACCGCACACACCGCTGCTGCCCACGGAGCTGCCCAGTGGCTCACAGACGAAATTGCCGCGGGAAACAAAAACGTAATGCTCGATGGCATAACAACGCCCTTACATGTCGGGGCCTATAAGTATTTTACTGAAATAGGCGTAGATGTCCCGGATATGATTAAGCCCATTGATTAAGGGATAGGGGTTGAAGGCCGGGAACCGTACAGTCCCCGGCCTTCATAGTTATTACGGGATCGGTCGTATTTTAAAAATTTAAATGAGGCTTAATTTATATTTTTGATCTTTATGAAAGGAATATAGGATATTTGTTCTGTGAATTGTATAAAGGGACCGATAATATAAGGGACACCCCTAGCCAATTCTTTATTGAGGAGGTAGAAATATGGCAGAAAGGCAGAAAGATGACAGCATTTTATTAGATGATATTAAACTGGACGAGGAAAAGTCCGATGAGATACTTGCCAAGTATGACCGGGAATTCGCCTATCGCAGGCTTGAAGGGCCGGTTGCCAAGTTCGTTTTTTTACTTGCGGTTGCATGGTCGCTGGCCCATTTGTATACGGCAGCCTTCGGGGTTTTTCCCTCCACGTTACAAAGAGCTCCCCACGTCGGTGTTGCCCTGGTACTTATATTTATTATGTATCCAGCCAGAAGAGGCAGCAAAAGCAACAAGGTCGCTTGGTATGATTACATTTTGGCCTTCCTTGGTTTTGCAGTGGCGGCCTATCACGTTATTTATTATAAAGAACTTGTCTGGCGGGCGGGAGTATACAACACCACCGATATGATAATCAGTGTTATAGCAGTTTTGTTGATTATTGAAGCTACCAGGAGACTGGCGGGTCCGGTTATGATATCCTTGGCAACGTTCTTTCTGCTGTATGCATACTTTGGTAGATATTTTCCGTCCTTCATGGCCCATCCGGGTCTTACGATAAAAAGGATAGCTGTTTTCCAGTGGCTGGGCACCGAAGGCATCCTGGGAACGCCCATCCAGGTATCCTCAACCTTTATATTCTTGTTCATGCTTTTTGCTTCCTTTTTAAAGAAAAGCGGAGTTGGGGATTGGATGACGGAAATAGCGGTGGGTTTAACCGGCGGGGCCATAGGCGGTCCGGCCAAGGCGGCGGTTATCGCCAGCGCAGCCCAGGGTACCGTATCCGGCAGCTCGGTTGCCAATACGGTGGGTACCGGGTCGGTTACCATTCCCCTTATGAAAAGTATCGGCTATCGTCCTGCCTTTGCCGGTGCCGTTGAGGCGGCCGCCTCCACCGGCGGACAGCTTATGCCTCCCATAATGGGAGCCGCGGCCTTTATCATGTCGGAGTTTTTGAACATCCCATACGGAAAGATTGCGCTGGCTGCAGCCATACCGGCCGTTCTTTATTTCACAGGAATATTTATCACCGTCCATCTGGAAGCAAAAAAGGCGGGCCTTTTGGGATTACCCAAAGACAATCTGCCCGATTGGAAACTACTGCTTAAAAGAAAATGGTTCCTTGCAGCTCCCATATTTGGTATCATTTATCTATTGGTAAGCGGCTATACTCCTATGCTGGCCGCTTTTTATGCAATAATACTGTGTATAGCTGCATCGATGATTCTAAAAGAAACCCGCATGTCCTTTAACGATATCATTTCAGCTCTGGAGGAGGGCGCCAAGTCCGCGCTGCCGGTTGTTGCAGCCTGTGCCACCGCCGGAATTATTGTGGGCATTGTAACCCTTACAGGACTTGGTATGAAAATGTCAGGGGGCCTGGTGAGGTTGGCCGGCGGCAATATATACCTCACCATGTTCTTTACAATGATAGGCTCCCTTATACTGGGTATGGGTGTTCCAACGACGGCAAACTATATAATCCAGGCAACGGTTTCCGCCCCTGCTTTAATGACGTTGGGTGTGCCACCGCTGGCAGCCCATTTGTTCGTGTTCTATTTCGGAATAGTTGCGGATATTACTCCACCGGTGGCCCTGGCAGCCTTTGCCGGTTCGGGTATAGCCCAGTCGGATCCGATGAAGACGGGCCTTGAGGCCTTTAAGCTTGGATTTGCGGCGTACCTGGTACCGTACATTTTTGCACTTAACCCGATACTGGTGCTTATAAACCTGGAGGGTTTATCCACCCCGATGTTTATCCTCCGTGTAATCCTTGCATTGGCTACAGCACTGGTGGGTATGCTTTGCATCGGCGCTTCGACAACAGCCTACTTTGTGACCAACGATAAATGGTACGAGCGAATCCTGCTTTTCGTTGCGGGTGTTTCCTTGATCCACCCCGGGATTCAAACGGATATATTCGGCGCAGTGGTCCTGGCGGGAACATGGTTCGTACAGAAAACACGGGTAAAAAGAAAGGCCACAGCGTAAAAGAAAGCAACGGTCAATCCTGTTCATTAAAACCCCCTGAAGTGGCCTGCGGTATCACTTTGCCGCAGGCCACTTCAGGTAACGGCTCCCGTACGTGATATCCCCCCGTTATGAACCGGGCGGTTGTGCTTAGCAACAAAAAAATAGTAACGGTTACCCATTACTATTTTATTTCCAGCCTTATTCAGCCTTGATTATTTCCTTCCCCTTGTAGTACCCACAGGACTTGCATATCCTATGGGGCATCATAAGTTCGTGGCACTGCGGGCATTCCGCAAGGCCGGGCTTTTTCAGTTTCCACTGGGCCAGCCTGTTGTTTCTCCTGGACTTGGATACTTTTCTTTTTGGTACTGCCATATTAACACCTCCCTGTGCTGCTACTGTTCCAACAACCTTTTAAGCTGCTGCATCCTCGGGTCCGACTCATGGAAGCTGCAGCCGCATTCTTTCACGTTCCTGTCGGCACCGCATATTGGACATAGGCCTTTGCATTCCTCGCTGCATAATACCTTCACCGGGAGCTCAAGCAGGATGCTTTCTACAACCGGTTCCCTAAGGTCAATGCTGTCTCCTTTTACCGGCAGCACTTCTTCCCCCGGTCCGGCTTCGCTGTACTGCTGGCTGAAACCGGTGCGGAGGGGGTGCCTTACCGTCCCAAGGCACCTGGAGCACTGTAGTACGACTTCTGCCCGGACTTCGCCCGTTACATACAGTAATTCCCCGTCCCGCTCTATGCTGCCGTTAACGACCACCGGGCTTTCAAAGTCCAGCCTTTCCCCTCCGTAATCAAGTCCCTCCATGTATTCTTTTAAGGTAAATGTCATACGGCCGTCGTCCCCGCGTCTAAGCCTGTTAACATGTATTATCATCGCCGATACACCCCGTAGTCAACAAATTTTATTATACAAACGGGCCGCATGTTTGTCAAGGCTGCTCTAGCCAACTATTTTGACCGTTTCCCTGGCAATCATCAGTTCCTCGTTTGTGGGAACTACTACCGCCTTAACCTTGCAGCCGGGCTTGCTAATAATTGCCTCCTTGCCCCTTACATTGTTGGCCTCAGGATCCAGTTCAAGTCCAAGGTAGTCAAGACCGCTGCATATCCTTTCCCTCATGGATACGGAATTTTCGCCAAGGCCCGCCGTGAACACTATGACGTCCACCCCGTTCATTACCGCCGAGTAGGACCCTATGAATTTTTTAACCTTGTATGTAAACACTTCTATGGCCAGCTTCGCATTGTAGTCGCCCTTTTCGGCCGCCTGTTCCAGGTCCCTGAAGTCGCTGCTTACGCCGGATATGCCCAGTACACCGGAACGCTTGTTGAGTATGTTGTTGACCTCTTCTACGGTCTTGTTCTCCTTTTCCATCAAAAAGGCTATAATGGCCGGGTCTATGCTTCCGCAACGGGTGCCCATCGCAAGGCCCTCCAGCGGTGTAAAGCCCATGCTGGTTTCAACCGATTTCCCGCCGTTCACCGCCGTTATGCTGGCTCCATTGCCCAGGTGGCAGGTTATAATCTTGAGGCTTTCCAAGGGTTTACCCACTATCTCTGCAGCCCTTTCCGCCACGTACTTGTGCGAGGTCCCGTGGAACCCGTATTTCCTCACGCCGTATTTCTTGTAGTATTCGTAAGGAATGGCATATATATAGACATAATCGGGTATTGTATGATGAAAGGCTGTATCAAAGGTACCGGCCATCGGCTTGCCCGGCATCAGCTGCTGGCATGCTTCTATCCCCATAATATTCGGCGGGTTATGAAGCGGCGCCAGGTCTGCGCATTCCCTTAGGGTATCCATAACCTCATCGGTTATTCTTACCGAACCGGAGAATTTCTCGCCGCCGTGTACAACCCTGTGCCCTATCGCATAAATGTCGTCCATGTCCTTTATTACCCCTGTTTTCTCATCGGTCAGTACATCGGTTATCAGCTTAAGCGCAGTTTTATGGTCGGGCATCGGCTTTTCTATTATTATTTCTTCCCTTCCCGCGGCCTGGTGCTTCAGCCTGGACCCCTCTATACCTATTCTTTCCGCCAGTCCGCGGGCCATAACACTTTCGTCTTCCATATTTAGCAGTTGATACTTCACTGAAGAACTGCCGCAGTTTACCACCAAAACTTTCATTTTTTCTCCTCCCCTGTAAGATCAGTAATTAACCTATCTAAGTTTCTTCATATTTCATAAATATCCTGCCAAAAATCCCAAAATAATATGTATAATTGAATATAAGGAACGGGGACACACCACATTGGGATGTGAGAGGTGGGAGGTTTGATGTGGGGTTTCAGCATTACTCCAAAGTATTGCCCTAGCTCCCACTTCCATCTTCACACTTCACACTTCCATATGAATGTCCCAGACTGACAAACTCAAGGGATGGGACATATCAAACTGTGCATGGAGGTGATGAAAAAATATGAAGGTTTTGGGAATAGTCGCCGAATACAACCCGTTTCACAACGGGCACCTGTACCATTTGAAAAAGGCTTTGGAGGCAACCGGCGCCACCCATTCGGTCGCCGTCATGAGCGGCAGTTTTGTGCAGAGGGGCGAACCCTCGGTGGTGAACAAATGGGCTAGGGCGGAAATGGCGGTTAGGGCCGGTATAGACCTTGTGTTGGAACTTCCGGTAGTATATGCCTGTCGAAGCGCGGAAGGGTTTGCAATGGGTGCCTTAAGCATACTGGATGGGATTGGCGCGGTGGACTACCTCTGTTTTGGAAGCGAATCCGGCGACCTGGAAGAATTGCGGGCAGTCTCTCGCATCCTTTCCTCCGAACCCTCGGACTATAAAGACCTCCTAAAACATTACCTGGCAATGGGCCATAATTTCCCTACCGCCAGGGCAGCGGCGCTGGAAAAATACATGGACCGGCCCGGGGACGGCCTAAGGGAGCTTCTTAGATCGCCCAATAACATACTGGCCATAGAATACCTTAAGGCCTTGGACAGGCTTAATAGCGGCATTGTACCCTTTATCCTCAGGCGGTTTGCCGCCGGCTATCACTCCCAGTCCCTTGGGCGTACAATTGCCAGCGCTACGGCAGTACGCAGCGAATTAACCGGTAAAAACAAGGTAACCAAGAGGGTTTCCAGGGCCCTGCCCGTTACCAGTTCTTCCATACTCCACAGGGAACTGGCCTCGGGACGGGGACCGGTATCCTTCGAGCTGTTCAGCCTCCCGGTAACCGCACAGATAAGAAAACTGGGCCCCGAAGGTATCAGGTATTACCCCGAGGTCACCGAAGGCCTTGAAAACAGGATCTGGAACGCCGCCTGGGCAATGGCATCGCTTGGCGACATGCTGGAGGCTGTAAAAACCAGGCGTTACACCCGTACACGCCTTGGAAGGATTCTAACCTATATATTCCTTGACATAAAAAAGGACCTGCTGGACCGGCTGGAACGTGAAAACTACCCCTGCTACGCCAGGGTTCTTGCCCTCAACAAAAAGGGCGCGGAAGTGTTAAAAAGGGCCGGCGCTGTATCCAGGATACCCATAATAACCAAAACAGCCCGCCACGGTTTCCGGGAAGGCTCCTCCCTCTTTGACATATTGCAAAAAGAAGTCCTGGCCACCGATCTGTATGTACTGGGATATGCTAACCGGAAATATGCCTTCGCAGGCCAAGACTATGTAACCAGCCCTTTTTTTCTGAAGGATTAAGCCCGGAAATGAGCTTTTCCATAACCTCCAGCGCGGCGTTCCTGCCTGCATGTATGCATTCCTCCACCTGGTTGAAGGTCACCGGGTTTATGTTCTTAAGATAGGGGTTTATAATCAAATCGGCGTCTATGCCCCGAAGCATGATTATTTCATTCTGAAGTATGTCAATGCTCTGTATTATTACGTCATATATGCTGTCCATCTTTTTGTCCTCTATCCAGGAGCCCAGGTTAACTCCGACGGTATACTCGGCGCCCATCCTTTTTACAAGGTCGACAGGCACCGGGTCCACCAGGCCGCCGTCGGCAAGGATGCGGCCGTCCAGCTCCAGCGGGGCAATGATTCCCGGGATGGCAACGCTCGCCCTTACCGCTTTATAGACATAACCCTTATCCAGTACCACCCTATCGCCTGTACCCAGGTCGGTGGCAACCACCGCAAGGGGTTTTCCCAGTTCTTCAAATTCCTTGCCCCCGGTTAGTTTCTTGACCAACAGCTCCAGTTTCCGTCCCTGTACCAGCCCCTTTTTGGGCACCGAAATATCTATCCATTCCCAGGGTTCAATACCCACTGCCAGGTCAATAATCTCCAACACCGACATCCCGCTGCAGTACAGCGCCCCAATAAGCGCCCCAATGCTGCACCCTGAGATAAAGTCTATTCTTATTCCGTTTTCCTCCAGCGCTTGCAGTACCCCCAGGTGGGCAAAGCCCCGGGCGGCCCCCGACCCCAATGCCAGGCCAAGTTTTTTCTGTTTCATAGGATTACCTCCCATACTAATCATATTAAAGAGGCGGCACAAATATATTGAATTAGTAGTCAAAACCGACAAGGAGAATTGCGCTATGCCAAACATCCGTATGCTGCATGTGTTCCTCACTGTTATTATTGTTATTGCCCTTTTTTACATGAAAATATCTGGGACATCGCCGGCTAGGCCGAAAAAAAATAATTTATTCCTTTATTTATCCGCGCTGACGGTATCCCTTTTTGTGATGAGCCTTATTTACTACCCGGAGGAATGCTACCGCGCGGCGGTGGACGGCGTGGATACCTGGATAAACGTGGTGCTGCCCGCACTGCTTCCTTTTTTCATCGGCGCAGAGCTTTTAATTGGCCTTGGGGTTATTGACTTTATTGGCACTCTACTGGAGCCGGTTATGAGGCCCCTTTTTAAAACCCCCGGCCAGTCGGCCTTTGTATTTGTCATGAGCATCACTTCGGGGTACCCGGTAGGCGTAAAACTCACCTGCGGCCTGAGGGAGAAAGGCACATGCACCAGGATTGAAGCCCAGCGTATGCTTGCCTTTTGCAGCACCTCCGGTCCCCTTTTCATGATAGGCGCAGTCTCCATAGGCATGTTCGGCAGCAAGCTGGCGGGAACCATAATAGCCGTATGCCACTACCTGTCCGCTTTTTTGCTCGGAGTCATCTCCGCCGCGTTTATAAAAGGCGGCGGCGAAACTAAGCGGCATCCCTTCAAACCGGTTGGAATAAGGCGGGCACTGGATGCCATGCTTAAAAATAGGAAACGGGACGGCAGGCCCTTCGGCGTATTGATGGGTGACGCAGTTAGGGATAGCATAAATACCCTTCTTATGGTAGGCGGTTTTATCGTTATGTTTTCGGTTGTTATCCAGCTTTTTTCAATAACCGGGGCGCTGCAGTTCCTTGCAGGTCCGGTTGAAAAACTTTTGAGTAAAACTTCCCTGCCCCACACGCTGGTACAGCCTGTGCTAAGCGGTATGTTGGAGATAACCATAGGCAGCAGGCTGCTCTCCCGGGTGGAATCGCTGCCCTTTATCTATACCGTGTCCGCCGCAAGCCTTATTATCGGCTGGAGCGGTTTTTCGATACATGCCCAGGCAATAAGTTTTATAAGCAGGACCGACTTAAGCCCATCACTGTACATGCTGTCCAAGCTGGCCCATGGTATCCTTTGCTGCATAACATCCTTCCTTGTGTGCAGAGTTTTCCTGGCCGGTAAATACATGGACGCCAGTATTACAGGCCCGGGCCTGCTTCTTACTCACGGTTTTCTTCAAAACCTATTGTATTCCACAAAGGCATTCCTTGTGGTGGCAGGCTCAATGCTTGCTATACCTCTGCTGGGCATCCTTGCCTCATCGGTAACCGGTTTTTACACGAAGCGAAGCTGACCTGTCAGCTCCTAAGGTTTTTTATCTCTTCCCTGTTTTTCTTGATAAGCTCAATATACTCGTTCAGCTTTTTTTCAAGCTCGGCCAGCAGGTTGTCCGCATATTCCTTCGTCCCAATCCTTATTTCCCGGGCATTTTTCTTGGCATTTTCTATTATTTCCTCGCCCTGGATATAAGCCCTGCGAGTGACTTCGCTCTCCTCCACCATTCTCTTAATATGCTCCTCGGTTTCCTTCAGCATAAGGTCCGCTTCTTTTTGCGCTTCTATCAGTATTCGGTTTCTTTCCTCTTTTATCCAGTTCGCCTGTTTTATTTCCTCCGGCAGGATGCTCCTTATAGAATCGACGACCTCCAATACCTTTTCCCTGTCCACCAACACCTTGTCCGAAAAGGGTACAGCCCGTCCTTCGTTCACAATTTCCTCCAGCCTGCCCAGCAGTTCGTTAACGTCCATGCCCTTACCCCCTTTAACTAAAGACACTACCTGTATTTCTCAATAAGCTTGTCCAACACGTGCTCGGGTACCAGGTCCTTTACACACCCGCCAAACTTTACCACTTCCTTTATAAGGCTTGAGCTTAAAAAAGAATATCGGCTACTTGTCATCATGAATACCGTTTCCACGTTCCTGTTAAGTTTCCTGTTCATTAGGGCCATCTGCATCTCGTATTCGAAATCCGAGACTGCCCGCAGGCCCTTAAGAACCGTGTTGGCTTCCCTTTTTTCCACATAATCTATCAATAGGCCTGAAAAACTGTCCACCTCTACATTCTTCAATTCAGAGACGGACTTTCGTATCATGTCCAACCTTTCTTCGGTACTAAACAGCGGAGTCTTTGACGGGTTGTTCAAGACCGCCACTATCACATGATCGAACAATCGTGAGGCCCTGTCTATGATATCGATGTGCCCGTAGGTAATGGGGTCAAAACTTCCCGGGTATACAGCTGTTTTCATGGTCATCCCCCCTGGTATATATGTTTATTGCAGTATTGCCGTACCTCTTGCTCCTGACCGGTGTTAACCGGACTTTTGCTTCGTTTATTGCCATGGCTGCAGGGTGCTCCACAACAACAAGCCCTCCATTTCTAATAATACCATAATTTTCAATGGAGGAAAGAACTTTTTCGTAAAGATTTTCCATGTATGGCGGATCAACAAAAATAATATCGAAAACACGGCCGGATTTGCCAAAGGCCGCCGCCGCCCTTAACGCATCCTTGTAAATTACCTCGCTTTGTGCCTTAAATCCCGCAAGCTCTATATTCTTTTTTAACAGCTCCAAGGATTTTGGGCTGTTTTCCACGAAGGTGGCAAACTCCGCCCCACGGCTTAGGGCTTCCAGGCCAAGGCTTCCAGTGCCTGCGAACAGGTCCAACACCTTGGAACCGGGCAGATGGGCATCTATCATTGAAAACAGCGCTTCCTTCACCCTGTCGCCGGTCGGCCTTATGCTGCTGTCTTTCGGGGAAACCAGTTTCCTACCCCTGGAAATACCCGCAATTATCCTCAACCTTAACCCTCCATATTATAATATTTTAGCATAAGAGCCAATCTTAAACAAAATGTTTCGGAATAACATGCCCGGCGCCGGGGAAAACTTATGTTCACAGATAATATGAAATATCCCTCAAGAACTCTTTCTGCGTTTTTCCCCCCTCCGGTACCGGTGCTTCAGGCGTCCGGTACCTTTTTTATGTTGTTATTGAAAGGCGCATGGTCTAGGTCCCGCGGCCGGACCTCTAAAAAAAAGGAAGAACCCTGCGG
>DASRVG010000067.1:0-34551 GCA_035655175.1 Clostridia bacterium | reverse complement strand
TGCAACTCCTTGGGCAGTATTTGTTCCCATATGGTGATCTGATTATTTCTTAGCACTAACATTTGGACCACCTGCAGGAATTAGAAAGTCCTTGTAGAACTATTATTATCATAGGGTTTCCCTCCTGTGTTAGTCTTTGGTCTTTCTAACTTAAAGATTCGACATAAGGTATGGGAAACCCTTTTCGTTTATATATTTTTCACGCTTTACCCCGACTTTTTCAGGGGGAACTAATTAAATCAGGTTAAAATGAAACAGCCGGCAAAAAAAACGAACGACTAACAGTTTAAAGGCGTCGATCGGTTTTTTTTCTTCATAAAGAAGTGTATAATAAGGCTTGGAATTATTTGACTGCCAGCTCCTGCCTGAATTTTTCGATTATTCTTTTTTCCAGCCTTGAAATGGTCATCTGCGATACCTTGAGTTCCTTGGCAATCTGGGCTTGGGTTTTTCCCCTAAAATACCTGTCCTTTAGCACTTTCATCTCATTGGGTTCCAGCTTGTCAATGGTTCTCTTAATAAAATCCCGGTTTTCCACCCACTCGATACTCATATCCTCCGAACCTATAAGGTCCCCCAGCGAAACCCCCTTGTTGACGTCATCATTACAGGGCTCGTCCAGGGATTGCGGAGAATAAACCCCGCCCGCCTCCATGGCCTCCAGCAGTTCCTCCTCGCTCACCAAAAGATGCTCGGCCAGTTCCGGGATGCTGGGGTTCCTGCCCAGCCGCTGGGTCAGCTCTTCCTTGGCATCGTTAATCTTGCCGGCCAGCTTCTGGATTCGCCTTGGGACTTTTATCATCCATTCCTTGTCCCTGAAATATTTCTTTATCTCTCCTATTATCGTGGGAGTGGCAAAACTGCTAAACCTGTACCCCCTGTCTACATCAAACCTTTCAATGGCATTTATTAAGCCGATGGAGGCTATCTGGTAAAGGTCCTGGTAGTCAACCCCCCTGTTAAGGTACTTTTTTGCCAGTATTTCCGCCAGATATGAATACTCTTCAAAGATACGGTTCCTGTTTTCCCGGGTCCTCTCTTTGCTGTACTGCTTGAATATACTGTACTCCCGTTCCTGAATCCTGGACAGTTGGTCAATAATCGGCTGCTGCCTATCCATTACGTCCATCATATTATACCCCCAGGTACTTTTTCATGGTAATGGTAAACCCGGTGTTGGGTGCAGTTTCAAATTCCACCCGGTCCATAAGAGTATTTATAATGAATAGACCTAATCCCCCTTCCCTGGGGTTTTGCAAGTCAGGCTGGCAGAGGTCCTTTTTATCCATCCCGCAGCCCCTGTCCGCTATGCTTATGGTCAGGCACTTTTCCCCTACGCCGAATTCTATCCTGTATTCGCTATCCTCTTTACAGCACCCGTGCTTAATCGCATTGGTACAGGCTTCCGCCACCGCCAGCTTTATATCCTCCACCGTTTCCACATCAAATCCCATCCTGCCTGCTATGCCGGACGCCGCCAGCCTGGCCAGGCTGACGTATTCCGGTTTGTTTGGCAGCACCAGTACCACCCTGTCTTCGCAACCGTTGATTTTCTCTTCCTTTTCCATACTACCCGCCAGTGACATGAAATCATACCTCCAGAATGAATATTTTATCAAGGCCTGTAATAGCGAACAATTTACGCACATTTGGCCTGAGATTTTCAAGGTATATATTCCTTCCCTGCTCCTTCATCCTTTTCAGTGCCCCTATCAGGACGCCCAGGCCTGTGCTGTCCATATACTGAAGTTCGCTGCAGTCGATATGCAAATCTCCCGTTACCTCTTCTATGGCAGCATTTATTTGTTTTTTAAACTCCGCTGCGGTATAAATGTCAATTTCGCCTTTGACCTTCACAACACATCTACCTCCATCGTTTTGGTAACAGTATTCAGCACCGCTCATTCTATTCTTACCCCCTTGTTTTGTGTTTACACATATATTATAATAGAAATTTGATCATATTTACCGGCACACCTCTTAACTGCCCTCTGTAAAAGGGCTTCATAGAACGCTTGTGACTGCTTATAAGGACCCGCTTCATAAACCTGCCCTAATCATTGAATAATAAAAGTAGGCTTGGCGGAAGTATGCCAAGCCAGGGTTTATTTTTTAATTGTCATCGGCTTCGATTTTGGCGACGGATACCACCGTCTGGTCCTTGTCAAACTTCATCAGGGTTACTCCCTGCGTAATCCTTCCCATCCTGGAAACTTCACTTACATTAATCCTTATGACTATCCCATTCTTGGTAATCAGCATAATATCGTCCTTCTCGCCTACCACCTTTATGCCCACTATTTCTCCTGTCTTATTGGTTATCCTGTAGGTCTTGATCCCCTTTCCTCCCCTGTTCTGGATACCGTATTCTTCAATGTCGGTTCTCTTGCCAAATCCGTTTACGGTTACGCTGAGAAGGTCTGCACCTTCCTTTGCCAGTTCCATTCCTACCACCTGGTCGCCGCTGCCCAGGGTTATGCCCTTAACCCCGCGGGAATACCTTCCCATGCTTCTTACGCCTTTTTCGCTGAACCTTATTGAATAACCGTTCTTTGTAGCCAATATTACATGGTCGCTGCCCTCGGTCAGTTTAACCCCTATTAGTTCATCCCCTTCCATAAGCCCAATGGCCTGCAGCCCGTTTTTCCTTTGGAAGGCGTATTCGCTTAAAGGAGTCTTCTTCACCAGCCCTTTTTTAGTTGCAAACAGCATGTACTTTTCCTCTTCAAAGTCCCTTATGGGAATAACGGCGGTTATGGTCTCCCCGCCTGAGAGCTGCAGCAGGTTCACTATGGCGGTACCCTTTGCCTGGCGGCCTGCTTCCGGGATTTCATAGGCCTTCAGCCGGTACACCCTGCCCCGGTTGGTAAAGAACAGGATATAATTGTGCGTGGACGTAGTAAATATATCCGACACAAAGTCCTCGGTTTTGGTGGTAAGGGCGGTCACTCCCTTCCCGCCTCGCCTTTGGCTCCTGTACGCATCGGCGGGCACTCTTTTGATGTAGCCCAAATGGGTAAGGGTAATTGCAACCTCCTGTTCTTCAATCAGGTCCTCAATGTTGAACTCGCCTGCGTCCGGCGCTATATTTGTTCTCCTTGCGTCGCCGTATTTTGCCTTTATCTCAAGCAGTTCTTCCTTTATAATGGATTCCAGCAATTCTTCTTTTTCAAGCACGTCCTTGTAATATCTTATTTTTCCCAAAAGGTCTTTGTACTCGGCGTCTATTTTCTCCCGCTCCAACCCGGTAAGCCTTCTAAGCCTCATGTCAAGGATAGCCTGGGCCTGCTTTTCGGTAAGGCCGAACTCACGCATCAGGCCGTCCCTTGCGATTTGATCGTTTTTGGAGTTCCTGATAAGGGCTATTACCCTGTCGATGTTGTCCAGGGCAATCCTTAATCCCTCAAGTATGTGGGCCCTTTCCTCCGCTTTGCTTAGGTCGTATATGGTCCTGCGGCGTACCACGTTTTTCTGGTGGCCCAGGTAATGCTCAAGGATTTCCTTGAGATTAAGAACCCTTGGCTGGCCGTCCACCAGGGCCAGCATTATTATGCTGAATGTATCCTGCAGTTGGGTGTGCTTATAAAGCAGATTTAGCACAACCTGCGGGTTAACGTCCCTTTTCAGGTCCAATACTATGCGCATGCCCTTTCTGTCTGATTCGTCCCTAATGTCGGATATGCCCTCTATTTTCTTTTCCCTGACCAGTTCGGCTATCCTTTCTATAAGTTTGGCCTTGTTAACCTGATAAGGAATCTCGGTAACGATTATCCTGTGCCGGTTGCCGGAAGAGGCCTCAATGGCTGCCCTGGCCCTGACGGTAATCCTCCCCTTGCCGGTGGCGTAGGCGTCCTTTATTCCGCCTTTGCCCATTATTGTAGCGCCGGTGGGAAAGTCCGGTCCCTTTATTACCTTCATAAGGTCCTTTAGCTGGATGTCCGGATTGTCTATAAGCTTTACCACACCGTCTATCACTTCCCCCAGGTTGTGGGGGGGTATACTGGTGGCCATGCCGACGGCTATGCCCGACGCTCCGTTTACCAGTATATTGGGGAACCTGGACGGCAGGACCGCCGGCTCGGTAAGGGATTCGTCAAAATTGGGCACAAAGTCCACCGTATCCTTGTTTATATCCCGCAGCATCTCAAGGGCAATCTTTGACATCCTGGCTTCGGTATAACGCATGGCGGCGGCACTGTCCCCGTCAATGGAACCGAAGTTGCCGTGCCCGTCCACAAGCACCTGTCTCGTAGAAAAGTCCTGGGCCATCCGAACCATGGCATCGTAGACGGCGGTATCTCCATGGGGATGGTACTTACCCAATACATCCCCCACTATACGGGCGGACTTCCTGTGGGGTTTATCGGGGGTCAGCCCCAGCTCGTTCATTGCATACAGGATTCTCCTGTGCACCGGTTTAAGCCCGTCCCTCACATCCGGAAGGGCCCTGCTGACTATCACGCTCATGGCGTAGTCTATATAGGATTTTTTCATCTCTTGCTGAATATCAACGGTAATAATATTGTCCTTTGCCTGTGTCATATCCTGTCCCCCTTATATATCCAGGTTGGTGACATACCTGGCGTTTTGTTCAATGAATTCCCTGCGCGGCTCCACCCGGGTACCCATCAGGGTCGTAAATATCTGGTCGGCGGCTATTGCATCCTCAACGCTGACCTGCAGCAGGGTCCTAGTTTTTGGATTCATGGTGGTTTCCCACAGCTGCTCGGGATTCATTTCTCCCAAACCTTTATACCTTTGCAGGCTTACCTTGTCCCTGTCCATTGATTCAAGCACTTTGTTGAGCTGCTTGTCCGAATACACGTATATATCCTGTTTGCCGTCCCTTACCCTGTAAAGCGGCGGCCGGGCAATGTACAGGTGACCCGCATCTATCAGGTCCCTCATGTACCTGAAAAAGAAAGTAAGAAGCAGTGTCCTTATATGGGCGCCGTCCACATCCGCATCCGTCATGATTATAATCTTGCCGTACCTTAACTTATCCAGTTCGAACTCATCGTCAATGCCGCTGCCCAAGGCGGTTATTATTGCCCTTATCTCTTCGTAGCCCAGTATCTTGTCCAGCCGGGCCTTTTCTACGTTCAGTATCTTTCCTCGAAGGGGCAGTATGGCCTGGTATTTCCTGTCCCTGCCCTGCTTGGCGGAACCGCCTGCGGAATCCCCCTCCACAAGGTATATTTCACAAAGGGCCGGGTCCTTTTCGGAACAATCCGCCAGCTTGCCCGGCAGAGAGGTGTTCTCCAGCACGTTTTTCCGGCGGGTCAGTTCCCTTGCCTTTCTTGCCGCCTCCCTTGCCCTGGCCGCCATTATTGTTTTTTCCATTATTACCCTTGCCGTGGACGGGTTTTCCTCCAGGTAACTGGAAATAGCATCCGCCGCTATTGATTCAACAATACCCTTTATTTCACTGTTCCCCAGCTTGGTCTTTGTCTGCCCTTCATACTGGGGATCGGTCAGCTTCACCGATATCACCGCGGTAAGGCCTTCCCTCACATCCTCCCCCGAAAGGTTCTTATCGTTTTCCTTCAGGAAATTGTATTTGCGGCCGTAGTCGTTTATAACCCTTGTGAGGGCCGTCTTTAAACCGCTGAGGTGAGTTCCCCCCTCATGGGTATTTATATTGTTGGCAAAGGAAAAAATATTTTCAACGTACCCGTCATTGTACTGCATCGCCACTTCCACCACACACTGGTCCCTGTTCCCTTCAAAGTATATGGGGTTTTTATGAAGGACTTCCCGGTTTCTGTTCAAATACTTTACAAACTCCACCAGGCCGCCTTCATAGTGCATGGTGCTGTGCCGGCCGTCCCTTTCATCCTTTAATACAATGGTTATTCCCCTGTTAAGAAAAGCAAGCTCCCTGAACCTGTACTCCAGGGTATCAAAGTCGTAGTTTATATCCTCAAAAATTTGATAATCCGGCTTAAAGGTAATCCTTGTGCCGGTTTTCTTTGTATCCCCCTCTTCGGTTAGCGGGCTTACCGCTTTGCCCCTTTCGTACCTCTGCCTGTATACTTTGCCGCCTCTTTGAATTTCCACCTCAAGATGCTCGGACAGGGCATTTACCACCGAAACCCCCACGCCGTGAAGTCCGCCGGACACCTTGTAGCTCTTCCCGTCAAACTTGCCGCCGGCATGCAGCATGGTCAGCGCGACCTCCACTGCGGGCTTGCCCACCCTGGGATGGGTCCCCACCGGTATACCCCGGCCGTTGTCGGTTACCGTAACCGAATTATCCCGGTGAACCGTTACATGGATTTTGTCACAATAACCGGCAAGGGCTTCGTCTATGCTGTTGTCCACCACTTCATAAACCAGGTGATGCAATCCCCTTGGCCCGGTGCTTCCTATATACATACTCGGCCTTTTTCTTACGGCCTCTATACCTTCCAAAACCTGAATCTGGCTTTCGTCGTATATGTTTGCTGCATTCTTATCTACCACTGTTCTACCCCCTCGGTTTGTTTGATGTGTTCCAATCCAGAAAAAAGACTCCAGGAACCCCCAGAGCCGGTGCTTATAAACGCTACAGTTCTGAAATATTGTGCAAAAAGCCCGCTCTCCGGCTTAGCGTGGACGAAGATATGGGGGAAAAGTATACACTGCAGTTTCCCGTCCCTTTCTTATTATTCCGGCATCCCGCTTTTTCGGTTATTACCATGGACTTGGGTTTTTCGCCGGTTATATTTATCACAAAACCCTCCTCCCGGGCAGTCCTTATGAAATCTCCGGTGTCACTGGACCGGACTGCCGAGGGCAAGTCTATTATGGCTATTACATCTTCGAGATTTATTATTACGTTCTTTCCCAAATGCAAGAACAACTTTTATCTCCTCCCAACGGCCCGTTACTATCCTTACGCTTTTATTATACCACTATCCACGTGAAAAACCTTCCCCTTCGGGCATGATTTTTTCATAATCCCGGTAATATGGGTACAGGTAATGAATGTTTGTACGCCGGCCAAATTTCCCAGGATGTATTCCTGCCTGGAAGGGTCCAACTCCGACATCACATCGTCCAGCAGCAGCACGGGGCATTCCCCGGTTTCGGATTTCAATAATTCTATCTCGGAAAGCTTCATGGACAGCGCGGCTGTTCTCTGCTGTCCCTGCGACCCGAATTTTCTCGCATCCACTCCGTTTATCAGAACTTCAAGGTCTTCCCTGTGGGGGCCGAAATTGGTTACCCCGGTTTTAATATCTCTTGCCCTGGCAGATTCGAGCTTTTGTAAAAACTGCTGCCGGATTTCCTCCGGGCTTGCATCTTCATTGATATCAACGCAGGACTGGTACTTAACCTCAAGGTCCTCTTCACCGTTGGTAATCCTGCTGTGCACAGGCTTTGCCAAGGCCGACAGTGTTCTCACGAACCTGTACCTTTCATAAACCATCCTGGCCCCGTATCCGGCCAGCTGCCTGTCCCAGACCGCCAGAATGTCGTTGTCCGCCTTTCCGGGAGGCCAATCCCTTAACAGCGAGTTTCGCTGGAACAGTACCCTTTTGTAATTTATCAGCAAGTAATAATAGGAAGGCTTTACCTGGGTTACCCCCTGGTCCATGAACTTCCTTCGGTAACTGGGACCTTCCTTTACCAATTTCAGTTCCTCCGGGGAAAATATAACCGATATGAATTTCCCGAACAGGTCACCTCTTTTTTCAAGTAAAACCCCGTTAACCTTTATCCTTTTATTGTTCCCCCTCATTGCTATCTCTATGGCTTTTTCCCCTTCACCCGTCACAATGGTTCCTTTAATATATAGGGTACCGCTGGCCCATCTCACCAACTCACTGTCCATGGAAGTCCTGAAGGACCGTCCCGCCGAAAGCATGTATATGGCTTCTATAAGATTTGTTTTGCCCTGGGCGTTATTGCCCACCAAAAAATTAAACCCCTCGTCGAAGGTAAGGACCTGTTCCTTGAAGTTCCTAAAATTGGTAAGCTTTATATCCTTAAGGTACAACCTGTCCACTCCAATCAGTAAGGTATACTGGCCTATTCTTCCTTATCCACCTCTATAAAGGTCTTTCCGTCTATATCCACGATATCGCCGGGAAAGACCTTTTTGCCCCTCTGAAGGACAACGCTGCCGTTAACCCTTACCCTTCCGTCGGCAATCATAAATTTTGCCTGGCCTCCCGTTTGGGCAGCGCCAGACAGCTTCAAAAGTTGACCTAGGGTTATATATTCACCGCTAATAAAGGCTTTTTTCATATCCACGGCTCCAGTACATGTTTGGACTCCCTCACGAAATGCGTATCCCCTTCAACTTTGTAAACGCTTATTATTTAGGACAGCACCCTGACCGGCAGCAGCAAGTACGTGTAGGCTTCGCTTCCCTCCGGTTTAATAATACACGGGCTGACGCTTGTGGTAAACTCTATATTTACGTACTCGTCCTCTATCACTTTAAGAGCATCGGTAAGGTATTTTGAATTAAAGGCTATCTCCAGGTCCTTGCCTTCGGTTTCTACCGCCAGCTCCTCCCGCACCTCGCCTATTTCTGCGTTGGATGTTATCTCCAGGATATCCTTGGCTATATTCAGTTTAATGAGGTTGTTCCTTCCCTCCCTGGCCAGCAGAGATGCCCTTTCACAGCTTTCCAATAGGTCTATGTTCTTTAACCTGATACTGGTACCGTATTCATCGGGGATAATCTGTCGATAGTTTATGAATTCTCCCTCCAGCACCCTTGAAATGACCCTGGTGTTTTCCAGCCCGAATAATACATGGCTGCCTGTAAACTCTATCTTGACATTGTCCTGGGTGTCCCTCAGTATTCTCTGTATTTCATTTAAAGTTTTTGCAGGCACCACCGCCGTAATATCATCGCTTAGGGAATCAAGCCTTGCAGTTCTTACCGCCAGCCTGAATCCATCCAGGGCGGCCATGCTTAATTCGCCTCTTGAGCACTCTATAAGGGCTCCTGTCAGAATGGGCCTTGTTTCTTCCACGGCACAGGCAAACACCACCTGTCTTATCATGCTCTTCAAAAGGTCTTGGGGCATTGAAAGGCTTTTTTCTCCGTCCACCTGCGGCAGCTGCGGGAACTCTTCACCGCTTTGTCCCTGAAGTCGAAAGCGGGAATTTGCACACTTTATTTCGGCAATATTGCCTTCGTCCACGGTGATTTCTACCTCGTCCGGGGGAAGTTTCCTAACTATTTCCCCCAACAGCCTTGAATCCAGCACAACCCAACCCTTTTCAACAATCTCAGCCTCCACCCGGCACTCAATTCCTATTTCCAGGTCGGTGGCCCTTATATACAAGGAATTGTTCCTGCAGTCGAATAGTATACCCTGCAATATGGGTAAGGTGGTCCTGGGGGGTACAGCCTTTTGGGTGGTTAGTATACCTTCCAGCAGTTGGTCTTTGCTGCATACGATTTTCATGTGGATAACCTCCAAAGCCAATTTTTTTATATAAAAATATAAATCATATTAGTAGTAATAGTAGTAGGGGTTGTTGATATGTGGAAAAGGGTGCCAACAACATCGGTACAGCCGCACAGTCCTGTTGAAGGAATGTTATTAAACGGTGGATTGTTTTCCACACTGTCCCCATTTGTTCCGTTCGAATTATTGCTATGAAAAATATTCAACAGGATATCAACCGGTTATCCTCAAAAAAAGGCGTCAACCGTACAGCCTTTTTTGAATCTCATCAATGGCCAGCTTCAGCGATTCATCGGTTTTAATTTCGGTCGAAATCTTTTCATAGGCATGCAGCACCGTCGTATGGTCCCTACCGCCGAATTCCTCCCCAATCTTGGGCAGCGAAAGGTCGGTGAGTTCCCTGGTCAGGTACATTGCCACCTGCCTGGGAAATGCAATTGCCCGGGTACGTTTCTTGGATTTAAAGTCTTCGATTTTAATGGAATAATACTCGGATATTACCCTTTTTATAAGGTCCACCGTTATCATCCTTGGTTTTGAGTTCGAAAAGAAGTCCTTAAGGGCTTCCTGAGTGAGTTCCATGTTTATTTCCCTGTTGGTAAGGGAAGAATAGGCGGCGACCCTTATAAGGGCTCCCTCAAGCTCCCTGATGTTTGATTCTATTTTTTTGGCTATAAAGATCAGGACCTCGTCGGGGGTTTCGATGTTTTCCAGCTTTGCTTTTTTCTTTAATATAGCGATTCGGGTCTCGAAGTCGGGGGGCTGAATATCGCATATAAGCCCCCATTCAAAACGGGACCTAAGCCTGTCCTCAAGGGTTGGGATTTCCTTCGGAGGACGGTCACTGGATATTATTATCTGCTTGCTGGCTTCGTAAAGCGAATTAAAGGTATGGAAAAACTCCTCCTGGGTTCTTTCCTTGTCCGCTATGAACTGGATATCGTCCACAAGGAGAACATCGGTAGTCCTGTACCTGTTCCTGAATTCCACGTTCTTGTCATCCCTTATGGAATTAATAAGGTCGTTTGTAAACTTTTCCGACGTAGTATATACAACCCTTGTCCTGGGGTTGTTTCTTAGTATATAGTGGCCTATGGCGTGCATAAGGTGAGTCTTGCCAAGCCCCACCCCGCCGTATATAAAAAGGGGATTGTAAGCCTTCGCGGGGGCTTCGGACACTGCCAGCGAGGCTGCATGGGCAAACCGGTTGCTGTTCCCGATGACAAAGGTGTCAAAGGTATACTTGGGGTTTAAGATACCTATATCGGAATCGGAGCTATCCCCCTTGCTGCCTTGAACTTGGCTGCTGCGGCCTACAGCCCCGGATAACTTTTCCTCGGGCAGTATAATCCTTATTTCGTATTCCCTTGAAGTAACCTGCTGCAGCGCATTAAAAGTAAGGGTTATGTACCGGGTTTCCAGTATGTTTTTGATAAACTCGTTGGGTGCGCAAAGTATTATGTATTCATCAGCGATTTCAACCGGCTGGATGACTTTAAACCAAGTATTGTAACTGACTTCTGCTAGTTCTTCTCTTATAAGCTTCAGGGTGTTTTCCCAAATGGATGCCGTATCGTTTTGCATTATATATCCTCCTTATATAGGTTGTCCACACAAATATCCACATTGATTCAGGAATAATTTTGATTCCCCGGGTAACTAATATAATATATAATCGCAGTTACAAGCATCCGTAAGATGCCTGCCGTTTATTTATATATCAAAGGTTTAGCGGATGAACAAATTGTCATGGCTATCATAAGATGCCATTTTATGATAACAAATAATCCCGGTGTTATCAATAATTATCGGCAACATATCCACAAAAAATAACCCTAAATTTCACATTATCCACAATTTCATTTTCTTGACACATATATTCCCGTTTTTAACAGTTGAAGAGGAGAGAAAGCTTGGGAACCCTTGATAATAGAGGCTTCCAAGCTTTAGTTGGCTGGTTAAAAAGTGAGTAATGCATTTATGATTTTGTACTTTTTAAAATTTTTCTCATTTTGCCTGTACTGACAATCTGATAGTCAGTACGAAAGCCGAATGCCTCATGTAAATCGTCAGTGAAATCAGTCCTGGTATAAGCAGGTACGTAGCCCTCACCTTTTATCTTAAAAAAATTCATATCCCTTAACCCGTCCATGATCTCCTGGCATGTATATTTACTGTTTAGCTTCTTTTCTAGGAGCCTGTAGATAACTAAGGAAATAAAGCAGGTCGTGAAATGGGCTATTATCCTATCATCCCGGCTTAGGTATACCGGCCTGGCTTTGAATTCGCTTTTCATAATACGAAAACACTCTTCGATTTCCCAGCGCCTTTTGTTTACACTGATAATCACAGAAACGTCATCTTCAAGATTTGTACATACAGCATAGAAACCATCAAATACCTCTTCTTTTGCAATAAGCCCAGTGTCGATACTATATATTTCATGTTCAGCAACCTCTCCATCAGCGGTATAGTGGCTATTTTCAACAAACCTTTTGTAATCGTTAGGGCTACTTTTTTTTAGCTTTATGGAATTGGAATCAATTGCTTTTCGTGCCCGTTCTACCTGGGAGTTTCGGATATTCCTCTGATAATCACGGTATTTAATAGAGTATGTAACAATGATTCTTTGTTCCAGTCCATTTTCTTTTATCCAGCGTTCCTTATGAAACACCCTGTCCCTATCATCGGTTTCATCAAGTTTGGTGATGTCATAGGTTTTGCCGTCATCACTTAAGTTCCAACCTTTTGGGTTAAGGGCCCATTTTTTCAGGTGTGATTTCAGCTTTTTAAGAGACTGTGTTGTAATAAATGCCCGTTCACCCTTGTTATTAAATTGTCTGTTGCTATTGGACGCAAGTCCCGCATCAGTACATACAACAAACTTGGAAAGATAAAAGTCGGATAGGATTTTTTCTTCCAGGGGCCTTAACGTCAATTGTTCATTGGTATTTCCCTTGTTAATGCTAAAAGCAAGGGGTACACCATCACCGTCCATAAATAGTCCCATCTGTACGATAGGGTTTGGCTTGTGTTCTTTTGAAGGGCCATACTGTTTGAGCCCATCCTCTTGCTCTATTTCAAAGAAGTAATTAGTGCAATCGTAGTAAAGTACACCTGTATTTCGTTTTGAAAGCTTCAAACTGTTATTGTATAAAGAAGACTGTATTAAGTCGGTTTCCTTTGCGATGACTTCAAGTGCCCTGTATATATGCTGGAGCTCAAAATTAGGCTGTTCAATGAACTTCGATGAAAGCTGAAACGTTGCAAGTTTTGAAGAAGGGTAGATAATCCTTGCATAAAGCAGCCTTGAAAGTATTGAGTTAATATCGAATGTGAATTTATATTTCCGGGATATTTGTGCACAAATCTTATTAAGCTTAAGTTCATGGTATATCTGTTGTAGAAAAAGGTAGCCTCCGTTAAAGGAACGCTGCTCGCCTTTTACAATTACCTTGGATGGAGAATATTTTACGATGATTTCGCGGTTTTCATCCTCTTCTTTTTTGTTAAGTTCTTCGATATATTTTTTTGCCCATTCAATTGGGTCCTGCCCGTTTAACTTTTTACTTAAATCCTTAACAGTGCCGAGTTTTTCAACAACCTTTGATGAGCGCACACCATTCTCATAAGTTGATTTAATAATGTAAAGGGATGTGGAATTTTTTGATTTTGAGATAGACAACCTCATATTTAACCCCCTCCAATCCCTTATATTATAACACATTACCCAATATTACGCAATATTAAAAGTGGCAAATTTGACATTTTTTTAATAAAAAAAGCCCTGTTTTCAAGGCTCCTAGAGATTCTACTATTTATACAAGTGTCAAAAACCCGAATTTCTATTTTCTACCGACAAGATGGTTGGCAATGCATGATACCATCTGGTAAAATATAAAATATAGTTCCATGAACGGTCTTTTAAGATTGTTTAAGGATAATAAGAAGAGTAAGGAGGAGAACACATGGCTGTGAAAAAAGTACCCATTGGACTTTCCAACAGGCATTTGCATGTGTCCAAGGAACATCTTGAGAAACTTTTCGGGCCTGGCTATGAACTGACCGAGTTCAAAGTTTTGTCCCAGCCCGGACAGTACGCCTGCGAAGAAAAGGTGGATATTGTTGGGCCCAAGGGTACCCTTAAAGGAGTTAGAATCCTCGGCCCGGTGAGGAAGGAAACCCAGATTGAGGTATTGGCGGCCGACGCCTATAAGCTGGGCCTGAAGGTCCCGGTCAGGGATTCCGGGGACCTTGAGGGCACGCCCGGGGTAAAGATCGTGGGTCCCAAAGGTGAAGTGGACCTGGATTACGGTGTGATAATTGCGGCAAGGCACATCCATATGCACCCCGACGATGCAAAGGCCTTTGGCGTTGAAGACTTCCAGAGGGTCAAAGTAAGAGTGGAAGGCATGAGGGGTCTCGTGTTCGAAAACGTACTTATCAGGGTTTCCCCCACTTTTGCGCTGGATATGCATTTGGACACCGAAGAGGGCAATGCGGCGGGCGTCGGGAACGGAGACATGGTGGAAGTCATAATCGATTAACCCATGAAAAATAAGAATTTTACAAAATAAGGCCCGGATTGGTTCCGGGCTTTATTTTTTTGTGTTATTTATCGGGACGCGCAAGCATAAAGATTATTAGGAAGGAGGGGATTTTGTGAAATTTGGTTTGGGATACGAATCCCTATGGCTGATACTGCTCGGATTTATTACAGGCATCCTGATTGCTGCGTCCATGATACTTCACGGGGCTTGGCAGATGGTTACCATAGTGCTTTTATGCATATCCCTTATTGTTTTGGTATTTCTTATAAAAATACGCAGGAAAAAACTGCAGGCGGTACTGGTATTCCTGGCGGTATTGTTACTGGGGTACCTTTTGTGCTGCATTTTTGTGTGTGCCTTCCTGGGCAGGGCAAAAACGGGGGATATAAACCCGGCGGAACCGCAAGAGGAGCCGGCTATTCTGCTCCTTTCACCGGGAGAAATGACCGAGTACGGCAGCCGGAGCGCTTTATACCGGCTGGCAATAAAGCGGGAGGTGGGACTTGAGAACGTCCGGTGGTGGAATACGCCCTTTAAGGCTTTTCAGCTAAAAAGGAACCTGAAGGGAATGGACAGGGACACCTGTATACTGGCCGGTCAAAACCTTTACGACAAACTAAAAGAGGAGCTGGGAGAAGAACTTGGGCTTTACAGCGCCAACCTGTTTGGGCCCCCCTTTATTGAAACAGCGGTGGAGAGTATTTTGAACGATGGGTACAAGAGGATTGTGGTCCTTAACAACCTGTTGGTGGAACAGCCCTACAAGGAAGTGATTGACACGAAGATACTAAATATAATAGAAAAGAGCGGCGTGGATGCCGAGGTGCTTTTCACCTTCCCCCTTTGGAACCATGACGCATTGGTTTCCTATTATGAACAGGGCATCCTGGAAAAAACCCAGGAAATAAGCCCGGAGCAGGTGGGGGTCGTACTGGTGGGCAAGGGAAGCGGCAGAAAGGTTCGGGATAAATACCCCCAGGCGGTTAACCGGGAGCGGGTGTTTTTCGATAAGATAAAGGAAAGCATTATGAAAAACGGGTACGAGAGCAGGAAAATAAGGGTCGCTTATTTGGGCGGCAGGAAGCCTGGGATAGAGGAAGCGGTAGACTACCTGGTTGATTCCGGTATAAGCAAGCTGGTAATCGTGGCAGCCGGTTTTGAGAGCCCGGGGGTTGAATCCGAACGGCTGCTGCCCGGTATTATTGAGGGCATGGACCTGCCGCAGCACGTGGATACCGTGTTTATCGGGCCGTGGAGCGACGGAGACCTGCTTGTCCGGGCGCTTCTCGACCGGCTGGAAATGATGGATGTATTGAATTAAGCGGGGTATTCCCGCTTTTATTCATGTTTAAGAAGGATTTTCCCGGTGAATGGATAAATATAAAGTTATTTCAAAATAATATTATAGATAGGCAGCCGAAAAGGTTACCAGTAGGGGACAGTAGCAAAAAAGGAGGGCATCGGATGGAAGGAGTATACTTCCGGCAGCAGTTGGGGGAGGGCATAAACCTTTACCTTGTCAGGGAGCCGAAGTTTAAAACGGTTTCCATGAGCATTGTAATGTACAGGCCCCTTGATGAGAACGCCACGGGCAATGCACTAATTCCCCACATACTGAAGAGGGGCTGTGAGGACCTAAAGGATACCCGGGCTATCCAAAGGTTCCTGGGCCAGCGGTACGGGGCTTCTTTAAACGTGGACGTGTTGAAGAAGGGGGACATGCAGCTGATTTTTTTGGGAAGTAACGTAATTAGCAACAAGTATACGATAAAGGGCGAAGGCGTGGTATCCGACATATTGAAGTTCCTGGCGGGGCTGGTGGAAAGGCCCCTCATTGAGCAGGATAGATTCCGGGATGAGTATTTCGTGCAGGAAAGGGACAACCTTGAAAGGCTTATAAATTCACGTATTAACAATAAAATTCAATATTCAATCGACCGGTGTTACGAAGAAACGACCGAGGGTCAGCCCTTCAGCAGGTACAGGTACGGGGACGCCGTGGACCTTTCCCGGCTGACCGCGGAGGGGCTTGCCGGGTATTACAGGACGGTGCTGGCCGAGGCCCCCATGGATATATTTGTGGTAGGGGATGTAGACATAGCCGACATAAGGGACTTCCTGGACAACCCGCCTGCGCTGGGAGAAAGAAAGGTGAAGCGCCCTGAAGGAGCGGTATCACCCCACTGGGACGGTGCCCCAAGGGAAGTTGTGGAGCACATGGACGTTAACCAGGGAAAACTGACAATCGGTTATACCACCGGCATTGATTATACCCATGACCAGTATGTTCCGCTGCTCGTATACGCAAGCATACTGGGAGGAGGGCCCCATTCCAAGCTGTTCAACAATGTGAGGGAAAGGGCAAGCCTTGCGTATTATACCTTTGCCAGGCTGGAGAAGCTTAAAGGATTGATGGTTATAGGAGCCGGCATCGAGATAAGCAACTACCAAAAGACCATAGCAATAATAGAGGAACAGCTCCTTCAAATGAGAAACGGCAAAATCAGCGACAGCGAACTTGTTGCTGCAAAGATGGCCCTTACAAACGACCTTCATTCCATGAAGGACAGCCAGATGCAAATAACAGATTTCCTGATAAACAGGATAGTGTCCGGCCACGATATGACCCCGGATGACCTTATAGAAAAAATAAACGGGATAACGAGGGATGAAGTGGTGGCAGTGGCGGACGGAATAAAGCAGGCGGTAACGTATTTTCTTACCGGCGGCGGGAAAGCCGGAAAGGAGGAAGTTAAATGACAGTGCCCCTGGAAGAATTGAACATGGATAGAATAAGGGAGAAACTGTACCGCTCAAAGCTGCCAAGCGGCCTGGAGGTATTTATACTGCCCAAGAAGGAATATTCGAAACAGTTTGCCATATATACGACAAACTTTGGCTCGGTGGACATGAGCTTCTCGGTACCCGGTGAAAAAGTAGTAACAGAGGTGCCCGCCGGCGTGGCCCATTTCCTGGAGCATAAGCTGTTCGAGGAGGAAGAGGGAAACGTGTTCGACCGGTTTTCCCGCCTGGGCGCCTCCGCCAATGCCTATACCAATTTCACCACCACCGCGTACCTTTTTTCCTCCACCAGCAACTTCTACAAGTGCCTTGAGGTGCTGCTGCAGTTTGTGCAAAGCCCCCACTTCACCGATGAGAACGTCGAGAAGGAAAAGGGAATCATTTCGCAGGAGATAAGGATGTATGACGACAACGGTGAATGGAAGAGCTTCTTTAACATGCTGCAGGGCCTTTACCACAGGCATCCGGTAAGAGTGGACATTGCGGGGACGGTGGAAAGCATATCCGGCATAGACAAGGATGTGCTGTATAAATGCTATAACAATTTCTATCATCCCGACAATATGGCGTTATTTGTCGTGGGCAACGTGGATATAAACGAAACCATGGAATTGGTTGAAAAAAACGCCAAGGGGAATTTGGCCGAAAGGGCGGAGGAAATAAAAAGGTACTACCCGGAGGAGCCACCCAGTATTCACGCAGAGAGGATAGAGCAGGTGCTGGCGGTATCCCAGCCCATTTTCAATATAGGAATTAAGGATACAAAGGTGGGCTTTGGCGGCAGCGACCTTTTAAAAAAGGATATAACCACCACCATTTTGCTGGAGATGCTGTTCGGAAAGAGCTCGCAGCTTTATCAGCGGCTGTATGACGAGGGGCTCATAGATGACAGTTTCGGGTTTGATTATACGGCGGAAAAGGATTACAGCTATTCCATGCTGGGGGGCGAATCCCCCGACCCGGACAAGTTGCATGAAATCATAAAGCAGGCGGTGACCGATACAAGGCCGGAAGATTTAACCGAAGAGGACTTCCGCTTGGCCCGAAACAAGCTTTTGGGAAGGTACCTAAGGAACTTCGACCAATTGGAGTACATTGCATCCAACTTTATATCCTACCACTTTAAGGGTGCAAATTTCCTGGATTTCATGGGTTTATTGGAGCAGACCGACCTGGGGTCGGTGCGGGAAAGGTTTGATGAGCATATTAGACCCTGGGCTTCCACATTGTCCATAGTGTCACCACAACAGAGGAGAGAGGGCTAAAATGAATCCTGTTGCTTTTGAGATTTTCGGTATTGCCGTAAGATGGTACGGAATCATAATGGCCGCCGGCATACTGTGCGGCCTGTTGTACGCCATAAGGGAAGCCAAAAGGGTGGGAATGGACGAGAACCTGATATTGGACCTGGCCATATTCGGCATTCCGGCCGGTATCATAGGGGCAAGGATTTATTATGTTTTGTTCAACTGGGACTACTATTCCAAGAACCCGCTGCAGATACTGAACATAAGGGGAGGGGGCCTTGCCATCCACGGCACCCTTATAGCGGCGGTGATAACGGCGGTGATATTTGCCAAAGTAAAAGGAATAAACTTCTGGTCGCTGGCGGACATAGCCTCGCCGGGGGTTATACTGGGACAGGCCATCGGCCGGTGGGGCAATTTTATAAACCGGGAGGCCCACGGCACGCCTACCGACCTTCCCTGGGGCATAATGGTGGACGGTGTCAAGGTGCATCCGACTTTTCTGTACGAGTCGCTGTGGAACTTCTCGGTATTTGCGGTGCTTTTATGGTACCGAAAAAGGAAGAAAGCGGAGGGTAATGTTTTCCTGCTCTACCTGGTCCTCTATTCGGTGGGCAGGTTCTTCGTGGAGGGTTTAAGAACCGACAGCCTAATGCTGGGGAATATTAGGATGGCCCAGCTGGTGAGTGCGGTGACGGTGGCCGCCGGCCTGGGATATATGTATTATAGGAACAAGCACAACAAAGGTACAAATACCACATCGGAATAACAGCCATAGCTGGTAGTGGCGGATAACCTTACGCCGGGATAAAATCCGGCGTTTTTTATATTTTGGAAAATTTTTTTTGTTTAGAGGCAGGAATTATTAAAAATAAGTAGAAATAAAGAAAAAGTGGTTAAATGTGGGGTGAAGTGGGAGATTGTCCCTAAATGGGGTGACAATATGTTCATAGGTGAGTTCCAGCACTCGCTGGACAACAAGGGCAGGCTTATAATTCCATCAAAATTCAGGGAAGGCCTTGGTGAAAGATTTGTGCTCACCAAGGGCCTTGATAACTGTCTTTTTGTCTACCCCCTTTCGGAATGGCACAATTTTGAGGAAAAGCTTAAAACTCTCCCGATTACCTCCAGGGATGCCAGGGCCTTTGTAAGGTTTTTCTTTTCCGGGGCCACCGAATGCGAACTGGACAAACAGGGCAGGATACTGCTCCCGGCAAACCTAAGGGAGCATTCGGGCATAGAAAAGGATGCGGTGGTCATCGGCGTTTCCACCCGTGTGGAGATTTGGAGCCTTGAAGAATGGAACAGGTACAACAGCGATACAATAATGGGGTACGATAAGATTGCGGAGAGAATGGAGCAGCTGGGGATTTGACGAAGGGAACGCAAAATAGCGGGAGCCGGAGATGAAAGCAATGGAGTTTGAACACAGGACGGTGCTGCTTGACCGTACCATTGAATACCTGGAGGTTGTACCGGACGGAGTTTACGTGGACTGTACCCTGGGAGGGGGCGGTCATTCGCTGGAAATACTTAAAAAGCTGGGCGAAAGAGGAAGGCTGATTGGGATTGACAGGGACCAAAACGCTATAAGAGCTGCGGGAGAAAGGCTGGCGTCTTTTTCAGATAAGGTGGTATTGATACATGGAAACTTCAGAGACATAAAGAAAATTGTCCACGGTATTGGAATAGAGGCGGTGGACGGGGTGGTGATGGACCTGGGGGTATCGTCCCACCAACTGGACCAGCAGGAAAGGGGTTTCAGCTACATGCAGGATGCGCCGCTGGACTTGAGGATGGACCGGCAGCAGTCCCTTACCGCCATGGAAGTGGTCAATACATACAGTGAAGCCGACCTTGCAAGGGTAATAAGCGGATATGGCGAAGAACGATGGGCAAGGCGGATTGCCGCTTTTATTGTCTGCGAAAGGGAAAGAAGGCCAATAGAAACCACCGGGCAGCTGGTGGATATAATAAAGGCCGCCATACCGGCTTCAGCCAGGCGAAAGGGGCCCCATCCGGCCAAAAGAACCTTCCAGGCCCTAAGGATAGAAGTAAATGACGAACTGGGGATACTGGAAAGGGCGGTAAAAGACGGGGTGGACCTTTTGAATAGCGGCGGCAGGATATGTGTTATTACATTCCACTCGCTGGAAGACAGAAAGATAAAAAACGTATTTAAGGAACTGGAAAACCCGTGTACCTGCCCCCCTAAGGCGCCGGCGTGCATATGCGGAAAGAAACCGGTGATAAGGGTGGTGACCAGGAAGCCGGTGGTTCCCGATAAAGAGGAGATACAGCAAAACCCGAGGGCCAGGAGCGCTGGGTTAAGGGTTGCCGAGAAGCTGTGACAGTTCTAATTACAGCAAGGGGTGAATAAATTGATAGTAGCTAGAAAAATGCAGTACTACCAGTCAATACCTGAGAAACAGCAAAAACCGAATATTGGTTACGGAAAACAGGCCCGGCGAAGAACCGTAAACATTAGAAAACGTAAAGCCCTGACCAGGGTGTGTGTTGCCATGGCGGTGGGGCTTCTGGTCATTTCGCGCTTTGTCATAATATCCGAATACAATTACAATATAAGAAACATGGAAAGGGAATTGGAGGAACTCAGGAAGGAAAACGAGAGGCTGGAACTGCAGCATGTCCAGGTGATGGACATAAACGAGTTGGCGGACTATGCCCTGCACCAGTTGGGCATGGTGTACCCGGATAACAGGGATATAATATACGTAGCCGTCCAGGGTACAGCGGAACAGGTTTTGATTGCCGAGACGGATGAAAACAAAAGCCCTGAGGGAATGGCTGCGAGTGGATGGTTTGCGGCTGCAGCCGGCAAAGTATTCAGCATACTGGATATTGATTGAATGCTGGTTTAAGGGGGAAGGATATTGGCAGCACCGGGCATAAGGCTTAAGAAAAGGTTGATATTTAGCCTCTTTGCGGTTTTTTTTCTGTTTTTCGCCCTAATCCTGAGACTGGCATGGATCCAAATAGTTAAGGGAGACATGTACAGGGACATGGCGGTGGACCAGTGGACAAGGGACATTCCTGTCCCTTCCAAAAGGGGTATAATATATGACAGAAATGGAAAAAAACTAGCTATAAGCGCCAGCATAGAAACGCTGTATGCAAGGCCCGCGGAAATAAAGGACGCGGAAGAGGTGTCCTATAGGATTGCGGAAGCCCTTGACATGGACAGGGAGGATGTCCTGGAAAGACTTAAGAAAAATTTGGATACGGTACTCCTTAAGAAGAGAGTGGAAAAGGAGGACGTGGATAAGATAAGGGATATTGAGGGCATCTATTCGGTGGACGACAGCAAAAGATATTATCCCAACAGGAATTTTGCCGCCCATATCCTGGGCTTTACCGGTACCGACAACCAGGGGCTGGACGGTGTGGAAGCGCGGTTCGACAGGTATCTTTACGGCCTGCCCGGCAGGAACATAGCGGAAACCGATGCCGCCGGCCGGCGCATTCCCTTCGGTTTTGACACCCAGTATTCGCCGCAGGACGGCTATCACCTGGTGCTTACCATAGACGAGGTTATCCAGCACTTTGCCGAGAAGGCGATAGAGGAGGCAGTTATAAACAACAAGGCCAAGAAGGGCACAGCCATAGTAATGGACCCCAAGACCGGGGATATACTGGCTTTGGCGGTAAAACCCGACTACGACCCCAATACACCCTTCGACCCTTTGAGCGAGGAGGATAAACAGCGGTGGGAAGGCCTGTCGGCGGAAGAGCTGAGGGACGAGAGGCTCAAAATGTGGAGGAATTTTGCCGTGTCCGACGTATACGAGCCGGGCTCCACCTTCAAGATAATAACCACCGCGGCGGGGTTGGAGGAGGGAGTGGTGCAGCCGGGCAGTACCTTTTACTGCAAGGGCTCCATCGCGGTGGGAGGAAGGAATCTTAAGTGCTGGAGGAGCTATAATCCCCACGGGCACCAGACCTTTACCGAAGCGGTCCAGAACTCCTGCAACCCCGTTTTTATAGAGGTCGCGCAGCGGCTGGGCAAGGAGAGATTCCTGGGTTATATAAGGGCCTTCGGGTTCGGGGAGCCCACCGGGGTGGACCTTCCCGGCGAGGCGGCCGGAATAGTAATGAACCCTTCTACGGTAGGGCCGGTGGAATTGGCCAACATGGGGTTCGGGCAGGGAGTCGCCGGCACACCGATACAACTTGCCGCAGCGGCTTCGGCAATAGCCAATGAAGGAATACTGATGGAGCCGAGGGTTGCCCTTGCCCTAAAGGACCAGGAGGGCAATACGGTGCATGAATTCAGCCCGAAAGTCAAAAGGCAGGTAATATCCCCCCAGACCGCCAGGACCGCAATGCAGATACTGGAGACGGTGGTATCCGGCGGTACCGGCTCCAATGCATACGTCCCCGGTTTCAGGGTGGCCGGCAAAACCGGGACCGCCCAGAAAGTGGTGGACGGCAGGTACGTCCAGGGCAGGTATGTTGCCTCCTTTATAGGGATTGCCCCCGCCGACGACCCAAGGGTGGTGGTGTTGGTGGTAATAGACGAACCCGACCCGGCCAACTACTACGGCGGCCAGATAGCGGCACCGGTTGTAGGCAGCATCTTAAGCGACACGCTGAGATATTTGAAGGTGCAGCCCCGGTATACCGAGGAAGAGGCGGAAAGGCTTATAACCGAAAAGGTACCGGTACCGGATTTGACAGGCATGCCGCTTATGGAAGCGATAAAGACCTTGAACAGCAGTAAACTCCAGTACCAGGTGGTAGGCAGCGTGATTGAAGGGGACGAGAACCGCATAGTTGACCAGACCCCTAAACCTGATATAATGGTTTCGGAGAAGTCCATAGTTCTCCTGTACCTTGAAACCTACCGGGGTTTCAGCCAGGAGGTAATAGTGCCCAATGTAATAGGCAAAACCATAAACGGTGCCACAAACCTGCTGAAGGGTGAAAACTTAAGGATACAGGTTTCCGGTACCGGGATAGCGGTCAATCAAGACCCGCTTCCCGGGGAAGTGGTGGATGTGGATACGGTAGTGAAAGTGGAGTTTGAAGACCCGGAAAGTCCGTAAAAAACTACATATGAGAATCGGGGTATTATAAATGAAAATATCGAAGTTGTGGGATTTCATTGAAATAATGGATGTCAAGGGAGACCCGGAGGCGGAGGTCACCGGGGTAAGTTATGATTCCCGGAAAGTAGAACCGGGACATTTGTTTGTTTGCGTGGAGGGGTTTAACTGGGACGGGCATGACTTTGCCGAGCAAGCGCTGCAAAACGGGGCCCGGGTGCTCATGGTCCAAAGGGAAATACCGGTTACTGGCCCCGGAGTTACGGTGGTTAGGGTTAAGGACTCCCGCAAGGCAATGGCCGCAGTGGGGCACGTATTCTACGATTTTCCCTCCCAAAAACTCAAAGTCATCGGGGTAACAGGAACAAACGGAAAAACCACAACAACTTACCTTATAAAATCCGTACTGGAGAGCGCGGGACGCAGTGTAGGGCTTATGGGCACCATAGCCATTAGGATAGGAGACAAGGAGATACCGGCCTTGAGAACCACGCCGGAGTCCTTGGACCTGCACCGGCTGTTTGCCGAAATGGTGGAAAGCGGGATTGAATACGTAGTTATGGAGGTGTCCTCCCATTCGCTGGACCTGGACAGGGTAGGGTACGTGGATTTCGATTACGGAATATTCACCAATCTTACCAGGGACCACCTGGACTTTCACGGTAATATGAAAAACTACCTGGACGCGAAAATAAAGCTGTTCAAATCCACCGACAAGTTCAACATAATAAACGCCGACGACCCGTCCAGTGATACCATCCTGGAAAGAATCAAAAACTCACCCACTCCCGCCGTCACTTACGGCATAAAAACCAAGGCGGATTTTTCCGCCCGGGACATTCAATTGGATCCGACGGGGGTAAAATACAAGCTGGCATGGAAGGGAAAAAGCATACCCATTGAAGTAAGGATTCCCGGCATAATAAGCGTATACAACAGCCTTGCCGCGGCTGCAGCCCTTTTGTGCGAGGGAATAAACCCGGAGCATGTTCAAAGGGGTCTTAAAGAAGTGGAGGGCGTCCGGGGGCGGTCGGAAACCATTGACACCGGCAAAGGTTTCAGCGTAATAATCGATTATGCCCACACACCGGACGGTTTGGAGAACATACTATCCACTATAAGGGGTTATGCAAAGGGGAGGATAATCACGCTGTTCGGGTGCGGCGGGAACCGTGACAGGGAAAAACGACCAATGATGGGGGAAATAGCGGGCAGGCTGTCCGACTTTGTCATAATTACTTCGGATAACCCCAGGAAGGAAGAGCCCCACCAGATAATAGACGAGATTCTCCCCGGAGTAGAAAAGACCGGCTGCAGTTACATATGCATAGTAGACAGGCGCGAAGCCATCGAGTACGCCCTTGAAATGGCCGGCGAGGACGATATAGTGGTGCTGGCGGGAAAGGGGCATGAAATATACCAGGAGTTCGCAGACCACAAAGTAGAGTTCGATGAAAGAAAAATAGTAGCGGAGATATTGGAGAGGATGGGAAATGATAAAGCTTAATACGGCCGGCATTGCCGCCGCAGTACGGGGGAATATAATACAAGGTCCCAAGGACGCGATCATCGACAGGGTTTCCCTGGATACAAGAACCCTTGAGCCGGGGAGCCTTTTTATACCCTTAAGGGGGGAACGGTTTGACGGGCATGATTTTTTGCACCAGGCGGCGGAAAAGGGTGCAAAGGCGGTGCTGGTGGACAGGGAAGGTGAGCACCGTTTCCCGGGCGTGACGGTTATAAGGGTAAAGGATACGCTGGAAGCGTTTCACAGCCTTGCGCTCTGGTATAGGAATAAGTTTGACGTGGACTTTGTGGCGGTGACGGGCAGTACCGGAAAAACCACCACAAAAAACATCATAGCCGAAGTGCTAAGACACAAATACAATGTACTGAAGACCGAGGGTAACTTCAACAACCAGGTGGGCCTTCCGGCTACCATAATGCGGCTTGATGAAAGCCACCGGGCTGCGGTTGTGGAAATGGGAATGAGCGGCTACGGCGAAATTAGGGCCCTTATGAGAATAGTAAGGCCAAAGGTGTCGGTGGTCACCAACATAGGAATGTCCCATATAGAAAGGCTGGGCAGCCGGGAAGGGATTCTTAGGGCAAAAATGGAGATTTTTGAAGGGATGGACCAAGACCCCGCAGCGGTTGTGAACGCCGACGACCCGCTGCTTTGCCAAGGCATGAAAGGCCTTAAGGTTCCGATTGTTTATTACGGGCTGGATGCAGGCGACTACAGGGCTTCCGACATACGTTCAATGGGTGAAGAGGGAACGTCCTATACGCTGCTGGCGGAGGGTAAGGGTTTTGAAGTGTCCCTGCCGCTGCCCGGGCGGCACAACGTGTACAATTCCCTTGCGGCGGTTGCCGTGGGACGGATTTTTAACATAGGCTTCCCGGACATCATAAAAGTCCTGGGGGGGCTTAAGGGGGAAAAGATGCGCCTTTCGATACAAAGCTCTCCGAAGGGAGTGAAAGTTATTAACGATGCCTACAATGCCAGCCCCGATTCCATGAAGTCCGCCCTGGAGGTACTGCGTGACACCAAAGGAGACCGAAAAATCGCCGTGCTTTCGGATATGCTGGAGATGGGGGATTTTGCCGAGGAGGGGCACGCCCTGGTGGGAACATACGCTGCCAACAGCGGCGTGGATATCCTTATAACGGTGGGTGATTACAGCCGTTACATATCCTGCCGGGCCAAGGAAAGGGGAATGAACGTATCTTCCGTTTACCATTTCGAAAGCAAGCGGGAGGCTGCACAGCTGCTGGACGGCCTGTTAAAAGAAGGCGACGTGGTTCTTGTAAAGGGTTCCCGGGGTATGAGGATGGAGGAGCTGGCAAGCAGAATACTAGAGAGGAGCTAAATGGATGCGGGACCATCAGCAGGTTATATTCCCTATAATAATTGCATTTTTGATTGTAATAATAATCGGGCCAATAGTAATCCCTATACTGGAGAAGCTCAAGATGGGACAAAGCGTGCGCGGGGATGGACCCAAGACCCATTTCAAGAAGTCCGGCACTCCCACCATGGGAGGTATTATAATAGCCATTGCGGTCTTTTTCTCGGTACTTATCACGGCACAGTGGGAAAGGGAAATGCTTTTCATCCTGGTAAGCATCCTGGGGTTCGGCTTTATAGGCCTTGTGGACGACTTTATAAAGGTTGTTATGCAGCGCTCGCTGGGGCTTCGGGCCACCCACAAACTGGCGGCCCAGGTACTGCTTGCGGCAGTATTGACTCTGTACGCATACCGCCTGCCCGGCGTGGGTTCGGCGGTGCTTATACCCTTTACTTCGCAGTACTGGGATATGGGGGTTTGGTACCTGCCCTTTACCGCAATCATAATATTTGTCGGTACGGTGAACAGCGTCAACTTCACCGACGGGTTGGACGGGCTTGCTGCCGGGGTTACAATGATAATAATGGCATTCCTAAGCCTTGTGGCGTTAAGCGCAGGGCAGAAGGAAATTGCCATAATCTCCGCCGCCGTTACCGGTGCCGCGCTGGGTTTTTTGAGATACAACTCCTACCCGGCCCAGATTTTCATGGGGGATACCGGGTCCATGGCCCTGGGAGGGGCGGTGGCCGCCGTTGTCGTGCTGCTTAGGCTGCCGCTGCTTTTGCCCATTATTGGCGGCGTTTATGTCTTGGAAACTCTATCAATAATAATACAGGTTGTGTTCTACAAGCTTACCGGGAAAAGGGTATTCTTGATGGCTCCGCTGCATCACCACTATGAGGTCAAGGGCTGGGAAGAAACGAAGGTTGTGATGCTGTTCTGGATTATAACCATCGTCCTGGTGCTGGTAGGGGTGCTGGCTATCCGATAGGGGAGAACCGTATTATGGATATAAGGAACAAAAAAGTACTGGTTATCGGGCTGGCGGTCAGCGGCCTGGAGACGGTGAAGGTGCTGCACGGCCTGGGAGCCCGTGTAAAGGTAAATGATCAAAAGAGCGAGGCAGAGCTGAAGGAGGCTGTTTCAGCCATTAAAGGGCTGAACGTTGACTGCGTGCTGGGCGGCCACCCGCCGGAGCTTGCCGATTGGCCGGACTTTGCGGTTATAAGCCCCGGTATTCCGATGGATATACCCATGGTGCAGAGGATTAAGGAAAGCGGCAGGGAGGTAATAAGCGAGGTGGAGCTGGCATACCGGCTTACCGCAACACCGATCGTGGCAATAACCGGTACCAATGGCAAGACCACCACCACCGCACTGACGGGGGAGATGTTCCGCCGGTCGGGCAGGAATACCCATGTGGTAGGAAACATTGGCACTCCCTTGATAGATGCCGCGGTTTCCTCGCAGCCGTCGGATGTCCTTGTGGCCGAGATAAGCAGCTTCCAGTTGGAAGGCATAAGGGACTTTAAGCCCAGGGCGGCGGCGGTGCTGAACATTACGCCGGATCACCTGGACAGGCACAAGACCTTTGACAATTATGCGGCTTTAAAGGCCAGGGTGTTCCAAAACCAGGGACCGGACGACTTTGCGGTACTTAACGCCGATGAACCGGCTGCCGCTTCGCTGGCGGCAAGGTGCAGCGCAAGGGTCTTGTATTTCAGCCGGAAGAGGATAATGGATACCGGCGCCTTTGTGGAAAAGGAGTACATAATAATAAAAAGGGGCAAAAGCTCGGAAAGGATTTGCAAGGCTTCCGACCTAAGGATTATGGGAGACCACAACCTGGAGAACGCCCTTGCCGCTGCAGCCCTGGCATGGTCGATGGAGGTGCCTGTAAAAGCCATAGGGGATGCGCTGAAAAGCTTTGAAGGCGTGGAGCACCGGCTGGAATACGTGGCCACAGTGAACGGAGTGGTATATATAAACGATTCCAAGGGTACCAATCCCGATGCTTCCGCCAGGGCGGTAAAAGCCATGGATAGGCCTATCGTGCTGATAGCGGGAGGATACGACAAGGGCGGGGACTTTGACGAATTCGTGGAGGGCTTCGGCGGCAAAGTAAAGGGCGTGGTTCTCCTGGGAGCCACGGCGGAGAAATTAAAACGCTCATGCTGGAGGGTCGGTTTGAATAATATATATATGGCGAAAAATATGAGGGAAGCCGTGGAAAGGGCTGCGCTGATGGCGGAGGAGGGGGACGCGGTTTTGCTGTCCCCGGCCTGTGCAAGCTGGGATATGTACAAAAACTTCGAAGAGAGGGGCAAGGACTTTAAAGAAGCCGTGGGCATGTTGAGGAGGATTACCTGATGGACAGGGATAACGCTTTGGACTTTACGCTGCTTTTTGTAACGGTGGTTCTGGTTATAATAGGAATAATCATGGTATTCAGCTCCAGTACGGCAAGTGCCTATTATGCCCACGGGGACAGCTATTATTATCTTAAGAGACAGATGATGTGGGCGGTGCTGGGCTTTATATCCATGATGGTACTGTCCAAAATTGACTATGAAAAATACGACAAAATGTCGAAATATATATTGATGGCGGGGCTGGTCTCGCTGATGCTGGTTTTTGTACCCGGCCTGGGAGTGACTCTGAACGGAGCAACCCGGTGGATTTCCATAGGCGGGCACACCATCCAGCCCTCCGAGTTTGCAAAGCTGGCCATAATAATATACACCGCCAGCGCCCTTAACAGGAAGAAGGAGGACGTGAGGAGCTTTTTAAAAGGGGTGCTGCCTTTCCTTATAGTGGCCGGGATTGTGTTCGGCCTTATAATGCTGCAGCCTGATTTTAGCACCGCGGTGAGTATAGTGGCAATCGTGGTGGTAATGATATTTATTGCAGGGGCAAACATAGGACACCTTATAGGCCTTTCCCTTCCAGCCTTTGCGGCACTTATTATGCTTATATTGTCCGAACCCTACAGGCTGGTAAGGTGGACCTCCTTCCTGGACCCCTTCCAGGACCCCCGGGGCAGCGGCTACCAGGCCATACAGTCGCTTTATGCCCTCGGCTCGGGCGGGCTTTTCGGGTTGGGGCTGGGCCGCAGCAGGCAGAAGTTTTTCTACATACCGCTGCCGCAAAACGACTTCATATTCTCCATCATAGGTGAGGAACTGGGCTTTATAGGTGCCGTTACCGTCGTGTTTTTGTTTATGCTGCTTGTTTGGAGAGGGATAAGGGTTGCCCTGCACGCCCCGGACTTCTTCGGATGCATACTTGCGACCGGAATAATTGCAATGATAGCCTTACAGGTGCTAATGAATATCGCGGTGGTTACCTCTTCGATGCCGGTCACCGGAATCCCGCTTCCCTTTATAAGCGCCGGCGGTTCATCGCTTCTTTTTACACTGTCGTCGATAGGGGTTTTGCTAAGTATTTCAAGAAAGTCATCCATAAACTGGAGCTGATTCACGATGAGGGTGATTGTTACAGGAGGCGGTACCGGGGGACATATATACCCCGCCCTCGCCATTGCCGATACCCTCCGAAGCAGGGATAAGGACGGGCAGATACTGTACATAGGAACTGCCGGCGGGCTGGAGAGCAGGCTGGTTCCGGAACGCGGTTACCGGTTTAGAGCCGTAAGGGTTAAAGGTTTCCGCCGGAGCTTGTCGATAGATACTGTGAAGTCAATGATGGAGCTGTTTAAGGGACTGGTTGACGCCGGAAGGATTATAAGGGAATTCAAACCCGACGTGGTGGTGGGCACCGGCGGTTATGTGGCGGGCCCGGTGCTTATGGTGGCGCACCTCCGGGGCATACCCACCGTAATACACGAACAGAACGTGCTGCCCGGGGCGACCAACAGGATACTGGGGCGGCTTGCCGATGCAGTGGCCGTCGGTTTTGAAGAGGCGGTAAAGTACTTTGGAAAAAAGGACAGGGTCTTTGTCACCGGGAACCCAATCAGGAAAGAAATCACAACCGGCAGCAAAGCGGAAGCCCTAAAGGAATTTGGCTTTGTTCCGGGGCAGCCGGTGGTGCTGTCCTTCGGCGGCAGCAAGGGCTCGGTAAAACTAAACAGGGCGGTGGCGGAGGTCATTGCAAGATTGAGTGCCGAGGGCGGCTTTCAACTGCTGCATACCACCGGTGAGGACCATTACAGCGCTTTCTTGGAGGACCTTGAAAAAAGGGGCGTTGAGGTAGGGGCTTCGAAAAGCATAAAGGTACTGCCCTATTTGCACCGCATGCACCAGGGCCTTGCAGCGGCGGACCTTGTAATCACAAGCGCCGGGGCAATAACCTTGGCCGAAATTACGGCGGTGGGAGTGCCCGCGCTGCTTGTTCCAAAGTCGTACGTGGCGGGCAACCACCAGGAGTACAATGCCCGGGCGCTGGAGGCAAGGGGCGCCGCGGTTGTGCTGACCGAAAAGGAATTGGACGGTGCTGTGCTGTATGATATTGTATCCAAGCTTGTCGGCAGCCGGCAGCGCCTACAGTCGATGAAAAAAGCCAGCAGGATGCTTGGGAAAATAGATGCAGCGAAAAAAATATGTGATATTATTGTAAAGACGGTTAACAGGTAACACTCTTCGGGGTTCTGCATAGTATGGAATATATAATACTGCTTTTTTCCATGACCTAAGGCAGAAATCCCGGAGGTGAACCAACATATGTCAATGTACAGAATAACGGGGGGGCACCGGCTTACCGGCAGTATAAGAGTCGAAGGCGCAAAGAACGCCGTACTTCCGATACTGGCAGCCACGGTACTTAACGAGGGCGAAAGCGTAATAGAGAATGTACCGGCGCTGAACGATGTTGACACCATGCTGGAAATATTAAAGAGCCTGGGATGCCGTGTAAAGTACCAGGATAAAACCGTAGTGGTGGATTCCTCCAAAATTACTTCAAACGAGATACCCACAGTACTGGTTAAGCAGATGAGGTCTTCCATAGTGCTGCTGGGGCCTTTGTTGGGCAGGACCGGCAAGGTGATAACCAGCTACCCGGGGGGATGCGCCATCGGGGTTCGGCCTATCGATCTGCACCTTAAGGGACTGCGCAAGCTGGGTGCCAGGGTGGATATGCACGGGCAGATAATCTGCAGGGGTGAAAACCTTACGGGGACGGAAATTCAGCTTGATTATCCCAGCGTTGGGGCCACAGAGAACATAATGCTTGCAGCTGTTTTGGCCAAGGGCGAGACCATAATAAGGAACGCCGCCAAGGAGCCGGAGATAGTGGATTTGCAGAATTTTTTAAACTCGATGGGAGCAAAGGTGTACGGCGCCGGGAATCATGTTATAAGAATAGAGGGTGTAAGGAAGCTTCACAGCTGCAGGCATACCGTGATGACCGACCGGATTGCGGCCGGGACCTATATGATAGCCGCAGCCATCACGGGCGGGGAGGTAAAGCTCGAGAACATAGTGGTGGAGCACCTGCACTCCATTATCGACAAACTTAGGGAAAGCGGATGCATTATAAGAACCAACTGCAGTAGCTTAAGGCTGATTGCCACCGAAAGGCTAAGGGCGGTGGACCTTATCAGGACGCTACCGTACCCCGGTTTCCCGACCGATGCGCAGCCGCAGATGATGGCGGCCATGTGTACCGCCCAAGGGACAAGTATATTCGTTGAAACAATATTCGAAAACAGGTACCGCCATATAGACGAACTGATAAAGCTGGGGGCGGACATTAAGGTGGACGGAAGGATAGCGGTTATAAGGGGAGTGCCAAGGTTAAGCGGTGCTGTAGTAACTGCGAAGGACCTGCGAGGAGGGGCGGCACTGGTGCTGGCAGGACTGGCAGCCGAAGGGGTTACCGAAGTGGAAGGCGTGGAACACATTGACAGGGGTTACGAAAACCTCGGAAGAAAGCTGAAAAACATGGGCGCTGATATCATCATGGTATAGGGAGATGGAACAAATGGGAAGGAGTAAGGGAAAAAGGTCGGGCAGGAGTCCTGTTTTGCTGCTTCTCATTTTGATAATAGCAGTGGGACTTATGGCTTTTATGCGGACAAGCTATTTTAGTATAAAGGATATTAGGGTTCAAGGGAACAGCTTCGTAGACGAGCAGGAGATTATGCGGTATTCCGGCATAAGCCCGGGGATGAATATACTTACGGTAAAGCTTAAGGAGGCAGAGGAAGCAATAAAAACCCACCCGTACATTCTTAACACACAGGTGCAAAGAATAGTGCCGGATACCATTGAAATAACGGTTAAGGAAAGGGACTTGGTGGGTTATATACCCTACCTGGGAAGTTACCTGTTGGTGGACAGCGAGGGAATGGTAATAAGCGCCACCGCATGGGTGCCGGTGGAGGGCTTGCCGGTCTACAGGGGTATAAAGGTGCAGGATTTTCAGGCAAATGAAATACTTGACATTGATAATATCCAGATTTTTGATAAAATTGTATATATTTCGAAATGTATTGCCAATAACCTTGCAGGGTATGCTCCTATCGAGGTCAACATTGAGAACCCGGAGGACATAATCATCCGCTTGGGGGATCGTTTTACGCTGAGGGTAGGGGATACCGAAGGCCTGGATTACAAGCTTGAATACAGCAATACCATACTGGAGAAGCTTTATTCCCAGGAAGTGGGCGGGGAGATTGATGTGACCCACGGGGGAAACGCTTTCTTCAGACCCTGGTAGAAGTGGGAGGAAGGACTTTGAAAACAATAAAGGGGCAATTGTCCATTGGCCTGGTGTGCCTGGCACTGGGCTTGATGCTGACCCTGCAGTTTCGAAACGTCCAGAATTATGGCGGTATACTATCGGTGCAAAGGGCCCAGGAACTTGCCAGTGAACTAAAAAGTGCAAGGGCCCAGAGGGATTCGCTGCAGCAGAGGGTCAAAGAGTATGAGAAAAGAATGCTGGAGTATGAAGAGGCTGCCGCCCAGGTGAGCGTTGTCGCAGAAGGAATGAGAAAGGACCTGGAAAGGGCGCGCCTCTTGGCCGGTCTTACCGATGTGCGGGGCCCCGGTGTTGTGGTTACCCTTGCCGAAGTCCAGGCAGGCCAGGAATTCAACGTGTTTTATATTCATTATGACAAGCTCCTAAAGGTATTGAATGAACTTAACGCTGCGGGGGCGGAGGCGGTGTCCATAAACGAGCAGAGGGTGATAGCGACAACCGAGATTAGGCTTGCGGGGTCCCATATAAACATCAACTACCAGAGGTTTGCCCCTCCCTTTGTATTTAAAGCCATAGGAGACCCCCAGACCCTGGAAGCGGCTTTGAAGCTAAAGGGAGGCATAGCGGAAGAACTGGAGTATTACGGTATTTCGGTGAGCATAAAGAAGGAACAGGATATCTTTATTCCCAGGTACAGCAAAGTTTTGGAGTTTAAACATGCAGAACCTGTGACTGAGTAGGGGGTAGGTCAATGAATAGGCTGTACAAGAATACCATGGTGTTAATAGCAGCACTGTTTCTGGGACTTACTCTCACAATACAATTCAAATCATCACAGGAGCAAGTGGGGATTGTAACATCCGAGACGGTACCGCAGCTCGAAAATGAACTGCACAATTTAAGCTCCGAAATAGAGGGTCTGAGGCAGCAGTTAACCGATTTGAGGAACAGGGTAAGGGAATACGAAAGGGCCATGGACGCGCAGGGAGGACTTAATGAAGTGCTGGAGCAGCAGCTTGCCCAGGCAAAGGTCTTGGCGGGGCTGGCTGAAGTAAAAGGGCCGGGCATTGAGATTGTTCTGGACGACAGCAGTTGGGAACTGACGGGAGATAATGATCCGAACCTTCTCTTGGTCCACGACGAGGATATACTCACCGTGGTTTCGGAGCTTAAAGCCGCAGGGGCGGAGGCCATTTCAATAAACGGCCAGAGGATTATGTTCAACACCGAAATCCGGTGCGGCGGACCCACCATAAATATCAACTCGGTCAGGTATGCGCCCCCGTACACCATTGCGGCGATAGGCGAACCTAGTATTCTTTACGGGTATATGAGCGGCCAGGAAAGCGGGTACCTCGATTTGTTGGAATACTACGGGCTCCAGGTGAGCATTGAACAGAAGGATGAAATAGTAATATCTGCGTTTACCGGCAGCGTCAATTTTAAATATGTGAGGACAAGTAAAGAAGGTGAGTGAAATGATAATACCGCTTATAGGACTTGCATTGGGAATCCTGCTGGGACTGTTTATTCCTTATAATGTCCCGGTGGCGTACTCGGCTTACCTGTCGGTTGCTATCCTGGCGGCCCTGGACTCGGTGTTCGGGGGAATAAGGGCATCGCTTGAGGAGAGCTTTGACAGCGACATTTTTATTACCGGGTTCTTTGGCAATGCCATTCTGGCGGCGTCCTTGGCCTATATAGGGGACAGGCTGGGTGTGCCCATATACCTGGCGGCGGTGGTTGCCTTCGGGACCAGGCTGTTCCAGAACTTCGCTGCAATAAGGCGCCACCTATTCAATATACAGCGGGAATCAACAAAATAATTTTACAAAAATAAAGGAAAAGGTACAACCGCGTTGAAATTTATAATTGAATTTCGTTGTCTGAACAGCGGGTGAGCCTGAAGGGGGCAGTAGATGTATGGATAACATAATAGCCGGCTTGGACATAGG
>DASRVG010000066.1:0-2771 GCA_035655175.1 Clostridia bacterium | reverse complement strand
CTCTGGGATAGTAAAGCAGCTGGACAAGTACATAGTAGGCCAGGACAGTGCGAAAAGGTCGGTGGCGGTGGCCCTTAGGAACAGGTACCGTAGAAGGAGGCTGCCGAAGGAACTCCAGGAGGAGATAAAACCGAGGAACATAATAATGATAGGCCCCACCGGTGTAGGCAAGACCGAGATTGCCCGAAGGCTTGCAAGACTTGTTGATGCACCCTTTGTCAAAGTGGAAGCCACCAAGTTTACCGAAGTCGGTTACGTGGGCCGGGATGTGGATTCCATGGTAAGGGACCTGGTGGAAACCTCCATAAGAATGGTAAAAAACAGGATGGTGGAAGAGGTCCGAGGCAAAGCCGAAGCGGCGGCGGAAGAAAGGATAGTTGAACTGTTAGTCCCCTTGCCGAGAAAGGAAGCGCCCTATCAAAACCCACTGGAGGTTTTGTTTGGTCAGCCCGCGGAACAGCAGAACACCGGTGACGGCGAAAGAATGAAGGCGGTTCTTGAGGAGAGAAACATAGTAAGGTCAAAGCTGAAAATTGGTGAACTTGAGAATGAAATGGTTGAGATTGAAATAGAGGACAGGGGCGGGACCCCGGTGGAGTTTTTCACCGGGGTAGGTATCGAAGAAATGTCTATAAATTTCCGGGACCTCCTTGGCGGGATGCTGCCCGGTAAAAAGAAAAAAAGAAAGGTAACAGTGGCAGAAGCAAGGAAACTGCTGGTGCAGGAAGAAGCTAACAAACTGGTGGACATGGACCAGGTAGTATCCGAGGCCATTGAACAGGCCGAGCAAAACGGAATAATATTTTTGGACGAGATAGACAAGATCGCATCCAGGGACTATAAAGCCGGGCCGGATGTTTCCAGGGAGGGTGTGCAGAGGGATATACTGCCGCTGGTGGAGGGCAGTACTGTAATGACTAAATATGGGCCGGTAAAGACCGACCATATATTGTTTATAGCAGCGGGGGCTTTTCATATATCAAAGCCCTCCGACCTGATACCGGAGCTTCAGGGCCGCTTTCCGATAAGGGTGGAACTTGACAGCCTGACAGTGGACGATTTCAAGAGGATACTGACCCAGCCCAAGAACGCCCTTATCACCCAGTACACTGCGCTGCTGGATACCGAAGGAGTAAAGGTGGTAATCAAGGAAGATGCTGTGGACCAAATCGCCGAGATAGCCTATGCCGTAAACCAGGCGGACGAAAACATAGGAGCGAGAAGGCTGCATACCATTGTAGAGAAGCTGTTTGAAGAGATATCCTACTCCGCACCAGAGCTTAGGGGAAAAACCATGGTGATAGACGGGGAATACGTTAAAGCGCAGCTTAAGGAATTGATAACCGGGAAGGACATAGGCCGGTTCATAATATAGGCCGTTACAGGGCTTACATATAGCGGGACCTAATGCAGGATGAGAGTCAGAGTAATAAAAAAAAGAAAAAATAAAAATATTTTTACGGAAAAAGGAGGAAAAAGTAAAAATATATAGAAATATATGTTAAAGTATGATAGTAAATAGTGATATGATAGTGTTCGATAAAGGCAAACCCATCAAAAGGTGGGGACGCAAAGCCACGGGCCTAAGGCAAGGTAATTGCTATGGCAGCCGGGTTGCCGGATACAGCCGCTTTTAATAAAACGGTCTATATACCTGTTGCCGGCTTTCGGGCAGCAGGTTTTTTTAAGTCAAGAACTTGAGAGCCACAGCAAAGATACTGGCAGATTGAGGAATGGTGTATAAAAAAATAGAAAAGGGGGTTATTTTTAGATATATATGAAGGATTATGATGAAAACTATCGAATATGTATTTAAGTATGGGTCAAATCAATAGCCTGGAGGTGGGAAAAATGCGGAGCGAGAACAAAATGCTCACCATTCTTCAGAAAGCCTTGGATGCTTCATGGCTGAGAAACCAGGTGATTTCCAACAACATAGCAAATGTTGACACCCCTAATTATAAAGCCTATAAAGTAGAATTCGAGGACCTTTTGAAGGATGCGGTGAGAAAAAGGGACTTTAAAGTGTCGGCCGAAAACCCGATGCATATTCCCATAACAAACGACAGCCTTGATCGGCTCTCTCCCCGAATAACAAGGGATAGAAGCACAAGGACAAGGATTGACGGAAACAATGTAGACATTGACGTTCAAACCGCAAACCTCGCCAAAAACACTATTATGTACATGGCTTTGACAGACCAGCTATCGGCTAGACTTGCAAGGCTCAGAACGGTAATAAACGAAGGCAGGAGGTAGACCCATGGGCATTTTCAACGCCATTAACCTAAGTGCCACAGGGCTGACCGCCCAACGGCTGAGAATGGACGTTATTGCTAAAAACATAGCCAATGCCAGTACCACCAGGACCGAGAACGGACTTCCTTATAGAAGACAAGTGGTTATATTTGAGGAAAACTGCAGGAATAAAGCCTTCTCACAATTCCTTTCGGAGGAAAGCCGAAGGCTTTTCCTTAAGAATGGCGGAGTTAAGGTTAAGGGGATAGTGGACGACAAATCCCCTTTCAAACGCATCTATGACCCGGGGCATCCGGATGCCGACGCGGAGGGCTACGTACTCATGCCTAACGTGGATGCCGTTGTGGAAATGGTAAACATGATTTCCGCCGCAAGGGCGTATGAGGCGAATGTAACAGCGCTTAACGCGACCAAGGGGATGGCCCAGAAGGCATTGGAGATTGGAAGGTCATAGGGAGGTTGGAATAAGTGAGAATAGATGTTCAAAGTCCCATTAAGCCGTTAAACATACC
>DASRVG010000065.1:0-6014 GCA_035655175.1 Clostridia bacterium | reverse complement strand
TTACGGTGACCACAACCAGCAAAAGATTAAACATATGGTGTCCCGCGTCCATGACATCGGCATAATCCCTACCGATTTTTAAGCGGCCTTGCCATGAAAAAGCCTGTATTCTCGCAAAATGTTTGCCGCTGCGGTACATATGGTACCGGGTCGTTATAAAAAGCGGATGAAGGCACCTATTCCTGCGGTACAAAGGCTATACTTCGGCGAAAATATCCTTTAGCGGTATCTCCAAGCCCTTGAAAGCGGTAGATTTTATTGTATCTTCTTCTTTAAGAATGGTTAACTCTTCAATTTCCCTTTTCTCGGAAAAGGAGTATTTAAAGATTGCTTTACTTTTTATGTCCACAATCCAGTATTCCGAAACGCCGCTTTTCATGTAGAGGTTGAGCTTTGCTACCATGTCCTTGCTCTTGGTGGATGGGGACAGCACTTCCGCAACAAGCGTTGGTATACCCTCATACCTGCCATCCTCATTGACCTTGTCCCGGTCACAGATTACCACAACATCCGGCTGGACAACGTTTGGGTCTTCCTCGAACTTGGTTGCAAAACCAAATAGCCTAATGTCTAAGGGCGCAGTCACCGATTGGCAGGGCTTTCCCCTGAAGTAGTTGCCAAAGTGCCATGCAATTTCATTTACTACAACCTGGTGCTGAAAGCTTGGTGAGGCCAAAAGGTAAACCTCACCATCGATTAGCTCATACCTTTGGTCGGAGGATTCAACCAGTTCCATGTATTCCTCATAGCTAATTTTCCTGGTGGATTTGTATTTTAAGGATTCCTCGTGCAGTAGGAAAAAGTCAGGTTCATTGTAGCGGGTTAGTTTCGCCACACTCCTCCCGTTCTTGGTAATTATAATATCTTCCTTTTCCACCAGTGAAAGATACTTCCCAAAGGCGTTTTGTATATCGGTCGTAGTAACACGCATCATATCACCACCATTTCCCATATTAGCTATTATTATAATATATATTAGCTAGTATATCAACAAAAAAAATAGCTAAAAAAGGGCGAAAGGGACAGGGAAAGGATAGGTGAGACAGTGCCAGGGCCGACGACAGGTATCTTGTTTAAAAGTTACGGCAGGCAAAGGGGCAGGAAATTTGTTTGGAAATGAAAATTTGAATTGCATAGGTTGATAGTCCGTGATACAATGTTCTGGTCGGTTACTACATAGGGGGAGTTAAATTGCAGTCCGATAGGCGTTTGCTTTTTATATTGGTCATAGTATTGATTATTAACATTGTTCTTCTCGGGAGGGTTGGAAATTTAAACAATCAGATTCAAAACCTAAGGCACGAATATAATAACCTTCAGTCAAGTATCAGTTCCATTTCAAGTAATGTGAACAGTAGCTTGGACCGGTTTACCAGGGAGCAAAGCTGGATTACTCCGGTACGGGTGGATGACGGAAAAACCCGAGTGGAAGGTGAAAAGGGGCTGGCGGTTCTTAACTGGCAAATAAAAGACTTCAGGGAAGGTGCAGAGGTTGTATTTCATTACCGTCAAAATGAAACCGAGGATTTTATAGCAGTTCCGGCTCAAAATAAAGGTGACGGTTTCTTTGAAGTAGAAATTCCTTTTGAGATAAGGGTTGAGCCTTTCTGGGAAGTCGATGTGAGGGAAAGGACAATGGGAGGGGTTGTGTCTTCCGTACATGAGGCTAAGCCGGCAAGGCCGGATTACCAATCAGTCAGCTATTATGTAAGCATGAAGACTGGTGACGTTACAAGGAGCAGTGAAATTGCCCATGTTGATGTGGCCTATTTAGCAAAAATAAAATATGAAACAATTGTGGGGCATGTCGACATTAGCAATGATGAGTACCATATATCATTGTTTGAACCCCGTAACAGCAGTAACAGTTTCCAGTCGGTAACGGTGAAACTATATGACGGCAGCAGGCTTGTTGCGGAAAAGGCCATGGAGGTACGGGACGTTTATGATTCCGGGAAGACATATAGATTGGACTATGTAGTGGATTCCCAGGACGTTTCACATCTAGTGATACAGGTGAAGTACGCAGACGGGAAAACCTTTGAAAAGGAGATTTTCATATAGGTAATCTACCGCTTTGAAAAAACATCATTATAAAACATCACCATCGCGCCGGCGGTGGTTTTTTTCGCCAGCGGCAGGGCACACTTGGTCACCAGGTGATAGCGCCGCTCGTCGTCGGGGACTTTTTTAAACCGCTTGTGTACCTTGAGCGCGATACGGGCGTTGAAACGTATGTATTCCTCGATGGAGTCCAGGAGGTATGCACCCCTTTCCGCCTGGAAGTCCCTTAGGTGCTGATAGGTGCGCTTCACGAAGGTCTCATACTGGCGGTGGTTGTCCAGGAGCCGGATGTTGGCGTGCTGGGGTATTGTCATGTCCTGGATAATGTGCAGGGCTGCACCCAGGTAAAACAGCGATTGGTTAAACTCACCATGCTTCCAAAGCTTAATGGATTTATTGTAATACTCAACTCCAAGGTCCATGGCGCTTTTCCTGCCGTAGAGCCCCTTTTTGCTATAGGGATTGTAAAAATGGTTTGAGCTTTTAAAGCCCTGGTCCGCCCACACCGCTCCTTGTCCGATATCCGAAATATAGCTGCTGAAGAATACGTATTCCTCGGCGTAGCCGTCGTTCTTTAGAATGTTTAGGGCTTGGACATTTATAATCCTGTGGACTTCGCATTCGGTCTTTATTATTCTTTTCTTAACCGGGTTGGCAATACCAAAGACGGTGCTTAGTATTTGACCGTAGGTTGTTTCGAAGAAACTCATTGTAATCACCTCAAGAGCAGTCTTGTTCTAGTATTTGTGAGCAGTTCGCCTCTTATTCTTTCCCGGTGAAGACGCAAAGGCGGGCTGTCCTTTCCGAAATAAACAAGGCGTGTTTCGTGAAGCAGCCGGCGGATTACAGGAGGAATGCAGGCTTGCTGTCAAGACAGTCAAGGCTGAGTCGTGCGGATGGTGGCCAGTCCGGTTCTTCCGGCAGGGAAGATACCCGCATGTTTTAAGGGTCCTGTATGCCGGCACTTTATTTCGCAAAAAAATAGCAATGGGACAGGGGGATGCACCCCTTGTCCCATGCCTACGGAAATAATTGCTATTCATGTATTATAAGCTCAAACACGTCCGGCCTTGAGTAATGGCCCACCGGGTCGAAGTCAAGGCGGCTTTTCACTATCATATCAAGGTCAAGGTCGGCCACCAGTATTTCCTCCCGGTTATATACCGGTTCCACCACGTATTTGCCAAGGGGGTCAATTATCGCGCTTCCGCCGCGGCACATGATTTCCGGCTGGGCTTCCAGGTCCTTGTAGTACATAAGGTCTTTTGGATACATATCCTTTGTGACAAACTGGTTGCAGGATAAGACAAAACACCTGCCCTCCAGCGCGATGTGCCTCCCGGTTCATTATTACCGGTGCGGCCTGCACGACGGCTGCTCTTACCGACTTTTGTGTGCTTGACATATTAGCGCTCCTTTCGATATTGGGTTGGCAGGGTTGCCATTTATCCTATATATTTTCTATAAATAGAAAGGTAATTCCTGCGGCTGTTTAGCATAAAACTTGGCTGGTGAATGCTCCATGACAATAAATAATCGGCGGGAAGCGGAAACCGCATCCATGGTGCTGGTTGACAGCAACTCCATTCCCTTTTTAGTTCTCTATTCGGCAGGCAAGTAATCAAAAGAACCGTCCCTATGATTACTATGATTAGTAAGTTCTCTATTCAGAAGGTAAGTAATCAAAAGAACCGTCCCCGTGATTACGTGATTACGTGATTACCCGTGATTAGTGGGGGATGACCAGGCGGTGGGGCATTATTACATCAACCTCTATGCCAAATACGTTCCTTATGTTTTCCCCGGTTATTACCTCGGGTGCATTTCCGGTAGATAGCACCCTGCCTTCCTTTACAAGCACCATTTCGCTGCAGTACCGGCTTGCCAGGTTTATATCATGCAGTACCGCAACCGCTGTGATTCCCATTTGATCGCACAGCCGCTTAACGAGGCTTACAGTCTCCACCTGGTATTTGATATCCAGGTGGGAAACAGGCTCGTCCATAAGCAAAATCTTGGGCTGTTGTGCCAGTGCCCGCGCTATTAATACCCTTTGCATCTCGCCCCCGCTTATATGCCCGAAAAGCCTGTCCCTAAGGTCCCATGTGCCGGTCAGTTCCATGGCTTCCTTAACCGCCGCCCTGTCTTCCCGGGTCTCCCACTGGAAGCGGCCCAGGTAGGGAAGGCGGCCCATGCCCACTACATCAAGGCAAGTGAAGCCAAAGCCCGGTGAGGTGTTTTGGGGAATATACCCGATCATCCTCGCCCTTTCCCTTTGGGTCAGCTTTTGGACAGGAGTGCCCAATACCGTCACCTGGCCGCTTGCCGGCTTCAGATAGCCCGATATGTTCTTAAGAAGCGTTGTCTTGCCGCAGCCGTTGGGACCCAGCACGGCGGTAAAGCTGCCTGCAGCCAGGACCAAGTTAATATCCCTTAGCACCGGCTTTCCCGGGTAATCATAGCATAAGCCGCTTATTTTTATTGCTTCCATGGTCAACCGCCCTTTATTTTATAGTCTTGCTCGTTTTTAGTATATACAGGAAAAACGGGCCGCCGAACACCGCGGTTATTATTCCGATGGGTATCTCGGCGGGCTGAATCAGCGTCCGGGACAGGGCATCGGCAAACACCAGGAATATGGCACCGGTCAGCGCCGAAAAAGGCACCAGCACCCGGTTGTCCGGCCCGACAAACATCCGTGTTATGTGGGGTACCATGAGTCCCACGAAACCCACTATTCCGCTTACTGCCACCGCGGCGGCGGTGACAAGGGAGCCGCAGGCCAGTATTATCCCGAAAACCTTTTGGGTGTTTACTCCCAGGTGCTCGGCGGTCTCCCGGCCCATTATTATTGCGTTTAGTTCCTTGGAATAAAGGTACATGACGAAGGTGCCCAGCAGTATGGCTGGCGATGACACGACAACCTCGTTCCAAGAGATTAGCGAAAAGTCACCCATCATCCAGAATACTATACCGGACAGCTGCTGGTGGCTTCTGAGCATTATAAAGGACAGTATAGCCGACAAAAAGGTGCTTACCGCTATCCCCGAAAGAAGCAGCGTGGTCCCGCCGGTGCCCAGCCCAAGCCTTGAAAGCGAGACCACCAGGTATATGGTGGCAAGGGCCGCGACAAAGGCCATGGCCTGGGTGCCCAGCATTCCCAAACCCAGTACAATCGAAACCGCTGCGCCGAGGGCCGCCCCGGAGGATATGCCCAGTATGTACGGGTCCGCCAGCGGGTTTCCTAAAAGCCCCTGCAAAAAGGCGCCGCTTACCGAAAGGCCCATACCCGTTACGGCGGCCTGTACTATCCTGGGAATCCTTATACCAAGAAGGACCCTGCGGTAGGTTGCATCGCCGCTGCCCCCGGCTATGGACATTATCTCCCCTAGGGGGATTTTTACGCTGCCCACCACCAGGGCGGCAGCAGTGAGTATAATAAGCAGTATAAAAAGTAACGCAAAAGCTGCCGTTTTTTTCAAACTGTTTTCGCCTCCAATTGTTTTATGCCTAAACAGGATGTAAACACTGTACCAATGGCTGCGGCCGCGGCGGGGGTGCCATGAACCGCCAAGTGCGGGCGGGTGCAAAAACCGCGGGGTGTGGCAGGAGTGCCATGAGCCGCCAAGTACGGGTTCAAAAACCGCAGGGCACAGCCTGTGCGCTAAAAGGCTTCGGGGTGCAGGAATCTGGCTATTTCCTCCAGGCCTTGCACTATCCTGTGGGAAGTACGGCTTATAATATTGTCATCGCTTATTACGTAAACCCTGTCGTTCTTAACGGCGTCGGTTCCGCTGTAGCCCGGCAGCCTGTAAATATCTTTAATATCACCGGCATGGGGAGGGGCTATAATGACCTCGGGATTTTTTTCTGCGATACTTTCCATGCTGTACTGGGCCCAGCCCTCGCTGTCGGCGGCTATGTTTTCACCCCCGGCAAGGTTTATAAGG
>DASRVG010000064.1:0-7542 GCA_035655175.1 Clostridia bacterium | reverse complement strand
ATGCATTACCTTTGCCGCCTGCTCGGATATGGCCTTAACCATGACCGGGTGATTGTACCCCAGGCAGTTAACCGCAAGGCCGCTTAGAAAGTCCAGGTACTTGTTTCCGTCGGCATCCCACAGCCAGCTCCCTTCCCCCTTAACGAAGGCCACCGGTATCCTCTTGTAGGTATTCATGACAAAGGCGTCGCCCTTTGCCGTTATCTGTGCATTGTTCATTAATCATTCCTCCCCTATTTATTCTCTATCATGGTTCCTATCCCGCTTTCGGTGAATATCTCCAGGAGAAGCGAGTGCATCACCGTGCCGTTTATTATATGTATCCTCCCCACTCCCTTTTCAAGGGCTTCAAGGCAGCACTGCACCTTGGGTATCATTCCCCCGGTAATCACCCCTTCCTCCATCAGCCGCGCAGCCTCTTGCCGGTTAACGGAGGATACCAGCTTTTCTTCCCCGCCGCGGCTGTCCATAATACCCTCCACGTCGGTTAACAAGACCAGCTTATCCGCCTTGACGGCCCCGGCGATGGCCGACGCGGCATAGTCGGCGTTTACGTTATAGCTTTGCCCGCCGGGCCCCGTCCCTATCGGCGCTATTACCGGTATAAACCCGTTATCCGTCAAAACGTCCAGTATTTCGGTATCCACTTCCCTCACCTGTCCCACAAGGCCTATGTCAATATCTACGCTGCCGGAGCCGTCATTAACTTTCACAAACTGCCTTTCCACGCGCAGCAGGCCGGAATCCTTGCCGCACAAGCCCACCGCCTTGGCGCCGTGACTGTTCAGCAGCGTCACTATGTCCTTGTTTATGCTGCCCGCCAGCACCATCTGGACAATTTCCATGGTTTGTTCATCGGTTACACGCAGTCCGTTAACAAAGGCGCTTTTTATACCAACCCTTTCAAGCATTCTGTTTACGGCGGGACCTCCGCCGTGAACCACTATGGGTTTCATGCCCACGTATTTCATAAGCACAATATCCTTCATTATCGCTTCCTTCAGCTTGTCGCTTGCCATGGCACTGCCGCCGTATTTTATTACCACTCTCTTACCGTAAAACTCCTTAATATACGGCAGTGTCTCAACCAGCACCGCTGCTTTTTCTTGCCGGCCGTTCGTCATTCCTTCTCCCCCTCCATCAGGTCCTGTAGCTTCCGTTTATCTTCACGTAGTCATAGGACAGGTCGCAGCCCCAGGCGGTGGCACTGAACTTTCCGCAGTTAAGGTCCACCAGGATTTCTATGTCGGTTTCACCAAGTATCTCTGCCGCCTTGGCCTCGTCAAATACAAGCCCTTCACCCTTTTCCACCAGTTTTATGGCACCTATTTTGCTGCTGAAGTACATGTCCACGCTGCCCGGGTCAAAGTCCGCCCCCGAGTAACCCAGCGCGCACAGCACCCTGCCCCAGTTTGCATCCTCCCCGAAAAAGGCCGCCTTTACCAGGCTGGAGGAAACAATAGCCTTTGCTCCCGTCCTGGCATCCTGCTTTGTGGGGGCGTTTATTACGCACGCTTTCAGGAGCTTTGTGGCGCCCTCGCCGTCCCTTACAATTTCAACTGCCATGGCCTCCGCCGCAGCCTTAAAGGCAGCGGAAAGCTTATCATAATCCCCGTCCTTTTCGGTTATTTTCTCGTTTCCCGCCGTCCCGTTGGCCAGGGCTATTACCATATCGTTGGTGCTGGTATCCCCGTCCACCGAAATCATGTTGAAGGTATCGTCAACTGTCTCCTTCAGTATTTCTTGCAGCAGATGCTTTTCCACCGCGGCATCGGTCAGCATGAAGCACAGCATGGTGGCCATGTTGGGATGAATCATGCCCGAACCCTTTGCAATGGCCCCCACCGTAACCTCGCCGGTTGAGAGGTCCACCTTCACGGTAACCTTCTTTTCACGGGTGTCGGTGGTCATTATGCCCCTGGCGGCGGCATCTCCCCCGTCGGGGGCAAGGCCTGCGACGGCCTTCTCAATCCCCGCTCGGACCTTTTCCATAGGCAGCTGCACCCCGATGATGCCGGTGGAGCTTACCAGCACTTCGCTTTTGTCCGCCTTGAGTAAACCGGCGGTAAGCTCTACCATCTCCCTTGCGTTCTCCATGCCTTTTTTCCCGGTGCACGCGTTGGCGTTGCCGCTGTTTATAACCACCGCCCTGGTCACCGCACTTTTTATGTTCTCAAGGTCAACAAGTACCGGCGCCGCCTTGCTTTTATTTGTTGTAAAGACTCCCGCCGCAGCGGCCGGCACCTCGGAATATATGAGGGCCAGGTCCTCTCTGCCGCTCTTTTTAATGCCGCAGCTAACCCCTGCAAATTTATAGCCCTTTATCCCGTTTACCCCTTGCTTTGAAATCTTCAAACCCTCAATGCTCATATCCGTTCCTCCCTTTCTCATAATAAATACATAAACACCGCTGCCTTAATCCATTTACAAACGGCGGCAAGGAACCGTTTCCTTTACTGCCGTATTTTCGATAGTTATAGGTACAGAGGCGGCATATCAAGTCCCTCTTTTTCATCCAGTCCGAACATCAGGTTCATGTTCTGCACCGCCTGGCCCGATGCGCCCTTTACCAGGTTGTCTATCGCCGAGCAGACTATTACCCTTCCCGTCCTTTGGTCCACCGCCAGGCCTATATCGCAAAAATTTGAGCCCCGTACCTGGCCGGTGGAGGGCACTCTCCCCTCTTCCATCACCCTTACAAAATACTCGCCTTTGTAATAATCCGCGTACAGGTCGTGCAGCCGCCCGGTATCCGTTTGACTTTTCAGCCTGCCATAGGCCGTGACCAGCATTCCCCTCTGCATGGGCACTAGGTGCGGGATAAAACTCACCGTCACCTCTTTCCCCGCTATGGCCGAGAGCTGTTCCTCAATCTCCGGCACATGCCTATGCCCCGTCACACCGTATGCCTTAACGCTTTCGTTGCATTCGCAGAAATGGCTTGCCGGCTTTGGTGCCCTGCCGGCCCCGGAAACCCCCGATTTTGCATCTATGACTATTGACCCCTCCTCCAGTAAGCCTTCCTTGAGCAGGGGAGCCAGAGCCAATATGCTGCAGGTGGGGTAGCATCCGGGGTTGCCCACTACTTTGGCATTTTTTATCCGGGCCCTGTTAACCTCCGGCAAGCCGTAGACCGCCTGTTCCAGTAGCTCCGGGCAGGGATGCTTTATACCGTACCAGTCCTCGTATGTCTTTAAATCGGCAAACCGGAAATCCGCGCCGAGGTCCACAACCTTCCTGCCTCTTCTATGGGCCTTTGAGACTATCTCCCCCGAAAGCCCGTGGGGAAGCGCTGCAAAAACCACGTCCGACCGGTCTATCAGCCCGTCATTTTCGAACATGTCACAGGCCAGTTGTATAAAACCTCTCATGTTTGCATAAATATCCGAATATTTTTGACCGGCATCGCTTCTTGCGGAAATCCCGACTATTTCCACGTGGGGATGTCTGCATAAAAGCCTTGCCAATTCCTGCCCGGTATAACCGGTCCCGCCGACAATTCCGACCTTAATCAATACAAATCTCCCCTTCTTTTGTGTGCTGTATAAGAATAATTATAATTATATACTCAAAAGTATATTTATGCAATACCCTGAATAAAAATTCTTGAATCCTCCCGGCCCATAAAGGCGCCCTTTTAACAGCCCCTGCGAAAAACCCCTTCGTTACAGGCCCGGTAAGTCAATTATGTGTGGCAAAGCCCGACGGTTTATAATATAATTTTTACAACGGGCAGCCGGGTTTTTAGGGCTTTGCACCCGCCGAAGGGAGGGGAGCGCAGTTGGCCAAGGAGCTTATACTGGTAATAGACGATGAGGCGCATATACTTGAGCTTATAAAATACAACCTCGAAAAGGAGGGCTACAGGGTTGTTACCTGTGAGTCCGGTGAAGAGGGCCTCAAGAAGATGGAAATCGAACTGCCCGACCTTGTTATACTGGACCTTATGCTTCCGGGAATGGACGGGCTGGAGGTTTGCAGAAGAATAAGAAGAGCCCCCCATACCATAAGCCTGCCGGTACTCATGCTTACCGCCAAGGGTGAAGAGGCCGACAAGGTAGTGGGCCTTGAAACCGGCGCCGACGATTACCTGACAAAACCCTTCGGTATCCGCGAGCTGATAGCACGGGTACGGGCGCTTTTAAGGCGGCTGGTAAGAACGGCCGATGAGCCGGAATTGATTCGTGCGGGGGACCTTACCATAGATACAACAGCCTATAAGGCTTACAAAGGCGAAAAGGAGTTGGCCCTAACCGGCAAAGAATACGAGCTGTTAAAAACCATGGCATTAAACCGCGGCAAAATCCTTACCCGGGACTTTTTGCTGGACAGAGTCTGGGGATACAGTTACTATGGGGATACCCGTACAGTGGACGTCCATGTGAGGCACCTGAGAAAGAAGATTGAGGATGATGATAAAAACCCCCAATACATTCAGACAGCCAGGGGTATAGGCTACTGCTTCGATTTCAAAGGTGATAAAAATGTTTAAAAAGCTTATGCTGGCTTTTGCGGTCTTAATTTTAATAGGTGTGCTTATTACAGGCCTTCTGTCCATGGAGATAGTAAGCGTCTATTATTCTAAGAACGTGGAGGACAGGCTTACAACCAATGCAAAATTAATACAAACAGCGCTTGAACAGGATGCCAGAAAACCCGAGCAGCAGTACGAGGAACTGTGCCGCCGGTACGGTGAAATAACCGGCGGTAGGATTACTATAATAGGCTTGGATGGAAACGTATTGGGAGATTCGGATGCGGACGCGCAGGAAATGGAAAACCATTCCGACCGTCCGGAGGTAAAGCAGGCCCTTGAGGAGGGATTTGGAAAAGACGAAAGAAAAAGCAAAACCCTGGACAAGGAAATGCTTTATGTTGCCCTTCCCTTTAAAGAAGGGCGGGACAATGCCGGGATTATCAGGATAGCCCTGCCGCTGGACGATATATCGGTTATTCAGCAGAGAATATGGTATTATATCTTCCTCGCCACATTCATTGGCATTTCAGCGGCCTTGGCGCTGAGCTACAGGTATCTTTCCACCCTTATCAGGCCTATCGGCGAAATGACCGAAATGGCGAGCACCATTGCGGGAGGTAGATTCAACAAAAGGGTACAGGTAAAGAGCGGTGATGAAATTGGAGAACTGGCGGCCGCCTTCAATCATATGGCCGAAAATATGGAAAAAACGGTGGAGGAACTTATAAAAGACAAATCAAAGATCGAAGCCATACTCACAAGCTCGGTGAACGGCGTGATTGCGGTGGACAGCAGCGAGAATATAATGTTTCTCAATCCCGTTGCCAGTAGAATGCTTGATATACAGGACAGAGACTTTACAGGGATGCCCCTGTTTGATATTGTCCGCAATAAAGAAGCTGAAAGGATTTTAAGGAACGTTCTGAAAGCACAGCGGGGTCAAACCATGGAGTTCGAACTGTCGTGGCCCAAGAATCGCACAATAAGGGTTATTTGCGCTCCAATCAGGCCTAAGGTAAAACACAGCCGCACCATAGGCACCCTTATAATTATCCAGGACATAACACCCGTTAAAAAACTGGAAAAAATCCGGTCGGATTTTGTTGCAAACGTTACCCACGAACTCAAGACCCCCCTCACTTCAATTAAAGGCTTTATTGAGACCCTGAGGGAGGGCGCCGCAGAAGACCCGGACAAAAGAAACCGGTTCCTTGAAATAATTGATGTTGAAACCGAAAGACTGGAAAGACTGATCGAGGACATTTTGCTTCTATCCGAAATAGAAAGCAGCAGCCCTCACTCTACATCCACCGAGCAAATAGATGTTCAGAAAATCATTGAAGACGAGGTTCTTTCCATATTCGCGAATAAGGCAAAACAAAAAAGCATCGACATTATAACCGATTTTGCAGCCGGCCTTCCCAAGCTTAACATGAGCAAGGACCGGTTCAAGCAAATGCTTATAAATTTGTTGGACAACGCCATCAAGTTCACCGGGGAAGGCGGACGGGTGCAGGTCTCGGTATCCTTTAAAGCCGACAGGGCTATGGTTATTAAGGTAAAGGACAACGGCATTGGCATACCCATGGAACACCAGGACAGGATTTTCGAAAGGTTTTACCGGGTTGACAGGGGGAGGTCCCGCAAGGAAGGAGGAACCGGCCTCGGCCTTGCAATAGTAAAACACATAGTGCTGTCGGTAAACGGGTCGGTGCAGGTGGACAGCCGGCCCGGGGAGGGCACCGAATTTACCGTGGAAATACCGTTAATGTAAGGGGACACACCTTTACACGTAGTATTCCTCTATGGCCAAGGAATGCCCCCATCGGGATGGGAATAGCAACCGGCCCCGGCCGCAGGCTTGAGAATTTCTGTGAGTTATCGGTATATGGATTACCGGTCTTCTTTTTTTTGAAAAAATTTCAATATACATATTCAAAACCCCCGTTTAATGTGCTATACTATATGTGTGAAATGTACTATACTATTTGTCCTTCACGCTTAAGTATTACATACTTCTTGCAGCATAAAGCGTGCGCTTTTGCTGTTAAATCATTTTTTAGGGGGTACCCGTTTTGGATAATGTAGCTGAATTGACCATTCAGGAGATTTTAAAATCCGGCAGGGCCCATTTTAACCTGTCCATTGAGAAGCTAACGGAAATTGCCGTGCGGAAAGAGGGGGGATATATAGCCGCGAACGGGGCCCTGTGCGTAAATACCGGCAAGTATACCGGAAGGTCGCCCAAGGACAGGTTCATAGTGGATGAGCCCTTTGTCCATGATTACGTAAACTGGAACAAGACAAACATGCCTATAGACCAAGCGACCTTTAAAAGGCTGTACAACAAGGCATTGGACTACATGAGGGACAAGGAATTATATATATTCGAAGGTTTTGTCTGCAATCACGAAAAATACAGGATGCCGATAAGGGTTATCACCGAGTTCGCGTTCCAAAACCTCTTTGCACAGCAGCTTTTTATTAAACCAAAACCCGAGGAGCGAAAAGGGTTTAATCCCGGGTTCACGGTAATCTCGCTGCCCGACCTTAAGGCAGTGCCGGAGCTCGACGGCACCCGGTCGGAAGTATTTATAGTTATAAGTTTTGAGAAAAGAACGGTCCTTATAGGAGGCACCAAGTACTGCGGAGAAATTAAGAAGTCCATATTCACCGTCATGAACTACCTTCTGCCCTTCAAGAACGTGCTGCCCATGCACTGCTCTGCAAACGTGGGGCAAAAGGGGGACGTTGCTCTGTTCTTCGGGCTTTCCGGCACCGGCAAAACCACGCTGTCCGCCGACAACAACAGGCGCCTTATCGGGGACGACGAACACGGCTGGACCGAAAACGGCATATTCAACTTTGAGGGCGGCTGTTATGCCAAGTGCATAAACCTCTCCAGGGAAAAGGAGCCCCAGATTTGGGACGCCATAAGAAAAGGCGCGCTGCTGGAAAACGTAGTTGTGGACAAAAACACCGGTCTGCCGGACTATGACGATGCCAGCTATACAGAAAACACCAGGGCCGCGTTTCCGATAGAGCACATGAAGGACGCGGTACCC
>DASRVG010000063.1:0-5665 GCA_035655175.1 Clostridia bacterium | reverse complement strand
GGAATACGGGAGGTGTGGTTATTAGATGGCGAGGATTGCTGGTATTGACTTACCCAGGGATAAGAGAATAGAAATCGGGCTTACCTATATATACGGCATCGGCAGGGCAAGGTCGCAAAAAATACTCGAGCAGGCGGGAGTGAACCCCGATACGAGGGTAAAGGACCTGACCGAAGCGGAAATAAGCAGGTTGAGGGAAGTAATCGACAAGCAGTACAAGGTGGAAGGGGACCTGAGAAGAGAGGTCAGCATGAACATTAAACGACTGATAGACATCGGGTCCTACAGGGGACTGCGCCACAGGAGAGGCCTGCCGGTGCGGGGACAAACCACCAAGAATAATGCAAGAACCAGAAAGGGTCCGAAACGAACCGTAGGCGTAAAACGCAAGAAATAAGGCATAACCCTATGTGAAGGAGGTAAAATGAATGGCAGCAAGGCCAAGAAGGAGAACTAAAAGACGCGAAAAGAAAAACATCGAGCGCGGCCAGGCTCATATCAAGTCAACCTTTAACAATACAATCGTAACTTTAACCGACCTGCACGGCAATGCATTATCCTGGGCCAGTGCCGGAAAGCTGGGGTTCAAGGGCTCGAGGAAGTCCACTCCCTTTGCCGCCCAGATGGCGGCGGAAGCGGCGGCCAAGGACGCAATGGAGCACGGCTTAAGGAGCGTGGAGGTTTATGTGAAAGGCCCCGGTTCCGGGCGAGAAGCGGCCATAAGGGCGCTCCAGGCTGCCGGATTGGAAGTCAACCTTATAAAGGACCTTACCCCGGTGCCCCATAACGGGTGCAGGCCGCCAAAAAGAAGACGGGTTTAAACAAAAAGCGGGAGGTGTATAAAACTTATGGCTAGATATACAGGGCCTGTATGCAGGCTGTGCCGCAGGGAAGGCATGAAGCTTTACCTTAAGGGTGACAGGTGTTATTCGGATAAATGCGCCATCGACCGGAGGTCCTATGTGCCCGGACAGCATGGACAGGGCAGGAAAAAGGTTTCGGGCTACGGAATGCAGCTTAGGGAAAAGCAAAAAGCAAAGAGATACTACGGAGTAATGGAAAGCCAGTTCAGGAAATACTTTAATATGGCAGAGAGAATGAAGGGTGTAACCGGCGAGAACCTGCTTTCGATACTGGAATCCAGGTTGGACAACTTGGTTTACAGGATTGGGCTCGGAGAATCCAGGAAAGAAGCCAGGCAGCTTGTAAGGCACGGGCATTTCCTGGTTAACGGCAAAAAGGTCGATATACCGTCCTACCTGGCGAAGGTTGGGGATGTTGTGGAAGTGAAGGAGAGCAGCAGGAACAGCGAAAAATTCAAGCAACTGGTTGAGAATAACCAAAGGGTTGCCCCCGATTGGCTGGAAGTTGACATGGAAAAGATGAGAGCAAGAGTTGTCGGCGTGCCGAAGAAAGATCATATTGATATACCGATTGAAGAACACCTTATAGTAGAGCTTTACTCCAGATAACCAATATATGTGAAATCGGTTGCCCTCGGTAAGATTTAATAGAGTTGTTCAAGGAGGGTTAATTAATGATAGAGATTGAAAAGCCCAAAGTGGAAATAGTTGAAATGAGCAGCGACAAGACTTACGGGAAATTCGTGGTGGAGCCGCTGGAAAGGGGTTACGGGATAACCCTGGGCAATTCCTTAAGGAGGGTGCTTCTTTCCTCGCTGCCGGGAGCTGCCGTGACATCCGTTAAAATAGATGGGGTGCTTCATGAATTCTCCACTATACCGGGCGTTAAGGAAGACGTTACTGAAATAGTGTTAAACCTGAAGTCCTTAAGCGTAAAACTTGACGGCGATGAGCCGAGGCTTGTCAGGATAGAGGCGGAAGGCGAAAGGGAGATAAAGGCCGGTGACATTATACACGGGCCGGACGTGGAAATATTAAATCCCGATTTGCATATAGCAACCCTTGGTGCCGATGCCAGGCTATATATGGAAATCACCCTTGAAAAGGGAAGAGGGTATGTGCCTGCCGAGAAAAACAAGGAACAGGGCCAGCCCATAGGGATAATACCCATGGATTCCATATTCACCCCGGTAGTAAAGGCTAATTTCAGGATTGAGAACACCAGGGTAGGACAGGTCACCGACTATGACAAACTGACGCTGGAAGTATGGACCGACGGCAGCATCGCCCCGGATGAGGCGGTGTCGCTGGGTGCAAAAATATTGAACGAGCACCTGAACCTTTTTGTTACCCTTACCGACCAGGTCAGGGACGTTGAAATAATGGTGGAAAAGGAAGAGGACAAAAAGGAAAAGGTGCTTGAAATGACCATTGAGGAGCTGGACCTTTCGGTTAGGTCGTACAACTGCCTGAAAAGGGCGGGCATAAACACGGTGGAGGAGCTCACCCAAAGGACCGAGGAAGATATGATGAAAGTGCGAAACCTTGGCAAGAAGTCTCTGGAAGAAGTTCAGTCAAAGCTTGCCGAATTGAATCTTAGCCTGAAGAAAAGCGAAGACTAGCCAGGCAGGGAGGGAGATTTATGGCATCAAAAAGAAGATTGGGTCGACCAACCGACCATAGAATGTTAATGCTAAGGAACCTGGTAACCAGCCTTTTGGACAAGGGCAGGATAGTGACCACGGTAACCCGGGCCAAGGAAGCCAGGAGCCTTGCTGAAGAGATGATCACGTTGGCGAAAAAGGGAGACCTTCACTCCAGGCGTAGGGCCTTGGCCTTTGTTACCGATGAAACGGTGGTAAAGAACTTGTTCGATAAAATAGGCCCCAAATACGCCGACAGGGAAGGGGGATACACCCGAATAATAAAGATAGGCCCCAGGAGGGGAGACGCAGCGGAAATGGTAATCCTTGAGCTGGTCTAGCCGGTCCTGTGGGAGAATGAGGGACGCAGGGACAGGGACAAACAGGACAGGTCTCCTGTCCCGGTTGGCGGGCCGGCGGAATGCCTCCGCATACAAGCAGAGCGGTGTCCTTAATTCATGTTTAAGAGGGGTTAAAATGGAATATCAGGTAATAATGGAAGGCCTTTGTTTCCGTTACAGCGACCAGGAGGAAATGGTTTTAAGGGACATCAACCTGAAGGTGAAAAAGGGCGAATTTGTAGTTATAATAGGACACAACGGCTCAGGGAAATCAACTCTGGCAAAGCATATTAACGCTTTGCTTGTTCCCTCTTTAGGGAAGGTAGAAGTAATGGGCATGGATACCCGGGACCCGGCAAAGGCCTGGGAAATAAGGCAGAGGGTGGGAATGGTGTTCCAGAACCCGGACAACCAGTTGGTTGCCGCCATCGTTGAGGAAGATGTCGCCTTTGGTCCTGAAAACCAGGGGGTTCCTACCGCCGAGATAAGAAGAAGGGTGGATGAGGCCCTAAGGGAAGTTGGGTTATACGAATACAGGACCCACGGTCCCCATCTTCTCTCCGGCGGCCAGAAACAAAGAGTGGCAATCGCAGGGGTGCTGGCCATGCGGCCTGACTGCATAGTCCTGGATGAAGCCACCGCCATGCTGGACCCCAGGGGCAGGCAGGAATTTATGGAAGTGGTGCGGCGGCTCAACAAAAATGAAGGAAAGACCATTATCCATATTACCCATTACATGGAGGAAGCGGTTGAAGCTGACAGGGTTTTGGTAATGGACCAGGGAAGGATTGTGCTGGAAGGTACCCCGAGGGAGGTTTTTTCAAAGGTGAACCGGCTTAAGGAACTGGGACTGGATGTCCCGGCGCTGACAGAGCTGGCGCTTAAGCTTAGAAAAAAAGGAGTTAAGCTGCCGGATATTCTGACTGAGGAAGAAATGGTGGTAGAGCTATGTCGATTGAAGTTACAAACCTAACATATACCTATATGCCCGGGACTCCGTACGAGAAGACGGCCCTTACGCAGGTTAACCTCCGTATTGAAGAGGGACATTTTGTCGGTATAATCGGCCACACCGGCTCCGGAAAGTCCACGTTGATACAGCACTTGAACGGGCTTTTGAAGCCCCGGGAGGGCAAGGTAGTGGTGGACGGCAGCGACATCTGGGAAAAGGGATATAAAAGAAGCCTGGTCCGACAGAAAGTGGGGCTGGTATTCCAATATCCCGAGTACCAACTTTTCGAAGAGACGGTGTTCAAGGATGTGGCTTTCGGGCCCCGCAACATGGGCCTTGGCGAGAAAGAAATTTTTAACAGGGTCCGGTTTGCAATGAATATGGTAGGGTTGGACTTCGAGGCGCTGAAGGACCTAAGTCCCTTTGGACTGTCCGGCGGCCAGAAGCGAAGGATTGCCATTGCCGGCATTTTAGCTATGAAGCCAAAATACCTTGTGCTGGACGAGCCCACGGCAGGCCTTGACCCCAGGGGAAGAAAGGAAATCCTGGGGCACCTTCGTGACCTTAATAAAAAACAGGGGATTACCATAATAATGGTTTCCCACAACATGGACGAGATCGCATGGCTGGCCGACAGGATTGTTGTAATGGACAGGGGCAGAATAAGCCGAAGCGGTACCCCCCGGGAAGTGTTTAGTGACGGGAAGTACCTCCTGGAGCTGGGGCTTGCCCTTCCCGCCATGTCATCGCTTCTATTGAGGCTAAAAGAGAAGGGATGGGACGTGGACGGCAGCGCTTTCACGGTGGAGGATGCCGGCAGGGAAATTTTGAAAAACCTAAGGTGTGGGAACTATGCTTAAGGATATAACAATCGGACAGTATTTTCCGGGGAGCTCGGTAATCCACAGGTTGGACCCAAGGATTAAGATTGTCCTTACCTTTGTACTTATAATAAGCCTTTTTACTGCCGGCAGCATGCCGGGGTACGGAATATGCGCTCTTTTTGTCCTGGCGGGGCTTGTACTTTCGCGGGTCCCTGTAAAATATGTATTCAAGGGGCTGCGTCCGCTGCTTATTATTTTGCTTCTGACCATATTTGTTAACATGTTCATGGTGGCGGGGGAAGTGATTTACCGCCTTGGGCCCCTGGACATTACCCGTGAAGGCCTTGTCCAGGCGGTGCGTATGGCCACCAGGCTTGTGCTGTTGGTCATGGGGGCGTCTTTGCTTACGCTTACCACGTCGCCGATAGCCCTGACCGACGGCATAGAAAAGCTGCTGGGGCCTTTCCGGAGGGTGGGGGTGCCCGCCCATGAACTGGCTATGATGATGACTATTGCCCTTAGGTTTATCCCGACGCTGCTGGACGAAACTGATAAAATAATGAAGGCGCAGATGGCCAGGGGGGCGGACTTTGAAAGCGGGAACCTGGTGAACCGGGCCAAGAACCTGGTGCCGCTGCTGGTACCGCTGTTTATAAGCGCCTTCAGGAGGGCCGATGAACTGGCCCTGGCGATGGAATCAAGGTGCTACAGGGGAGGCAAGGGAAGGACCCGGTTAAAGGTGCTGCACATGGCCGGAAGGGATTATATAGCCTTGCTTCTGGGGGCGATGACACTGCTCGCCGCCGTAGCTAGCAGGGGTTGGTAGGTGGTCTTTTTTGAGAAACATACTTCTGACCATAGAGTACGATGGTACCAATTACCACGGCTGGCAGAGGCAGAAGAATGCCGTATCCATCCAGCAGCTTATAGAAAAGGCGATAGAAAACATAACCGGAAGCCGGGCAAATCTAATAGGTTCCGGAAGGACCGACAGCGGGGTGCATGCGCTGGCGCAGAGGGCCAATTTCAAGACCGAAGCCCG
>DASRVG010000062.1:0-7231 GCA_035655175.1 Clostridia bacterium | reverse complement strand
GGCTTGAATACCCGGAGGACTTAAGGTAAATATTTGCATATTAGAAATTATAAATATTCCAAATAATAATAACAATGGCAGGCAAGGGCCCGCCTTGCACCGTTGGCGAATGTCCGCCGCTTGGCAGCGGCCGGGCGGTGTCGGCACAGTCCGCCGGACAAACAAAAAGGAGGGATTTGCAAAGTGAAACGAAATAGCGCGGTAAAAGTCGTATTATTCATTGTAGTGTTTCTGCTTATAGTATCCTGCGCCTCCTGCAGAAGGCAGGAAAGGAGGCCGGCACCCGGGCCGGCGCCTTTAAAGATCCCGGAATCCATCAGCAGGGGACAGGGAAAGGAACCTGTTTTAAAAGTGTATATAAAGGAAACCGGCGAGATAAAGGAACTGCCCTTTGAGGAATACCTGCAGGGCGTAGTGGCGGGGGAGATGAAAAACGACTGGCCGGAAGAGGCGCTGGCAGCCCAGGCAATCCTGGCCCGTACCTTTGTCATGGAATTCGTATCCGAAAAGGGCGGTTCCAAATACGAGGGAGCTCACGTTTCCACCGATATCGAGGAGGCCCAGGCATGGAACCAGCAGGCGGTCAACGACAGGGTAAAAAGGGCGGTGGAAAGGACCAGGGGTGAAGTGGCAGTCTACAAGAACAACTATATAAAGGCCTGGTTTCATGCCCATGCCGGGGGAAGGACGGCATCCGCCAAGGAAGGCCTTGCCTTTGAAGAAGCCGAACCCCCCTATATAAGAGTCGTGGATTCGCCGGATTCGCCCGAGGCTCCAAAGGAAGACATCAATTGGACAGTCTCCTTTTCCAGGCAGGAAGTGGAGAAGGCCCTTAAGGAAACGGGGGTTCAAATAAAGGGCTTAAGCAGCGTCAAGGTTGCGGAAAAGGGCCCTTCGGGCAGGGCTGTAACGCTGGACTTTGACGGCAAAAAGGTTTCCGCTCCCGGGTTTCGAATTGCCATTGGCAGCACAAGGATGAAGTCGACGCTTATAGACAGCATAGAAGTCCAAGGAGACCGGCTTGTAATAAAGGGCCGGGGGTACGGCCACGGGGTGGGCATGTCCCAGTGGGGCGCCTATGCCCTTGCCAAGGAGGGTAAGAAAGCGGAAGAGATTCTAAAGCACTATTTCAAGGGAATCGAAATAATGAAGGCCTGGGAATAGGAATAAATGCCCGGGCTAAAACATAAATATTTACGTAAAGGGGGTCAGGCCATGGAGGAGAAAAAACACAGCATTACGCTGGAAGACAGGAACTCTTTATTCATATCCGGGGTAAAAGATATATACAGTTTTGATGAAAATAGAGTGATACTGGAGACTACCCTTGGCACCCTTACGGTTACGGGGGAGGGACTTCAAATAAATAAGCTCAGTATAGATGACGGTAACCTTAAGGTAAAGGGCAGTATCACAAGCTGTGTTTATTCCGAGGGCAGGGAGTTTAAAGACCGGGGAAAGGGCATCCTTGCAAGGATGTTCAAATAAACCACCGTTCCGTGCGGTGGTTTATTTGACTTTTTAGAGACAACAAATAGTGAGGGGGTCTTAAATGCTCCTTTCCATAGAGGACCAGGTGGTCATATTGCTGGCTTCGGTTTATGGCGGGCTGATGCTGGGGCTTATATTCGGCCTTTACAGGTTTTTCCGCGGCGCCTTCCGCTTTGGCAGGATGGTTACCTTTATAGGGGACATGCTTTTTTGGGCTGCGGCCCTTGTTGTTACGCTGTCCATCGTTTATAGGAGCAGCAGCGGCCTTGTTAGGGTTTATCAACTGCTTGGTTTCGGACTGGGTACAATGCTTTATTTTTATTTCCTGGGCGGTATCGTGCAAACCCTGCTGAATGCGCTGGCGTATTTTGTTAAGGGCTTGTTCTATGTTGTTGTTAAATTGATACGGGAGCCCCTAAGGGTGCTGTCCAATATATTATGGAAGCCGTGCAGAACTGTAAGGACCCGGGTATGCAGAACCTTTGACAGGATGGCACGGGACGCAAGGAAATATTTACCTCTGCTTAAGAATAAAAAATGATGGAAGGGTTTATTAGCTGTGCATAGAACAATAATATAATATAGACAAAAGAAAAGGAATGGGGGTCCTCTAATGGGACGGGTATATGATTTTAAGCCGAAAAAAGACAAAAAGCCGGTAAGAATAAAAAGCATCGTGTTTATTCTTCTGGCGGTATACCTGGCATACACGCTCACCGCCCAGCATATGGTCATTAGGAAGTCCCGCGCACAAGAAGCAGCCATTAGGGCCCAGATAGAGGAAATCAAGAAGGAAAACGAAAGGCTCAAGGAAGAACTGGAAAGGATGCAAAGCGACGAGTATATAGAAAAGGTTGCCCGTGAAAAATTGGGCCTTATTAAATCGGGGGAAATCATGTTCGTGGACGTTAACCATTCCGGGGAAAACGGGAGCAATTGACATGGCAAGGGGCATAATATATAATTATCACAGGCTGTTATAATGCTTATTAACTCAAGAGGAGGAATTCTTGACCTATGCCGTTTCAGGTAGGGAGCATAGTTGAAGGAACGGTGACCAGCATAGCCAGTTTTGGAGCCTTCATTCAACTGCCGGAAGGAAAAACCGGCCTTGTGCACATATCCGAAGTTGCAGACCACTACGTAGAAGACATTAAACAATATCTTAAAGAGAAGGATAAGGTTAAAGTTAAAGTAATCTCCATCGACAGTAAGGGCAAGATAAGTCTATCCCTCAAGCAGACGGGCATGCAATTGAAAAAAACCACCAGGCCCATTGAGATTGACTGGGAGGCGGAAAGGCGGGAAAAGTCAAAGAACATGTCCTTTGAAGACCGTATGTTAAAGTTTTTGAGGGACAGCGACGAGAGGCAGCAGCAGCTCAAAAAAAGCCAGGAATCAAAACGAGGTGGAGGTTCCAGGAGAGGGGATTATTAGTAAACAGCCGTGCCCGCGGGCGCGGTTTATTAAGTTGGAGGTACCATACCATGAAAAGGGTATCGGTAATAGACGTGGGCAGCAACTCGGTGAGACTTTTGGTGGCCCGGGTGGATGAGGGAAATATACAGCCCCTTTACAAAACCCTGAGAACCACCAGGCTGGGTGCAGGGGTGGACACAAACCGCGTGTTATCCCCCGGGGCGATGGCATCGACCCTCGGGGCAGTACGGGACTTCAAGGAGAAATCCGTTTCCATGGGAGCGGATGAGGTGCTGGCGGTTGCTACCAGTGCAGCAAGGGATGCTTCAAACGGCGAGGACCTTATACGGGAAATCCGCCGGCTTGGGATAAGGGCATGGGTACTGGACGGAAGGCAGGAGGCGGAGCTTGGGTTTGTCGGCGCGGCGCTGGGCTGCGATGCAGGCAAAGGGTGCATCTTCCTGGCGGACATTGGAGGAGGCAGTACCGAACTGGTAACCGGCACGGGTCTTAGGGTAAATAATTATATAAGCCTTGATATTGGCGCTGTAAGGCTCACAGAAAGGTTCGTGAGAAACGACCCTGTAACCCCGGCGGAAGCTTCGGAAATTGAATATTTTGTAATGGATATATTGGCCCAAAGCGCAAAGGATATAACCGCGGGGGACTGCAAAATGATCGGCATAGGCGGTACCATAACCACTCTTGCGGCGATGGCCCAGGGCATGGAGCACTACGATTCGGACAGGGTTCACAATTTTGTGTTGACATTGAGCGAAGTAAAATGTATACTGGAAAAACTGGCGGAGCTGGACATAAGGGGGAAGCGGAAAATCCCCGGGCTTCACCCCGGAAGGGCGGATATAATAAATGCCGGAACCATAATACTTAAATGCCTGATGGAGCACTGGGGCTTTGAATGTATTACCGTAAGCGAATGGGATGGCCTGCAGGGGGTCATTTACCAGAATTTTATTGGGGTTCATCAAAATACCGGCGGGTTTCCCCCACAAAAGGGTTGACGGTAAATAATATATATTATATAATAAAACTTGTCGTCGGTATAAATAATTGACGCGGGGTGGAGCAGTCAGGTAGCTCGTCGGGCTCATAACCCGGAGGTCGCAGGTTCAAATCCTGCCCCCGCAACCATGGGGCGGCGTAGCTCAGGTGGCTAGAGCATGCGGTTCATACCCGCAGTGTCAGCGGTTCGAATCCGTTCGCCGCTACCAAATTTGGCCCCTTGGTCAAGCGGTTAAGACACCGCCCTTTCACGGCGGTAACAGGGGTTCGAGTCCCCTAGGGGTCACCATGCGGGCGCATAGCTCAGTTGGGAGAGCACCTGCCTTACAAGCAGGGGGTCACTGGTTCGAGCCCAGTTGTGCCCACCAGTAGGAGATACATTGGTATCTCCTTTTTTTTTCCTTCCATTCAATCACCGCGGCTTTTGCTGAATCTCCGGGTGCATATGTCGCAAAGGCTGTCCAACTTGTCATATACTTTTGCTTCTTTGATACCAAAAACTGACAAAAAGTTGATACCGGCTCTGCTATAATTGAGTAACCGATTTCGCTATGCACAGGGCAGAACATTTCCAAAAAACAGTTGGGGGTATTTGAATGGATAAGGGACAGGCTTCCTTTGTATATTCTTCACCGGGAAATGCGGTTTTTGTTAAGAGTATGTTGATGGTAAACCTTTTGGGCTTTTTGCTGTCCAGGGCCTTTGTGCTGGAAGGCGCAATGCCCTTTGGTACGGCTTTTTTCGGTGCCGCTTTGTTAAACCGGTGCATGGCGGTGCCGTTATTCCTGTCGGTGGCGGCGGGCACCATAAGTACCGTGGGACTTATCGAATCCTACAGGTATATAGCGGCGATGGGGCTCATTTTTTTAATACTTCGCCTGTCCGGAAGGAAAAAGGCGCCGGACCGGCGGAGGGCGTCCTTTGCAGCTCTTTTTTCAATGGTGGTTACCTCGGCTTATTGGATGTACCTTACCGGGGGATACGCACCGATGGACATATTCGAAGCGGGGTTTGAGGCGCTGGCGGCAGCCGTCCTGGTATACATATTCGATTATGCCTTCGAGCTTTTCCCTTTTTCCGAAAGGGAGTACATGTCCAGGGAACAGGTCATATGCGCGGCGGTCACCATGGCAATTGCGGTAAGCGGTGTGGGCGCCATGCGGGTTTGGCACATTTCAATAAAAACCATGGTGGCGGCTGCGGCGATAATGACTACCGCACACGGCGGCGGGGCCGCCGCAGGCAGTGCAGCGGGGGCGCTGCTGGGCGTTACCTTGGGCCTTATGACCACCCGGGCGGCGGCGATGGTTGGAGTCTTTTCCTTTGCGGGGCTTTTATCCGGAACCTTCAGCGAACTGGGCAGGACGGGAAGCATACTGGGCTTTATTATAGGCAGTTCCATTTTGAATTTTTATATCGGTGGCAGTGCGATGCCGGTTATCAACATGGAGGAAATGCTGGCCGCATCAATTATCCTCGCACTGATTCCCGGTAAAGCCCTGGAGGGCTTATCCCGTATAATGGAAAGGGAATGGGCAGGGGTGGCGGGGCCGGTGTCATACGAGGCAAAGGCGCAGGAGTTTATCTCGGTAAGGCTTAAAGAACTGGCCGGTGTATTCGGCCAGCTGTCAGCCACCTTCGAAGATGTATCCTTCAAAGAGGATTTCTTGGGCGGTTCAGGTTTGAGCAAATTGTATGACGGCTTATGCCAAAGGGTCTGCAAGGACTGCAGTTTCTACAGGACCTGCTGGGAAAAAGAGTTTTACTTGACATACCAGTCGGTGTTTGAGCTGCTTGGCACGGCAGAAGAAAAGGGACGGGTGGAATTAAAACACATGCCGCCGCCCCTTAGGAAAAAGTGCATCAAGCCGGACAAGCTCCTGGAGGCGGTAAACTACCTGTTTGACCTATTTAGGATAAATTACAGGTGGCAGAACAAGATGGAGGACTGCAGGAACCTTGTATCCCAGCAGCTCCAGGGGATGTCGCATGTTATAAACAGCCTTGCCGGGGAGATTGATATCAAGTATTCCTTCAACGAAAAGCTTGAAAAAAGCATATCAAGGGGGCTCAGCCGGCAGGGGGTAAGGGTATCCCGGGTGAGCGTCCTGGAAAAACCCGGCAAGGGGTTGGAGGTGTACCTGTACAAAAAATCCTGCTACGGGTGCAGGGAGTGTGTCAAAAAGGTGGTACCGGTGATTTCGGCGGTCACCGGGAAAAAGTTTGGCAAGCCGGGGTATGTATGCAGCATCAGGGACGGGATGTGTTCACTGAAGCTGGTGGAAGCCCGGAAGTTCAATGTTACCACCGAGGTTTGCACGGCGCCCAAGGCGGACAGCCAGGTAAGCGGTGACAATTATACCTTCGCGGAGCTGAGGGACAATCAATACCTGGTTGCTCTCTCGGACGGGATGGGTACCGGTGAACAGGCGTCAATGGAAAGCTCAACCGCTGTAAACATGCTGGAGCAGCTGCTGGAGGTGGGGTATGACCACGATATGACGGTGAGGACCATTAATTCAATCCTGATGCTGAAGTCCCCGGGGGACAGTTTTTCCACCCTTGACCTGGTAATCATAGACCTGTATTCCGGTGAAGCCAGGGCGATAAAGATAGGGGCCCCGCCAACCTACATAAAGCGGGGGGAAGAGGTAAAAGTAATAGCCTCATCTTCACTGCCGATGGGCATAATAGACAGTATAGAATTCCATACCAAAAAACTGTCGGTGAACGGGGACGATTTTATTATAATGGTTACCGACGGCGTCGTGGATGCGCACGGCGACAAGGGAAAGGAAGAGTGGATAGCGGACCTTTTAAGGGAAACCGGGAATAGGAATCCTAAGGAGGTCGCCCGTATTATTTTTGAAAGGGCCTTGGAATACTATAATGGACAGGCCAGGGATGATATGACGGTTATTGTCTCAAAGGTTTGGGAGAACAGGTAGCGGGGTGATAGGAAAATGGATGTGAAATTGGAAATGCCAATGCAGCTTAGGGAGATAATAGTAATAACCGACGGCAGGTCGAATATCGGGGACAGCCCTGCCGTGGCCGCACGAATCGCCCACAGGAAGGGGATTATAGTTAACGCCATAGGCATAACCGACAGCGACGGGGCGGAGGAGCCCTTTGTGGAACTGGACGCTATAGCAAGAGCCGGCGGCGGTATTTGTGATATCATACCCCTGCCCCGGCTTGGTTATTCGGTCCAGATGGTCACAAGGCAGTCAATCCAGATGACTATAGAAAGGGCGGTAAGCCGTCAGCTGCAGAAAATAACCGGCTACTCGATGGA
>DASRVG010000061.1:0-4657 GCA_035655175.1 Clostridia bacterium | reverse complement strand
ATGGACCTTAGGATACAAAAGGCCAAAGACCTGCTCAGCCTTCGGAATGTGAGTATAACGGAGGCCTGCTTCATGTGCGGGTTCAACAACCCCAGCAACTTCACCACCTATTTCAAGCGTAAGGTGGGCATGACCCCATCGAAATACAGGAAAAATGTACATAAATAGAAAAGGCTTCGCAAGGAAGCCCTTTTTGCATTAGTAAGCGTACTGCACCGAAACCATTGCACTTATCTCCAGCTCTCCGGTGGATATGGGCGTTGCGGCCATGTCCGCCATTTCCATAGTCTTTGCAAGACCAACGGTATCCCGTACAACCATCGGCCCGCCGCTTGATATCTCCTGCACGTTTACCGCTCCTTTAAGCGTTACGCCCAGTCCCTTTGCAATGGCTTCCGCCTTTCCGGAAGCGTTTACCACCGCCGCGTTTAATGCCTCGTTATAATACTTCTCGGTGTCCGCAACGTCAAAGCGTATGCTGGATATTTTGTTGGAGCCTACCGACGATACGCCGTCTATCACCGCGCCGGTGCTGTCTATATCCCTCACTGTAACCTCAACCATATTGTTGACCCTATACTCGTACACGTAGGACTTTTTGGTTTTTTCATCGTACCTCTCCAGGGGGTACAGGCTGTATGTCACCGTTTTGATATCGTCTTCCTTGATGCCAAGGGACTTTAGCTTTTTGGTTACCTCACCCATTACCCGGGCGTTTTCCTGCTGCGCCTTCTTTGCATCGGAGCCCCTTGTTTCCACCCCCACCCTTATATAGGCGGTATCCGGCTTGACCTTTAGAATACCCTTTCCGTTTACCGTTATTATGTTTTTCTCGGTTTCCTGGGCGGCGGCGGCTTTTCCAGAAAACACGTCCCCGGCGATATAGAGCGCAAAGGCCAGTACGGTAACCGCCAAAAGGTAGACCGCTATCCTTGACCCTTTACCCGTCATTAGCATCACCTCGCTTTACTCTTTTTTACTGACTCTAATCTTTCTCCATACCAGGTATGCTATTCCTGCCAGTATTGCCACCGGTAGGGCATAGCCTATCCCGACAATAATTATTTCAATCATGTCCATTATTGCGTTGGTGGTGCGTATAAAACCCCTTCTCATCCGGTCCCATATATTATCCACCTTCAGCACCGACACCTTTGTATCCTTTGGGTCCACCTCAGTCATGAATACACGGATGGTGGAGTATTGTACAAGGTTATCCCATCCCCTAAGCTGCGTGCCCAGGCTCTCAATCTCGGTCCTTACCCTGTTGAGTTCATTCTCTATATTTAGAATATCCTCCACCCGCTCGGCCTTGGACAGTATTTCAATGAGCCTTTCCTGCTGTACCTGCTTGCTTTTAAGGCGCGTTTCGGTGTCCATGTACCGGAGGGTTATGTCATTGCCATAGGTGGACCGGTTGGTTACCTTGCCCAGGGCGGCAATCCTGTCCAGGCAGCCCCCGAACTCTGTACTGGGCACCCTTATTACCGCTTCGCCCTCCATGAACTCCCTGTCGTCCCCGGCGGCGGCATATTTTCTGATATAACTTCTTGAGCTCTCGACGTATCCGCCGGTTTCCTCCGCCATCCTCTGCACGGCGTCAAACTGATTTTTGAAGTCCTGGACCTCCAGCGATATATCGGCATTCTTTATTATCTTTCTATCATGCTGAGCGGCAATGAGTTCATCCCCAGCTGTTGCCGGTGCCTGGGCGACCGAGAAAGTGCCTCCATCGGAAGCCATTTCCGCCTCTTTCTTATCCATTTCGGCTCCCGCGATGCCTGCTCCGTCCATACCAGCCCTGCCGGATTCCTCCATCATTTTGAGGCTGAATTCCCGGTTCTGCGTAGCGCTGTAGGTATCCTCCGCCGGCGCCTCGGCTTTCGGTGCCTCGGCTTCCGGTGCCGCCTGCTCTGGGGCCGCCATGTCTTGGGTGGCTAGTTGCTTTTGTATATCAGGCATTATACCCTTTACCGCTACCGCCACCAGAAGCACCGCCGCTATCGAAACCAGGCCGGGCTTTAACCATTTCATTCTGACACCGCTCACCAGAGTCCTCTTTTTGGACCTGCGCAGGCTGCTTGCAATCATCGGGTACAAGTACTCGGGAGGTTCCTTTTCCTCCAGGCCTTGGCAGCTTGCCACCATCTCCCGGAGCATCGAAAGTTCTTCCCGGCAGTCCTTGCATTCCTCAATATGCTCCTCCAGCAGCCGGCTTTCCTGCTGTGTAAGCATTCCATCTATATATAAAGAGAGTTGTTCCCTGAATTCTTTGCAATTTTCCATCCTTATCCCTCCTCTCATACCATTTTGACGTTTTCTTCGGGTTTTAGTTCCCCCTGCCTTAACAGCTCTTCCTTAAGGTTCTGCCTTGCCCTGCTTATGCGGGATTTTACCGTCCCTATGTTAAGGTTCAGTATATCTGCTATCTCCTGGTAGGACTTTCCCTGTATATCCCTCAAAATAATTATGACCCTGTGTTCCTCCGCAAGCCTGTTTATCGCCCTTTGCACCTGTTCCCTTGTTTCCCTGCGCTCGATTCTATCCTCCGGCAGGTCGCCGGTATCGGTTATCAGCTTGCCGCCGCCGTCCTCCGGGTTGTCGTTATGCACAACGGGATAAAGCTTTACCCTTTTTCTTTTTCTCAGCTCGTCTATGCATACGTTCACGGCAATCCTGTAAACCCATGTTCCGAAGCTGGACCTGCCGCTGAACTTCCGGATTGACTTGAAAGCCTTTAGGAAAGCCTCCTGGGCCATGTCGCAGGCGTCTTCCTCGTTGCCCATCATCCTGTATCCCAGGTTGTATATTTGTTTCTGGTACATGACGACGAGCTCTTCAAAGGCCGCTAAATCGCCCCCTTTGCTGCGCTCAACCAGCTCGAGTTCCGCAGACATGGTTATTCCTCCCTTCCCACTCATACGTCTATTTTGACGAAGCATTTCCCCATTAAGTTCCATGCTGTATTCCATGCAAAAAATAGCAGGACAGTATATATCACTGTCCTTGTATTCTATATATGGGACATAAATCCTTTAGGGTAAATTATGCAATAGTTCTATATATCCGTACTTGGAATAGATATGATATGTCAAACCCTCCCCTTCAAGGGCAGAAAGTTTCACCCTGCCTTTTTTGGAGGGGTTTATAAGGCTGATATCTATCGTGGGGTTCTCCTTGAAACTGCCCACATCCGAGGTGAGAAACCTGCCGTCCAGTTTGGCAAAGTTTATCTGGTAGTTCAGCTCATCTATGTCCCCCCTGGCCGTCAACCTGCCCCCCAAGATGGGTACTATGTCCGCTATGGAAGCATACAGTTTACCCATGTACCAAACGGCGGATACCGGCCTATCCATAAGCCTGCCGGTGGCTATCTCATCATTCCACCCAATGTTTATTCCAAAGAACTCGTTCAGCCGGTCACAGTTTACGAATATCATGGTCCTGTCGTATATGGTATCGGATGTTAAAAACTCGCCGTTTATCATAAGAACCCAATTTTTCGCAAACACTACTTTCCTGCTGTTTAGAGCGGAAAACAGCCTATCCAGCTTTTGCTGCGGAATGTGCTCCTCCAAGCCTATTTCCCTCAGCTTCTCCATTATTGTGTCTTTATAGCCCTTTTCCCTGGAGTATATATCACGGTATGCGGTCACTGCCGCTTCCCTTTCGTGGGCCTCCAGCAGGTCGCCGTAAACCACATCCACCGGGGTCCCGATGTCCACGATGGAGTACAATTCCGTCACGTCATAATTGTACATCCTGATGCATCCCAGCGATATGCTTTTGCCCACGCTGGAAGGGTCATTGTTGCCGTGAATCCCATATCCCCTGTAAAAGCCCATCCATCTTACACCCAACGGGTTTGCGGGGCCCGGGGGTACGGGATTCCGGCTGTTCGGGCGCCAGGTGGGGTTCACCGCCTTGTTTATTATGCTGTAGCTGCCGGTGGGCGTTGGGGTGCCCGGTTTCCCTATGGCAATGGGATAGGTTTTTATAAGGTCTGCTCCATTAAAAAGGCTAAGGGAGTAGCGGGGTATGTCAATGACCATCCTGTACCCGTCCTGCTGCTGTGCCGCCGCACAGTCGACGCAAAAAACCAATAAAAAAACCAGGATAATGATTGCTGACTTTTGCTTCAATAGCTGCTTTCACCTCCCTCTGCTTTTCATTGTATTTTGAGGGTGAAAAATTATTCCAAAAAAAGCAGAGGGACATGCTCGGCGGCATGTACCTTTTTCCTTATTGTTGGACCCGGCGGATTAAACTTATTGACACACTGCCGCCGGGCATGACGATGCAATTTTTGCTATTGCCTAACGGGGTTCGATATGCTAATATATATTTTGCACACAATTTGCCGAAGTGGTGGAATTGGCAGACGCGCTGGACTCAAAATCCAGTGAGGCTCAAACCTCGTGTGGGTTCAAGTCCCACCTTCGGCACCAAATTAAAAATGGCTTTAGGGTTTTTGATCCTAAAGCCATTTTTGTTTATATGCGTAAAGGAGTAAAAACTCGTCCTCCTGTATTTTGCAAAGATTCTTATTATCTACTTTGTTCATTAATTATTTTATTATATTTATTTTCATTTCTATCCCATCTAAAACAAAAAGCTCCGGTTAATCCCGCCAGAAAACCTCCTATAAAAGCCCCTA
>DASRVG010000060.1:0-3043 GCA_035655175.1 Clostridia bacterium | reverse complement strand
GGAATACTCTCGAGGAACGGGTACAGTATGCCCCGGCCACCGTCCGGGGAAGGCGGTATGCCGCCGACCAGCGATTTAATCCCCGAAATTATGCCCATGGAAAGCACCGCCAGCATGGGACCCGCAGAGGCTATGCCCAGCAGGCCGAAGCTGTCTTCCTCCGACTGCTTCCCTCCCTCGGTGGACGCCACGCCTAGGCCCAATGCCAGTATGAAGGGTACCGTCATGGACCCGGTCGTCGCCGCGCCGGAATCAAAGGCAATGCCAAGGAATAGTTTTGGAGAGAATATCACCAGTATAAATATTATTACGTAGAGTATGGTCAGCAATTTGCTTAAAGATATCTTGAATACAATCCTGAAAAGGCCCAGGGCCACCATTATCCCTATCCCTATCGAAACCACCACCAGCAGCGCCCACTGCGATATCGCGCCGGACGTTACCTGCTGGACCTGCTTGGCCAGGACCATTAGGTCGGGCTCGGCTATGTTTATGAAAAAGCCGAGGACAAGGCCGGCTATTAAAAGCAGGGGCAGACTCCTTTTCCTTGTTATGGATGACCCCATGTGCTGGCCGATGGGCTGGATGGCCAGGTCCGCGCCAAATAAGAATATCCCCAGCCCGAATATTATAAAAACGGCTCCTACGATAAAGCGCCAGACCAGGTCTTTACCAATAGGGGCTATGGTATAGTTCAGTATAAGGAGGATAATTGTAACGGGTAGTACAGCAAATACTACGTCCTTGAATTTTTGCTTCAGCGCATTCAACTAATCAGCTCCTTTTCCCGTCAGTCTTTTATCGGCTGTATGGCCATATATTAATATAATACATGAAGGGTAATATTAAGACAAGGTCGCCCTTGCCCCTTGCCCTTTGCCGTAACAGGCTGCAGTTTTTCTTAATAATAAGAACCAGGGAGAGGTTCCCCGGCTTGGTTTACCTTTTGTTTTGGAGGGCGGCCTTAATGAGGCCGCTAAAGAGCGGATGGGGCCTGTTCGGCCTTGACTTGAACTCGGGGTGGAACTGGCAGCCCACAAACCACGGGTGGTCCTTCAGTTCCACCATCTCCACCAATCTTCCGTCCGGCGAGACCCCGCTTACAATAAGCCCCTTTTCGGCCAGGGCGTCGCGGTACCGGTTGTTGAACTCGTGGCGGTGCCTGTGCCGCTCGTGTACCAGTTCCTTGCCGTAAGACTCCCGGGCCTTTGTCCCTTGTACCAGTTCGCAGGGGTAGCCCCCCAGCCGCATTGTGCCGCCAAGGCCCTTCACGTCTTTTTGGTCCGGCATAAGGTCTATTACCGGGTGAGGGGTACCCGGGTCGAACTCGGTGCTGTTGGCGCCTTTGTACCCCAGCACGTTCCGGGCAAACTCCACCACCGCAAGCTGCATGCCGAGGCAGATCCCCAAAAGCGGTATCTTGTTTTCCCTGGCGTACCTTATCGCAACCAGTTTTCCTTCCACGCCCCGGTCGCCGAAGCCGCCGGGGACCAGTACGCCGTCGGCATCCCGCAGCTTTTCCGCAACGTTTGCTTCGGTCACATCGGCGGATTGCACCCATTCTATTTCAAGAGAGGCATCGTTGGCTATGGCCCCGTGGCATAGGGCCTCCGCCACCGAAAGGTATGCATCGTGCAGCTCCACGTATTTGCCCACCAAGGCTATTTTTACCTTGTGCCTGGGGTTTTTTATCCTTTCCACAAGCCCTTCCCATTCGGTCATGTCGGGGGGCGGGCAGTTCTCAAGCCCCATCATTTCCACCACCAGGTCGTCAAGGCCTTCCTGTTCCAGCAGCAGGGGTACGTCGTATATGGTGGCAACGTCTGAGTTTTGCACCACCGCCTCCGGCTCCACGTTGCAAAAGAGAGCTATTTTTTCCTTTGTGTCCCGGTTAAGCGGCTTTTCGGTGCGGCACACTATTATGTCGGGCTGTATACCTATGCTGCGGAGCTCCTTTACACTGTGCTGGGTGGGCTTGGTCTTTAGTTCTCCCGCCCTGCTGAGGTAAGGCACAAGGGTTACATGGATGTACAGCACGTTGCCCCGGCCGGCGTCGTGCCTTAGTTGCCTTATGGCCTCAAGAAAGGGCAGGCTTTCTATGTCGCCGACGGTGCCGCCTATCTCGGTTATCACCACGTCGACGTCCTTGGCCACCTTTTTTATCCTTTCCTTTATCTCGTTGGTAACGTGGGGGATGACCTGCACCGTACCGCCCAAGTATTCCCCTTCTCTTTCCTTGTTCAGCACCGACCAGTAGATTTTCCCGGCGGTGAGGCTGCTGTCCTTCGTAAGGTTTATGTCTATAAACCTCTCGTAATGCCCCAGGTCCAGGTCGGTCTCGGCACCGTCCTCTGTGACAAAAACTTCGCCGTGCTGGTAGGGGCTCATGGTGCCGGGGTCCACGTTTATGTAGGGGTCAAACTTTTGCATGCTCACCCTAAGACCGCGGTTTTTTAGAAGCCGGCCCAAGGAAGCGGCGGTTATGCCTTTACCCAGTGATGATACTACTCCTCCGGTGACAAATATGTACTTTGTAGCCACAATGATACCTCCATGTTTTTCTTATTAATGTACCAACTATATAATTATATCGACACCCTTGCGGGTAGGTCAAGGTAGTAGGCAGCGATAATAGCCCTTCTATTATTCTTCCTGCAATTGGTGAAGGGTATCCCGGCGATGGGGATACCCTTCTTAATATTTAGCGCTTGGATTTTAAAATTTCCACGGCTTTTTTAAGCTGCAAATCCGGCATGTTTTTCTCTATGTAGAGCCGGTGCTCGGCAAGCAGCCTCTTTTGGGTGGCAAAGTCCAGCACGCCGTAGGGGTACAGGCCTGTATCCGACTGGAATCTCGCGACCGCCTGCTCAAGGGCGGTGTCAAACACCCCGTCCACTTCGCCGGGGCCGTAGCCCATTTCGTCAAGGCGCTGCTCGGCGCCCAAAACGTCAAGGCCCACCATATTTACTGCCAGCTTCCTGTCTCCCTTTACCGGGGCAAGGCCCTGGCCGTACTTGCCCTCCGGCGCCGGGTTTTCCACCAC
>DASRVG010000059.1:0-6347 GCA_035655175.1 Clostridia bacterium | reverse complement strand
TTCATGCTTAGGCTTTCCGGGGCAAGGGCTTCAATGTCTTCCTGGCGCACCGTATCCCTGTCCCCGCAGTATTTCACAACCTTTTCAATCTCGTTGGCTATGCCCTCCAGCGTTTTACCCGAATCCCTTTCAAGGTAACCGGTAAGAAATATGAACCTTTTCAGGGCAGCCTGTGATATATCTTTACCGGCTTCTTTGAACCGCTTTGCCACCCATTTTTCCAGCACCGGCGGTTTAAGGGCGCCAAATTCCACAACTTCGCCGGCGGTTTTCAGCGTCTTCATCAGCCTTGTCCTCATATCGGGACTATTCCTGGTTGTTATTACAAGGCATGTATAGTCGGGGACGCCGCGGAAACAATTGTCCAACACTTCCATGTCCGCCTGGGTAAAACCCCTTTTCCCGGCGGGTGTAAACATCGCGTTGTTTACTATTACCAGCCTTTTTTTGTTCATAAAGGGCAGCGTCTCAACAGCGTTGGCTATTTTCTGGGCCGCCGTCGCATCGCTTCCATCTATCACTGTAAGGTTCATCTGCTCGGCGTATGGGGGCACCAGCAATTCCTTAATCCTGCCCACCGCTTCCCTTATCAAAAGGCCCTCGGGACCATAAAACAGGTACAGCCTTCCAACCTCTCCCCGCTTAAGGCTATTGAATAATTTTGTCATGTCCATAAGTCTTTCACCCCGCCTTTGCCATTAACAGTCATATCAATTGCCATCCAAGCCGCAGCAACGGCCAGGTAATACGCTATATAAAACCCAAATGCCACATTTTCCACATACACATTTCCAAAGGGTATCATCCCGGCCATATCAATTATATAGTCCATCGCTTCAATAATTATACCATTTACCCAGGCTATAGTATAGTACAGCGGTATGTGCATAAGGCACAGGACAAGGTAGGCCACTGTAAGCCACAACACCGCCCCCGCCAGCGGCACCGCCAGGATGTTGACCAGCACCGAAACCGGGGCAAAGCTTCCGAAATATCTAAGCAGAAGCGGCACCACCAGCACCTGGGAGGCCAGTGTTATGGAAAGCGCTGCCGAAAGGTGTTTGCCGGCAAAGCCAAAGACCCTGTTAAACATCGGGTAAAACAGTGCTATGCCCAGGCAGGCCAAGAAGGAAAGCTGGAATGAAACGCTGAATATTACGTAAGGCTTTAGCACTGTCATGAAAAAGGCGGCCACCGAAAGGGATGTAAGCATGTCCTGTTTCCTGTTTACAGCCGCGGCCAGCATCAGCACCCCCATCATCACCGACGCCCTGACCACCGACGGAGTAAGGCCAACCATGAAGGAGAAAAAGGCAAGGAGGGCGCATATAATAATAAACCTCTCCCGGCCGGTCAGCCCCAGTTTTTTTAATAGCCAAACCAGTACACCGCATATAATGCCAACGTGCAGCCCCGAAACCGCCAGGAGGTGGGATATTCCCACCGCCGAGAATCTCTGCCTTGTCTCCTCGTCCACTTCCCGTCCGCCCAACAAAAGGCCCTTCATTATCTCTCCCTGCCGCGGCGGTATCATGGGTGTTTCCAGCCTGTCCTTAATCCACCCGGCGGCAAGATGGCTGCGATACTTTATCGAAAAAGGCTTCACGCCGGTAAATTTCAGATGATAGGGGGTGGAATAAATCATCGCCTCCGCCCCCAGGCCCCGGCAGTAATTCCTATACCCTTTGTTGGAAGATATCTTAAGCTGTCCCTCCGCCACAACGCCATCGCCAACCGTTATGGTCCCTATGTCCCCGGAAGGGTACAGCATAAGCTTGCCCCTGTAGCCAATATCCCTTCCGTCCACCACCAGGGAGTCCACGTCCACCAGGAAACAGTCCTCCCGGATGACCGGTTCCACCCTTCCTTTCAGCTTGGCCCAACGGCCTATATAACCCTGTACCGTCCCGGCGTCAGCTTTATAGAGAGCAAAACAGGAAACGCCGATGCAAAAAAACACCAGCGCCGTTAACAGGTATGTCCTTTGCCTGGGCAAAAAAGCATAAAGCAGGACAAAGGCCGCAACCGCATAGAGTATGAGTATCCAAAGTCCCATTCCCCAGGCAAGGCATAGGGCTCCTCCTGCCATATAACACATTACGGCAAAGACTAGTTTCCGTTTCATGCCGCTTTACCCTTGATATTTAATATAATCCCTACATCAAGCATAATTTTCCTATGGATAGAATACCAGTTTAAACCGGCCTATGCAAGGCAGGGGCACATATATCACATTAAAAACTTTACATCATATAATTTCCTTTTTGCCGTTTATTACAATTACAGTATTACTACATATATGTGCCGCTTCTATCTTGCCTTTAATGCGTATCTTGGTTTTTTTATTGTATGGATTTTCAGCTCAGTAGCTTTACATCTGTATATTTTTATTCCCTTTTTTATGGCATCTTTTGTTGATTCCCTGTGAATTATCAAAACTAAAAACACCCCTATACCGCTTTTCATGCATTGTTTGCTTCCCTTTATGCAAGGGATGCAGACATATAAATCTCTTCAAATTTCATCACCGGCACCGGCGGGCTGCACAGGAACCCCTGGTAAAAATGGCACCTCTCTTTCCTCAGGAAGTCCAACTGCTCGCAGCTTTCCACCCCTTCTGCTATTACTTCAATGTTAAGCTTATGGGCCATTGCGATGATCGCGGATACAATTGCCTTACTGCTTGGGTTTATGGCAAGGCTTTTAATGAAAGATTTGTCGATTTTGAGCGTGTTAACTGGAAGCCGGTTTAAGTATTCCAACGACGAGTAACCGGTTCCGAAATCGTCAATAGAAATTCTTAACCCCATAGCCCTTAGCTCGTTAATCGTACTTACTGCATAATCCAAATTATCGAAAACTACACTCTCAGTAATCTCCAGTTCAAGGTTATTGGGATTGATCCCTGTTTCCTTGAGCATCTTCTCAACCATGGGTACAAAACCCGTGTTCTGCAGCTGGACGGCAGAAATATTGACTGCCAGCCTTAATGACGGGTATCCTGCGTCTTGCCATGCTTTATACCTGGAACAGGCTTTATACAAAACCCATTCGCCTATGGGTATTATAAGGCCCGTTCTTTCCGCCAAGGATATGAACCGATCCGGATGCAAAAGCCCCAGTTCGGGATTACACCACCGTAAAAGAACTTCCACGCCTGCAGTCTTTCCGTTTGCCACCTCCGCTATCGGCTGGTAATAGATTTCGAACTCTTCCCTTTCGAGGGCTTTTTCCAATTCTGTCTTGATCCTAGTACCGTTACTCTCTTCAGGCCAAGGGGCTTCACTAGTTTCTTTTATTTCCGCTGTTAATTCTTTCCCGTCTGATAATCCGCCAAAAAGTTTCTCATATTCTTTTAATTTCTTAGTTTTCTCTTCCAATTCGGCCTCTAATGTTTCAATCTGTTTTGACTGTCGCTGCTTAATCCGGAGCCCGAACTGGTTTTCTGTATTTGTTGGAACCATCTTTCTCCTCCATTTTTCATAATTATAGTGGTGTAAGTGTAATACTTACTTTATAAACTTTTAAGATAAATAAGATAAACAATGCATTGGTTTTTTTTCAATAAAAAACAGCCTGCCAAATCGGGACTTCCGATTAAAGGCTGCCTCACATATGTTTCGGCAACCCAGCCGCCGTAGCAGTTAGTTACCGCCTTAGGCCTGTGGCTTTGCGTCCCGGCCTTTCAGCCGGTTTGCCTTTTCGTCCCCAATGATATTAGATAATTTTGGCAATATATACATTAATGTTTATTATATAGCAACAATACAATGTTCGCAATAATATTACCAAAATACTTACATCTCGACAATATTAGTTCGCCTTTTTAAACCAAAATTGGTCATATTTAGGACTAGAGCTAACGCCTGATGAGCCCATAATGCGGCGGCACAGCCGCCCTTAACGATTTATATGAAAAGGAGGACGATACTTTCGCCCTCCCATATCAAATGCGATATCAGTTATTTTGGTTCTTTATAACCTTAACCCTTACCAGCACTTCCGCAACCGGCAGTGCCAGGGCGGCGCTGCCCAGTGCCTGGAACAAATTGCCTGGCAGTTCCACCAAGGCCGCCGGAAGGCCGTACAGCAAGACCTCCGCTACAAAATAACCCGCCGCCATCCACAGTCCGCCCAGTGCCATTGCTGCTATCCTCGAAATGGTGCTGCCCTTGGCTGAAGACAAACGGTATAACACATATCCCACTATAAAGCCTTCCAGCCCTTTTATCACAAGGGTAAAGGACGCCCACACGGCATAGGGGGACAATAAATCGGCCAGCGCCGACCCAACCCCGCCCGCTATCGCCCCGTACCTGGGCCCAAGCAGCATTGCCGCCAAAAATATCACCGTATCCCCAAGGTTTATATATCCCTTCGTCGCCGGTACCGGTATCTGAAAGGCCATGGTAGCCACCATTACAAGCGCCGTTAAGAGCGCCGCTAAAACCAATTTTTTGGTTTTATTCATCAAAGGTTCCTCCAAAGGTTTTATACTGTGGGTTTATTATACCATGCACCTTGGGACTTTTAAATATTTGTTTGGTTTTTAACTCTTTCTACGAGGCGGGACAACACCATGGATAATTCTCCCCAGGTTACCCCCTTATCCAGGGGATACTGGTCCTGAACCAGTCCCTCATCCCTAATGGCCTCGAAAAATGGTGCAGCCCAGTGACCGCTTTTTTGCCTTTTTATCTGTACGGTATTAAAAATACCGGTTGCTATGGCGTTGGCAATCTTTTTCCTGAAAGGGTTCTGGGACAGAAGGTGGTTATCCGATGGATTGGTTAAAAAGGCTGTTTCTACTATCACCGTAGGCATTTCGGATTCCCTTATGACAAAGGAATAGTCCTCCCTTTTTGCGTTGAGCTTGTTATACGCCCTTCTCCTTGCAATTCCCAGGTTTGAAATTTCTTTCAATATGCACTCCGCCAGCTCTTTTCCCTCAAGGGATTTATGCCCGTATACCGTCTCGGTTCCCTTTGAAGATACCGGTCCCCCATTGCAGTGTATTGATATGGTATAATCGGCTCCCGATTGATTAATCCTCGAAATCCTTTCAGCAGGCTCCACTGTTTCATCCATCTCTCTTGTCATCGCAACTTCGATGCCCTCATGCTCCAGGAACTGTTTCAGTTTTATTGCAATATCAAGGTTTACGTTTTTCTCCAATATCCCAAAGGCCTGCAGCCCCGGGTCGTCCCCGCCGTGGCCCGGGTCTATACAAATCTTCATCTTATCACCTCCACTATATAATATGTGGCGGTTTCACTTATTGTCATCGGCGGGGACTTTCCCTTGTAATATATCCTGGTAGTGATAAACTACTAAATATAAGATAAGCAACTTCGAAAGGGTGTTGATATGGACACGGAAAGACTATACAGGAAAAGCGCCTATACCGCTCAATTTACTGCAAAGGTTGTGCGGCAGGAAAAGGTCCGGGAAGGCTTTGAAGTGGTGTTGGACAGGACCGCCTTTTACCCCACCGGCGGCGGTCAGCCCTGCGATACGGGATGGCTTGACGGCATCCCGGTTACGGAAGTGGAGGAGCGGGAAGGTACGGTTGTACATTTACTTAAGGCCCCTTTGGAAACCGGCACCGTCACCGGCAGGATAGACTGGGGGCGGCGTTTTGACCACATGCAGCAGCATGCAGGACAGCACGTGCTTTCCGCCTGCTTTGACAAGATTGCCGGGGCAAGAACAGTGGGCTTTCACCTGGGGAGCCAGTTTGTATACATAGATTTAGACAGCACCGATTTGACCCGGGAACAGATTACCCAAGCCGAACATATGGCCAATAAAACCGTTTTTGAAAACCTCCCAATCAAAACCTATATATTGCAGCCGGAAGAGATAAGAAAAATGCCCCTTCGCAAGCAGCCCACCGTTGAAAAGGATATACGGATTGTTGAAATAGACGGGTTTGATTATTCCCCCTGTGGAGGGACCCATCCCTCCCATACCGGCTGCATAGGCCTTATAAAGATAAGGCGGTGGGAAAAACAAAAAGACAGCACCCGAATTGAATTCGCATGCGGCGGCAGGGCCCTCGAGGACTACGGTACAAAGAACGACTGTTTAAACAGGGTCTGCGCAATGCTTTCGATCAGGGACTTTGAAGCGGCGGATGCGGTGGAAAGGATACTGTCGGAGAACAAAGCCCTGGCCAAGGCCGCCGAGGCCATGAGGGAAGAACTTTGCAAGTTCGAAGCGGAAAAGCTGGTGCGAAATGCACCGTTGGAAAAGGGACTGCGGCTTATCAAGCTTTCGTACCACAACCGCCCCTTAGAAGAACTGCGCCTTTTGGTATCCGGCATAACTTCCGAGAAGGGCTGTAT
>DASRVG010000058.1:0-6003 GCA_035655175.1 Clostridia bacterium | reverse complement strand
AGTGCCGGGAATATGGCAATGGCAGCCATAAGAGCAACCGCAGTATCCATCGAAACAACAGTCAGGGCGTTGCTGGGAAGGTTCTCTTTCTTGTTCAGGTAGCTTCCGTAGGTAATCATGCAACCCATCCCAAGGCTTAACGAGAAGAATGCCTGCCCAAGGGCTGCCAGGAAGGTCTGCCCCGTTACAACCGACCAGTCGGGTTTGAAGATATAGGATAGTCCTGCACCGGCTCCCGGAAGACTTACGCTTCTGAATATGAGGAATATAAACAATACAAACAGCGAGGGCATAAGCACCTTACCTGCTACCTCGATACCACCGGCTACACCCTTGGCAACTATGAATATATTGATTGCCAGGTATATTACCATCCAAACCAGCGGCTCAACGGGGGCTCCGATAAAGGCGCCAAAGTAGTCCCCTATCGCTTCGGGAACGGCCAGCAACCCGGTGACCGATTTCACCATATAAGCTACCGACCATCCACCAACTACCGGATAGAAGCCCATTATGAAGAACCCGCTTAGAACTCCCAAGGCTCCGGCAAATGTCCAGTTCCTGTTTTGAGTCTTGTAAGCACCAACCGCCGCAAGACCGGTCTTTCTACCCACGGTAAACTCGGCGAGCATAATACTAAGTCCGACAAAAAGAATACATCCTAAATAAATGACTATGAATGCGCCACCGCCGTTCATACCAGTCAGGTAGGGGAACCTCCAGATGTTTCCAAGGCCGACCGCCGAGCCGGCTGCCGCCATAATGAAACCGAAACGGGAACCCCAATTCTCTCTAGCTTTCTTTTCTGTCTGTTGCATTAAACAAATCCCTCCTTAAAATAATAATTTGTATTGCACTTTCTATTAATGTTATAATAAAGCCTAAAAATTGTCCAGTCAAAAAAATAGAGGTAATACACAAAAATTCGAAATAACCGGCAAAAATCGGGGATTATCACTGGTAATCGGATTTTTTATACATCAAGGTCTTGCTGTTATAATACAGTATTAGTAGTTACTCGTCCGGCATGTCCCAGTTGTTGTATACGTTCTGGATATCATCATTGTCCTCCAGCATATCTATGAGCCTGTTCATGTATTTTATGTCGTCCTGGTCGGTCAATGTGACGGTGGTATTGGGTACCATTGCCACCTCCGCCGCCATCGGTTCCAGGCCGTTTTTTTGCACCACCTCAAGAACCCTGCCAAAGTCCTCCGGCGATGTTATTATTGTATAGCCCTCCTCTTCAATCTCCACGTCCAGGGCTCCTGCATCAATGGCCAGCATCATTATCTGTTCATCGTCAATTTGCTTTGTTTTTTCGATTATTATCTGGCCTTTCTTCTCAAACAGGTAGGAAACACAGCCGGTGGTTCCCAAGTTGCCGCCATTTTTGTCAAAGGCATGCCTCACATCCCCCGCCGTCCTGTTCCTGTTTTCGGTGAGGGCTTCCACAATAACTGCAACACCGCCGGGGCCGTAGCCTTCATATATCACCCTTTGATAATCGGCACCCCCCAGCTCTCCCGACCCTCTTTTTATTGCCCTTTCTATCGTATCGTTGGGCATATTCTGGGCCTTGGCCTTGGCAATTGCATCCCTTAAAGCAGGGTTGACGGCGGGGTCACTACCCCCCTCCTTGGCGGCAACCGAAATTGCCCTGCCCAGCTTTGTGAATATCTGTCCCTTTTTGGCGTCCTGTCTGCTCTTCCTGTGTTGTATATTAGCCCATTTTGAATGACCTGCCATAAACCTTTGCCCCTTTCTTTATCAAATAAACCACCCCTGCGGCGGACTCGGAGGAAGGTTTCTCTTATGATTGGACACCCGGTGCAGCCTTTCAATTATATTCCTGTCCTTTTCCGGTATAACCTTACCCTCCAGTAAATCGTCCACCATGTCATAGGTGGTGCCCATCTCTCCTTCGTCGGTCTGTCCCTCCCAGAGGCCGGCTGTTGGTACCTTGTTTATAACGTTCTCCGGCACCCCCAAAACCTTTGCCCATTCCCTGACATCTCTTTTTTTAAGATGTTTAATAGGCAGGAGGTCCACGCCGCCATCCCCGTACTTGGTAAAGTATCCGATGTAAGTTTCCGCCGCGTTGTCTGTACCCACCACAAGGTAATTCAAAGCGTTGGCTACCGCATACAGCGCGCTCATCCTGACCCTTGCTTTCAGGTTGGCCGCTACCATATTGATGCGGCTGTTTCCGACCTCCATTACCCCCGCTGCCTTTTCAAGGGCTTTTTCGGCCAGGTTTTGATGGATGTTGGTTAAATCTATTTCAAAGGCTTTGATGCCGCATGCCTCAACCACTCTCCAAGCGTCTTCAATATCCTCCCTGCTGCTGCCACAGGGCAGTATTATGCCCAAAGAATTATCCGGCATCGCTTTTTTTATCAGAAAAGCTACAACCGCAGAATCCACTCCTCCTGAAACGCCTACCACAAGGCCGCTGGTCCCGGCTTCTTTAACCTTGTCTGAGAGCCATTTAACGGTTCTTTCAATTCTGGTATTTGTATCCATAATGTTTTCACCTCTTAAGTAATACACAAAATATTTTAGCACAGGCTTTAAGTTTAGTAAACCCGTCCAAATGCGGCGAATATTTTATTATAGTATGGAAAAATTAGATTAAGATACTCATAGCACAGGAGGAGCAAATGACTGCCAAGCTAATCGCCATCGGGCTGGTTACAGGAATATGCAACGGCCTTTTCGGTTCGGGAGGCGGCACAATCCTGGTACCCGGCATGGTTTTCCTGCTGGGGCTTGAAGAGCATAAAGCCCATGCCACAGCCATACTGGTTATTCTGCCCCTTACCATACTCAGTACCGTGGTATATTACAAAAACAACTATATAGACTGGCCAACCACCCTGAAGGTGATCTCCGGAGGAGTAGCAGGAAGCTTTATCGGTGCCAGGATTCTCAACAGGATTCCCGCTCCCGTTTTAAGAAAAATATTCGGCGCCTTTATGATTATCACCGCTGTCAGGATGGTGCTTTAACTGCTTATTATAATAATAGGGCTTTTATCGGGTATCATAAGCGCAATGGGTATCGGCGGAGGGGCGGTGTTAATCCCTGCCCTCACACTGTTTGCCGGCTGCAAACAGCATACCGCCCAGAGCATAAACCTGATTAGCTTTATCCCCGTTGCGGTGATTGCCCTGGTAATTCACTATGGGAAAAATAACCTGGACATAGGTCACTCCTTCAGGCTGATACCTGCAGGCCTTGCAGGGGCATTCATTGGCTCGGCCCTTGCAGTAAAAATGCCGACGGAGGTCTTGTCAAAGCTTTTTGGAATCTTTCTTTTTATTATGGGAATAGTGGAGGTCCTCCATAAGGAACCAAAATAACCCGTCATTCCAGTTCAATTAAAACGCACCTGTTATGGACCAGCTCAAGGCCCAGTTTTTCGGCTTTTTTCAGTATTTCATCGCTTTCAGCCCCCGGCTGGAACCACAGCTTTTTTATGCCCAGCCCGGCTGCTTCTTCAAGCAGGGTGAGCCCCGCCGCAGGGGGCACTATGACGCTTACCGTCCCCGGCAGTTCAGGCAGGTCCCTGAGTGCCGGATAACATTTTACCCCTTCTATTTCTTCATAGTTCGGATTTACAGGATAGACCTTATAGCCCTCCTCCATAAGTCTCTTCAGCACTTTGTAACCGAATTTTTGCCTATTTACAGACGCCCCTACTACCGCCCAGGTTTTTTCGCCCAGCATCCTGCCAATTAATTCGTCCAAGGCTTTATTGTCCAAAAAACCTACCTCCCCAAAAATACGGCTTTTCCAACTCCAAACAATGGAACCGCCCGGTTAAGAATGGCTCGGCTAATTTTGTCCATATAATAAATAAGACTATTCCTCTACCTCCAACGGGTAGCGAAATAATCCCTCGCTAAACGCACTCACTGCACAGCCTTTTATACTTTTTATAGGACAAGCTTACCAAAGATTTATCCTGGCTGTAGGTAATCTTTTCAATTGCCTCATCTATCGGGAAAAAGCCTCCATTAATGAAGCCCTCGTCCTTGTTTACCGATGCACGGTCATCCTCCGCACTCATAATGAACCAGGTAATACGGTTACAAACAGGCTTCTGTCGGCTTATTGAATAGAATTCGTAACTTGTTTCCCCTGCCGGCGATATGACCTCCGCTTCAACCCCTGCTTCCGTCCTAACTCTTGACTTGGCTGTCTCCACCGAGATGCTTCCATTCCTGATAACTCCCTTTGGCAGTACCCACTCGTTCTTGTGGTTTTTTAGGATAAGCACCTTGTCTTTGCTGAAGACCACACCGCCGGCACAATTTCTGAAAATCATAGGCAATCTCCCCTTTTTTTTTACTAATTCCGGTTTAATTATATCATACCCCGTGAGCAAAACAAAACACATAAGGGCAAATAATAAATTAATTATTTCGGGGAAACCTTAAAAAGTAGACTATAAACCGGAGGTATAGGGATGCACATAATTTACCACTGCGTTGGGGGTGCTCATTCATCGGTTATAGCTTCCGCCATACACCTCGGCATGCTTCCAAGAACCAGGGTGGCTACAAACATCGAAATACTGAGTATACCATACTACGACAATATCACCAGGGAACACTATGGTCGTATTATCCATAGGGGTATCGACGAATACGGCAATAATATATACACCCTCAGCCGGCAGTTCTCCGGCAGCCTGATAATACGGGCACTGGGCGATTTATCCGTTATACTTTCAGGAAATGAAAATAGCGTGATATTCGTAAACGTTTCCCCCGCAGTTAACACTTCCATGAAAATTGGCGGGTTCCTTTCCAGGAGGCTGCATTTGATCTGGCCGGGAAGATTCATAGTCCTTTGGGGAAGCCGCAGGGCATATATGGACATAGCCGGTATTGTTCAGCGTACAAAGAAAATAGTTCAACAAAAACAAAACTCATAACTATAACAGACCCTTTCGGGTCCGCTATTTTTTAATGGCTTTGAAATTGAACCTTTCATGTTTTAACCCGTTTACAAAGGCTGCCCTTGCCTCGGGCGAAGAGTATATGGGATACTGCCACCTACCATCCACCTGGTTAAACCACACCGCTATCTTTATCCTCGGAAAATCTTCCGCCAGCATTTTAAAAGCATCCTGTATCCAGGCAGCCTTGTTGCCGCCTGTTTCGTTGGAAGCAAACTCGGTTATTATTAAGGGCTTGTCCGGATACAGCACCGAGTATTCCTCGTATATGCCGCTGTATATGGGACCGAAGTCCCTCCACCTGTCCCAGTCATAGCTGGTACCGTTATTGTAGCCCGTAAGTCCCACCCAGTCCACGTACTCATCCCCCGGATAGTAAAGGTGGGGATTGTTCCACTTGAAGTCAGGGAAAGACCTGTCGTGAGGGTTCCATACGAAATACGCATTGTCCGCCCCTTCTTCCCTGAAGATATCGTGTACTCTCCTCCACGCTGCTATATAAAGGTCATGGTCCTTTCCGTAAAACCATGTACACCATGGGTCCCAGTCACCGTTCATCTCATTGGCAAAACGGAAAAATACCGGCTCCCCCAATTCTTTTATGCCGGCGGCCCATTTTTTTATATAATCGTCGTAGTCACCATTTACAATACCGGGAATCATTATATTATCCAGGTTGCCCTCCTCCCAAGGCTGCAACGTAAGCATCATAATCTTTCCATCGGCGTATATCTCCCTTACATCTTTCGCAGGGAACTCGGAATCAAAAGAGCAATAGGTCATCGCAAATTCAAACCTGTGGCCCAAATTGGCCTCGGCATTCCTAAGACCGTCCAGGTAGTATCCCGGGGTATGGGTAGTAAATATCCCCCAAAGTGTTTTATCCCCGGGTATATTGAATTTTATCTTGTTTCCTTCCATCAGCACTTCAATATCATCCAACGCTTTTTCCTTTGTTGCTGTCTTAAAACCATAGTCAACAGGGGTAAAGCTTTTTAGTATATCCTGGAATGTCGTAAAGGCTTCCTCTATAT
>DASRVG010000057.1:0-7899 GCA_035655175.1 Clostridia bacterium | reverse complement strand
TCTCATAATTCCACCCTCTTTCTATATTTAACAAGTGGATTATACCATATATCGATTGGTTTATGTTAACCAATTGCTGGGTTATCAGCACAGTCTGCCGTCCCCTTGTCTGCCCCGAGAACCGTCCCCCTGTCTGTGATCTACCCTGTCCGGCTTTCGTTGTCCAGGTAAATCCTGCTGCCCACCGCTCCCTTTTGATACTGGTACTTCCCACAGTAGGGATTTTGGGCCTCCCTGTCCATCTTGGCAAGGACAATTTGGCAAATCCTGCGCCCCGCTTCAAGCTTTATGGGCAGCCTGTTGGCATTAAACAACTCAAGGGTGATTTCGCCTTCAAAGCCAGCGTCCACCCAGCCGGCGTTTTGTATAAACAGCCCCATCCGTCCTATGGAACTTCTCCCCTCAACAAACCCGGTTATCCCCCGGGGTAGTTTTATGTACTCCATTGTGGTGGCCAGCAAAAAGGACTGGGGAGGTATTACTATTTCGTCCCTCTCCAGCTGTACATACTTTAACTGTTCCCTCATGGTAATGCACTCGGTACAATTTTCATCAACCTTCAAAAAAAAACGGCCAAGCCTTAAGTCTATGGAAGCCGGTTGTATTTGTCGGTCCTCGATGGGTTCAACCCTAAGCGCACCCGAAGCAAGCATCTGCCTGATAGTACAGTCGGATAAAATCATGTTACCTTCCTCCTTATGGAAAAACATTTGAAGCATCGCCATGTTTTTTTAACAGTTCTTCGAAACTTTCCCTCGGCAGAGGTTTGCTGAAAACATAGCCCTGGACATGGTCGCATTCCATCCTTTCCAGCACATCCAGGTGCTCCTTTTCCTCCACCCCTTCGGCGGTTACCTCAATGCCCAGCTGGTGGGCCATGGAAATTATCGAACCAATTATTATCCTGTCCGAATTGTCCCCGTTTAGGTCGCGGAACAGGGACTGGTTGATCTTAAGAATACTTATATCTTTCCTTCTGAGATGGCTCAGGCAGGAATAGCCGGTGCCAAAGTCATCCATGGATATGGATACCCCAATTCCCTTCAGCCTGTTTATGGTATCAAGACACAGCTCCACATTGCCCCTTATTGCATCTTCGGTTATTTCCAGCTCCAGGTATTCCGGCTTAAGGCCTGTCTTGGACAGGACCCTGTTTACCGTTTGCGGGAATTCCACCGATTGAAGCTGCCTTGCCGAGATATTCACCGCTATGCGGACAGGGGGAAGCCCTGCATCCTGCCATGACTTGTTCAAGGTGCAGGCGGTTTCCAGCACCCACTCCCCGACAGGAATAATCATACCGGTTTCCTCCGCCAATGGTATAAATTTTGCCGGGGGCATAAGCCCCATTTGAGGATGATTCCACCGCAGCAGCGCTTCAACACCGTTTATCTTTCCCGTTTCCAGGTTATACCTTGGCTGGTATTCCAGTATAAACTGGTCCTTTGCCAGCGCATCCTTTAACTCGTTTAGCATAAATATACGTTCCCTCGCTTCGGTGTTTATACTATCGGCAAATACGTAACAGCAGTTACCCCCCATATCCTTCGCCTTGTACATGGCTGCATCAGCGTTCTTTATCAGCGTGTCCATGTCTTCCCCATCCCCGGGATATGTGCTCACGCCTATACTGGTGGTCAGGTATAAAAGGTTACCGTTTACCAAAAAGGGCTTTTGCAGGGCGCTCAATATCTTTTTGGTAATCACCTTTATATCCTCTTCCTTTGACACTTCCGGGAGCAGTATGATAAACTCGTCTCCCCCCATACGGGAAATGGTGTCAACCTTTCTAAGGGTGTTTTTAAGCCTGGACGCAACCTCCCTGAGAAGGTCATCGCCTATCCTGTGTCCCAGGGAATCGTTAACATTCTTAAACCGGTCGAGGTCAAGAAACAGGACCGCCAGCAACTGTTTATTCCTCTGGGCATGGGCAAGCTCCAGCATAAACCGGTCCTTGAACAGTACACGGTTGGGAAGCCCTGTCAAAATATCATAATAGGCAAGCCTGTTTATGGTTTCTTCCGCCTTTTTGCGTTCGGTTATGTCCCGTATAATGCTTAGAACCGCGTCCTGTCCCTTGTAGTTGAACCAGGTTGCGGACATTTCCACTTCCAAAAAGGAGCCGTCGCACCGTATTATCTTTTGCTCCCTCATGGGTATATCTTTCCTGTTTTCTAAAACCATTCTCAGCCTTATCCTGGTTATTTCCACGTAGTCCGGGTGCATTATATCAAGGAATTCCATGCCCAGTAAATCTTCAGCGCCCGGAGCGCCTAAAAGCTTCGCAGCCGCTTCGTTGGCCAGGACCACTTTTCCTTCCACGTGGACCAGTATCGCTTCCGGCAGGTACTCAATCAGCTTCCGGTACCGCTCCTCGCTCTCATGCAGGTCCCTTTCAGCCTGTTTTCGCTTGGATATATCGCTGTATATGCCGTAAATTCCCACCTGCACCCCGTTAATAAAAATAGGATAGCCGATTATTGAAACCTCCACCAGGCTCCCGTCCTTACGCATCCTTACCGTCTCTTTTTTGACTAGCTTTCCGTTAAGGGCGGTGTTGGAAATACTGTCCGCCTCTTCTTCCAGGTGTAGAGGTACAATCAGGCTGTTAATCGGGCGCCCCTTCACCTCGTCCTCACTGTACCCGAAAAATTCAAGGAAACTTGGATTGGCTGCCATAATCCTGTCGCTGTTGTCCACCATTATTATTGCATCGGGTGAATTCTCGAACAATTGCTGAAAATAGCCCCTCTGGCGTATGAGTTCCTCTTCAATCCTGTAGCGTTCGGAAACGTCCCTAATAATTGTGAGTATTGAGGTCCTGCCCTGATATTTTATTACGGTGGACGCCACCTCGCACAGGATGGTTTTACCGTCCATTCTTGCAAGTTCCCACTTGGAATACTGCTGCTTGCGTTTTAACAGCGTCTTGATTTTTCTTTTTATTTCATCGCTGTTTGTGGTGGGAATAAAGTCCTCAATGGACCTGCCTATAAGGGCTTCGGCACTGTCTGCGCCTGCCAGCAATGCTGCCATCCTATTGGCAAAAATTATTTTCCCCAAGCAGTGGACTATTACCGCATCCGGCAAAAACTCTAGAATTTCAGTTTGAATAAAACCTTTTTTATCCATCCCCTATCCCCCAGTAGAAAATGCATATCACATAATTCTACAAACCTTCCCCAATCCCTGCTAAAATTTTACTTGATACGCAGTGAAATTGCATTTTTTTGACTGTTGTAATAGAATATAATTAACCCGATAAAGGCAAAACCATCGAAAGATGGCGACGCAAAGCTAATAGGGGCTAAAGCGCGAACAGCGCCACGCCAGCCAGCTGCCGAGGTATTTTTACTACTCGCACTGGCGTGCGGGTAGTTTTATTTTTTTTTAGCGGGGCGAGAATCAGCGGTGCTCCCGGGATACAATCCCCGTTGTATTCCCGCCTGTGGGCGGCAGGACAGCCTGCTGCCCTTTTTTCTTGTTTTTTATAATTACAAACAATTTGCATTTAAAATGTATAAATGTTACAATTTTTTTGGATACTAGTAACTGCCAGTAAAACGCTGAATACAGCATCAAATTAGGGGGAAAAGGACTTTGAACGGCAGGACCGTGTGTATAATGCTTCTTATAGTATCAATTATGACAGCCGGATGCATAAACGGCGCAAACAGGCAGGCCCGGGTCGCCGAAGACCGGGGTAGGCCCCTTGTGTATGCCAGTATTTATCCCATGTACGATTTTGCAAAGAAAATTGGCGGGGATAGGATTGACCTACGGATGGCAGTACCGGCAGGGGCGGAGCCCCATGGCTGGGAGCCCACCGCCCGGCTGCTGGTTGAAATAGAAAGGGCGGATGTTTTTATTTATAACGGGGCAGGCATGGAACCCTGGGTGGATAGGATTCTGGCTTCCCTATCCGGCAGCAGGCCGGTGGTTGTAGAGGCCTCCAAGGGAATTGTTCTGCTTGAAATGGAGGGCCGGGACGGGCACGGGCACAACCCCGCGGGATATGACCCCCATGTATGGCTTGACCCGCTAAGAGCTAAGATGCAGGCGGAAAACATTTTTAAAGCCCTGGTACAGGTTGACCGGGACAATGCGGAGTATTACAGGGCCAACTTCCGGGATTTTTCGGACAAACTTAAAGAACTGGACCGCCTATACCGGGAAGCACTGGCCGGGTCGATCGTCAGGGAAATAGTAGTGTCCCATGCGGCCTTTGGGTACCTTGCAGACAGGTACGGGCTCGTTCAAATACCGGTATCCGGGCTTAATCCCCGGGAGGAGCCGGGGGCGGCGGAATTGGTACAGCTTGCGCGGCTGTTACAGGAAAGGAATATTGACCATGTTTTCTTCGAAACGCTAAGCAGCCCCAAACTGGCAGAAGCGCTGGCGAGGGAAGTGGGGGCAAAACCCGAAGTTTTGAATCCCATAGGCGGCCTTACCCGGCAGCAAATGGAAGAGGGCATGGACTATATAAGCATCATGAAACAAAACCTTGAAACCCTTAAGAGAGTGCTGGATGATTGAATATGGAAAAACTTGTTAGCGTGAAAAACCTATCCTTTGCATACGGCAGCCGGCCGGTACTTGAAAATATTAACCTGGACATTTACCGGGGCGATTACATGGGCATAGTGGGGCCCAACGGTTCTGGCAAAACCACCCTGCTAAAACTGGTACTTGGCATCCTGAAGCCTGCAAAAGGAAACATAGAGGTTTTCGGCAAAAGCGTGGACAGATTTAACCGGTGGGAACGGGTAGGATATGTGCGGCAGAAAGCCTCCTTCTTCAACCCGGGCTTTCCTGCCACCGTTGAAGAGGTAATTTCCGCCAATATAAATTCCGGTGGGGGATTTTTTAACGCGTCGGTTAAGAGGCGCCGGGAAAGGGTTTTCGAAGCCCTGTCGCTTGTCAGCATGGAAGAATACGGTGGAAGGTTGATAGGAAACCTGTCCGGCGGACAGCAACAGAGGGTGTTCATCGCAAGGGCCATGGTCAATTCGCCGGAAATCCTGTTTCTGGACGAGCCCACGGTGGGTATAGACTTGGATTCCCAGCGGGAGTTTTACTGCTTGCTGGAGAAACTGAACATCAACATGCGCATAACCATAGTGATGGTTTCCCATGACATAGGGGTGATTGCCCAAAAGGTGAGTCGTATAGCATGCATGGGGGACGGCAAGCTTATCTGCCACCGGCAAAGCTCCGACCAAATGATATCCGAAGCACTAAGGAAAACCTACGGGGATTGGACAAGCCCGATAATACACGACCACCGGCCCTGGTCCTAAGCGGCCGGGACGCGTAAATAGCCCGGGATAACCCGCCCGGTAACCCGGAGTCGGCACCTGTAACCTGCGACCTGCATAATCAAAAGAACCGTCCCTATGATTGGGGGAGGAGTAAAGACATGATGGAACTTTTCCAATACGGTTTTATGCGAAGAGCGCTTGCGGCTGGAATGATTGTCGGGGTGCTGTGCCCCTTGATTGGTATTTTCCTGGTATTAAGAAGAATGTCGCTTATAGGGGACAGCCTTTCCCATGTGGCCCTGGCAGGGGTCGCGGCGGGCATTGTGTCGGGCGTATACCCGCCGGCGGCGGCGCTTGCTTTTTCGGTGACGGCAGCCCTTGGAATTGAACAGCTTGGCAAAAAGTACCCGGAACACGCTGAACTGGCAATTGCGGTTATACTTTCCGCGGGAATAGGCACGGCGGTGGTGCTGGTCAGCTACGCCAAATCTATTAATATAGACCTGTTCGGTTACCTGTTCGGCAACATCCTCACGGTGGGGCCGGGTGACATGTGGCTTATCGCTGCCCTTGGTTCCTTTATCCTGGTATTCGTCGGCATTTACTTTAGGGAACTGTTTTACATAGCCTTTGACGAGGAGGGGGCGAGAATTGGGGGTATACCGGTAAAAAAAATCAACCTTTTGTTTACGATACTTGTTGCCATGACCATAACCCTGTCAATGAGAATTGTGGGGGCGCTTCTTGTGTCCTCCCTTATGGTGATACCGGTTGCCGCCGCCATACAGACCGCAAAAAGCTTCAAGCATGCCGTTCTAATGTCGGTTGTTTTTGCACAAATATCGGTGGTGCTTGGAATAATTTTCTCGTATCACCTGGAGCTTGCCTCCGGCGGAACCATAGTGCTGCTGTCGGTTGTTCTGCTAATGCTGGTCCTGGGCTTTAAGTCCCTTTCGAACAAGTGGTAAATGAATACTTCCTTTCAGTCCTTTGTGCCGCACTTTTCGCAGTAGCCATAAAGCTCCAACTTGTGGTCGGTGAGAGTAAAGTCCGTATCTTCAATGCTTTCTAACAGCTGCTCTATGGGACATCCGCTTATTATCTCGGTTTTGCCGCATCCCTTGCATATTATGTGATGATGGTGCGAGTAGTCACAGATAAGTTCAAATACCGCCGCTCCGCCCTTGATACTTGTTTTGTGTATCAGTCCTACCTTTTCAAAGATTTCAAGGTTCCGGTAGACGGTGGAAAAGTCGGTCCCGGCATGTCTTTTCCTGGCCTGCATTAAAATTTCCTGTGCCGCTATAAACCGTCCCTTGTGTTCAATCAATGCCTCGATGATTGCTATCCTCTGCGGCGTAATCTTGTAGTTCTTGGCCCTAAGCTTTGCCTCTATGGCCTTCCTGTCGCTCATAACATACACTCCCCGGCGGTCGCAGCCTTCCTGCGAAACCCGGCTTAATTAAGCTTTGCAGTTACATTCTATTATATAACTGCCGTATATTCAACATAATACAAAAACACGACACGCCTCACAGGCTGCGTCGTGTTCCAAATGGTGCCGAAGACAGGACTTGAACCTGCACGAGCGAGAAGCTCACTAGACCCTGAATCTAGCGCGTCTGCCAATTCCACCACTTCGGCGTATCGAGTTCATAAAATATAATAGCATAAGAAAATCGCCAATGCAACTGAAATAATTTTGGAATTGACTCCATTTGCATTCAGCCGTTCAAATGCGGCGCCGCATACCGCCTCCTTATTGATTATCCGTCGGTATGGGGTATAATAATAATATAATTACCCTCCACAAGGGCTTTTATGGGACAAAGAACCGTCCCTTGTCCCTTTTTGTCCCTTGTATGCATGCCACAGCGAAAGGGGAACCAGGTATGAAAGCCGACAAAAATGCTGTCATATCCAGGCTGAACAGGATTGAGGGCCAGATACGCGGCATCAGGAATATGGTGGAACAGGACAAATACTGCGTTGACGTGCTGATACAGGTTGCGGCGGCAAGGTCCGCTTTAAACAGCCTGGGAGCCGTGATACTGGAATCCCATATACAGGGATGCGTCAAAGACGCAATACAAAGCGGCAAAAGCGAAAAGGTAATAAACGAACTGGCCGAGCTTATAAAAAAATACTTGAAATAGGCAGCCCCTAATGGAACTGCCTGTCCTTTAACATTTCCTCGGCCTTTTGCAGCTCAAGCGACATCTCCCTGATTTTTTCGCCGAGCCGGGCAAGCTGGGCCGCCAGCCCGGCGTCCTTGGCCCTTGCATTATTGTTATCCACCATGATAAGGTTTATGGCCTCAATTTCCTCCATGCTGCTCATATTATTCCTTTTTATTGTCTCCAGCTGTTCCCTTATGTTCTCCAAGTCCTGCCGGTTATCCATCATAAAACCTCCCGCTTGTTATATATAATATTTTCTCCTTGGGAGGCGAAAAATAACCGAAAAAGGGAGAGCTACCCCAGGGGGGAAGGATAGCTCTCCGTTCTTCCTTTGTGCCTTAATTCTTCTTCCTTAGCTGCTTGCAGTATAAAACTATTCCTCCACAATAAAATGTGTGAATCATAATAGCCCGCCCTTGGGGCGAGCTATCAATCGTCCATATTATCCTCCAAAAATC
>DASRVG010000056.1:0-4108 GCA_035655175.1 Clostridia bacterium | reverse complement strand
GAGCAAGGGTTGTTTGCGGCGACCACATGTTTGCCCTTGGCATACCAATGCGGATAAATTCCATCCGTACACTGCACAGGATTGCCCGGTGTATAGCCCCGGCGGTGTGCCGCCTTCCCTTTGAGGTGCTGTATCCCACCGGCAAGAGCCAGGAGGTGTCAAGCGAAAAGTTTGAAGTCTTTTACCAGGACGCCGACATTATAGCCGGGGACTACCACTACATAAAGAAATACCTTCCCCGCCTGCTGCTGGGCAAGGCCATAATAACCAACACGGTTACCTCCGCTGACGTGCAGCACCTTGCGGGCATCGGGGTGGAAACCCTTATCACCACCACACCGGAGTACAACGGCCGGTCCTTTGGCACCAACGTAATGGAGGCTATAATAGTAGCGCTGGCCGGAAAGGGAAAGGAAGAACTATCCCCGGAAGAGTACAATCATTACCTGGAGCTTATGGAGATAAAACCCAGGATAGAGCATTTGAACAATAATACAGCAACGGCAGCGGGAGGTAAAAAATAGAATGGGAAACTTCGGGTTTATAATACATCCTTTATGTACAAGTGACTTTAGCAGGAAATTTCCCCTTGCAAAAAAACTTCCCGAAAAGCTTGTAAAAAAAATAATGGAAAAACTGCCGCCGGTAAAGGTATCGCGGATAACCGGCATAAAATCCGAAACGGGCAGTGCGGAAGGATGTTTCGTGGCGGTGCCCCTTCTGCCGGAACAGATGCTGGGGCTGCCAACCGAGCTTGTTCTTGATAAAATACTGAAGGCCTGCAGACTCGCCCGGGACATGGGGGCTCAAATTGTGGGCCTGGGGGCCTTTACCTCGGTGGTCGGGGATAAGGGCCTTTCCATAGCAAGGGGCATGGATATAGCCGTTACAACGGGGAATTCATACACGGTGGCTACTGCGCTGGAGGCGGTAAGGCGCGCCTGCGAAGCCACCGGAAGGGCCCTGGAGGATGCACAGGTAGTAATAGTGGGAGCCAACGGTTCCATCGGCAGTACCTGTGCCAGGATACTGTCCCGGGAGGCAAGGTTTATGACGCTGGTTTCCAGGGATATGGAAAGACTGGAAAACCTGGCAGCGGAAATAATGCGGGAAACCGGCCTTGCGGTGCATACCACAAGTAGGGCGGAGGGCCCCTTGAAGCGGGCGGATGTAGTAATAACCGTCAGCAGCTCGGTGGATACCATAATTTTTCCCGAGCACCTGAAAAAGGGGGCCATTGTATGTGACGTGGCAAGGCCGAGAGACGTATCCGCACAGGTGGCTAAAACAAGGAAAGACGTACTGATAATAGAAGGCGGGGTGGTAAAGGTCCCCGGGGACGTGAACTTTAACTTTAATTTCGGGCTGCCGCCGGGAATGTGCTATGCCTGCATGGCGGAGACCATGATACTGGCGATGGAGGGAAGGTTTGAGAACTTCTCCATAGGCAGCCGCCTGGATGTGGAAAAAGTGAATGAAATATGGAAACTGGGCGAGAAACATGGGTTTAAGCTGGCGGGCATAAGGGGACCGGAGGGTTTTACCGCCTACAGTCAGCTTGGAAGAAATGCAGCGAAATACAGCCCTAGGGTGCGTTAAATAACCAAAGCAAAAAAACGGAAGGAAACAGCGCTCCCACGAAGAATTGTTACTATAGAATAGGGACATTTTGCAGCAAGGAATGTCAGCGTATCACCTTAATTAAAGCGGTGTGTCGCCTTTCCGCTGGTAGCAGAGGTGTGTCCCTTGACCTTTATGGCCGGCTTACACAGCTTAGGCCGCCGGAGAGGGTACGTACGCTAAGGGATACCGGTGGCGGTACCGGTATGACGAAAGGGGACTGCTTGTTCATGGAAAAAACCTACAGGCTGCTGGTTATAAACCCGGGCTCCACTTCCACAAAGATCGCCGTATATGACAACGAGCGGCAGTTTTTTGAAAAAATACTGCGGCACCCGGTAGAGGAAATAGGAAGGTATGAAACAATATACCATCAGCTTGATTTCAGGGAAAAAGTTATCCTGGACGCCTTACACCAAGAAGGAATAGACCTGGGCGGTTTTGACGCAATTGCCGCCCGCGGGGGGAACATGAAACCGGTTGAAGGGGGCACCTACAGGATAAACGAACAGATGATAGAGGATTTAAGGAAAGGTGTAATGGGACACCATGCTTCAAACCTGGCGGGTATTATAGCCTACGGTATAGCAAAAAAGCTTGGTATTCCCGCCTTTGTGGTTGACCCGGTCATAGTGGACGAACTTGACGAGCTGGCACGGTTTTCAGGGCTGCCTGAAATCCGGAGAAAGGCAAAGGACCACCCGCTGAACCAAAGGGCTGCCGCCCGCCGCGCGGCGGCACAGTTGGGCGGAGAATACCGGGAGTTCAATTTCCTGGTAGCCCACATGGGCGGCGGGATTTCAGTGGGGGTACATAAAAGGGGAAGGATTGTTGATGTAAACAACGTCCTTGACGGCGACGGGCCCTTTTCCCCCGAAAGGGCGGGAGGCCTGCCGGTGGGGGACTTGATTGACCTGTGCTACTGCGGAAAGTATACCAGGGAGGAGATGCGCAGGAAAATAACCGGCGGCGGCGGGCTTGTAGCGTACCTGGGCACCAATGACAGCAGGGAAGTGACAGAAAGGATAAAAAACGGGGACAGGTACGCAGAACTTGTATACCGTGCAATGGCCTACCAGGTTTCCAAGGAGATAGCAGCGGGAGCCGCCGTGCTTATGGGAGACGTGGACGCGATAGTCCTTACCGGCGGCCTGGCCCATGACCAAATGCTGGTTGAATGGATAAGCGAAAGGGTGTCCTTTATTGCCGAGGTGATGGTTTTCCCGGGGGAGCTTGAAATGGCCGCGCTGGCGGAAGGAGTGCTCAGGGTGTTAAGAGGCGTTGAACGGGAGAAAATCTATATTTAAAAAAGAACCCCAACCAAATGCCCTTAGGGGACCCGGCCTGTAATGGAAAAAGCCGGGTTCTTTTGATTCTCAAAAGTAAGGAACCGGTATTATTCATTGTAGATATGTTAAATGAGTTTTTTTTGGTATTATATATATAGATTCGGGAAGGAGAATTCAAATGGATATTGGAATTTCAACGGCGTGTTTTTACCCGGAGCTTTTGACCGCTGATACACTAAGAATAATCGCCGGCATGGGGTTTACAACCGTAGAGGTATTTCTCGAGACCGCCTCCGAGTACCGGGAGGATTACTGCCGGCGATTGAGGGAAGAGATAGAAAAATATAATCTCAGGGTTTATTCGGTGCACTCCTTTGCGGTACAGCATGAGCCTTTTTTGTTTGACAAGTACGGCCCCAGGAAGAGGGACGCATGGGACACCTTTCTAAGGGTAATAAGGGCGGCCGGTATACTCGGGGCAAAGCACATCACCTTTCACGGGCCCTCAAGGAAATGGTTCGACAACGAGGCTTCCGGGCTTATGGAAATATCGGCCGAAATGGACAGCCTTGCCGAAACTGCCGCCTTAAGCGGCGTGTCCCTTGCATGGGAGAACGTGTACTGGTGCCTTTCCCACGACCCTGCTCTTATGCAGCAGGTGATGAAAGAAGTAACCAGTGACAACATAAACTTCACGTTGGACTTAAAGCAGGCCAACCGCAGCCGGGTGCCGGTGGAGAGGTACCTTGAGATTATGGGGAAAAGGCTTGTTAATGTTCACATAAACGATTATTCGCCCGGCAACATGTGCCTTTTGCCGGGGTACGGGCAGGTGGATTTCCCGCGGCTCTATCAAACCCTTGACAGGGAAGGATACCGGGGCCCCTTCATAATTGAGGTTTACAGGAATAATTTTTCCGGGTATGACGACCTGGCTAGGGCACGGGAGTTTTTGCTGGCAGCCAGGGAGCGAGGGTTATCTCCTTGACATACCAAGAAACATAAATTATAATTACAGCATGCCGGGCGCTGTATAATTTAAATGCAGTGCCTTCGGCTTATACCGTGGGAAATATTGCTACGATATTCATAGAATAAAATAAAGACCGTAACATATATTATCTAGGATATAGTGTGCCGTTAATACGAATCAAATTAAAGGGGAGACTTATATGGTTCAGAAAGAAGTTGTTTTAACC
>DASRVG010000055.1:0-13207 GCA_035655175.1 Clostridia bacterium | reverse complement strand
ATACCTAAAAAGTTTGGGTCTAAAGTCAGTATCCGAAAGATATTCATTAGTCCATTAATATCTTTTCGAACCGCCGTATGCCGGACGGCACGTACGGTGGTGTGAGAGGACGGGGGTTAATCATCCCCTCCTACTCGATTTTGTGCGCGGCTTTTAAGACCATTTATAAAGTACAAGGTTATTTATGTGTAACCCATTGTAACAGTTTATATGGCATTAACATAAAATAAAACAGAATGTAAATCTTTGGCAAGGAGGTATTGACCGTGCTTTCAAGCGTTGAATATATTAAACAATCCCTCGGAACACATTTATTTTTTGCGCGGATTATGAAGGAGCATTCATTTTTTCTTGAAGCGGCATTTACACCAAGGGACATAAATTATACTCAACAGGCGGATGCCTTTCGCAGAGAATTTGACGGGCTTTTAAGAGAAGTCATTTCACTCTCCAATGGTGTCGTCAATCCCGAGGTGCTTCAATCAGGCGAAGTAGTAACCCCTTACACGTTAAAAGCGGAAATGGCCACCTCTTTTTTATCGGGAGTACAGATACCAACCGACCTTACGCAAGCGGAAGCAGGACTGGTGGGTGGGAATTTTATAGTACCCAACCCCATGCTTGAGCAGAGGGTATCCATGGTTAACCAAAGAGCAATAGGTTTAATTGCCGGTTTAATAAGGTTTAAAACAAATGTTTTATCCAATGTTTTAAGCTGCAGAATGTTTACGTTTAATTATCCCTTGCTAATCATACACATCAGGCGCGAAGCGGAATTATACCTGTCAACCATTAAAAGGCTTCAAAATAGAGAGGTAATAGATTTTAAAAGAGAAGCTTATGAACTCGAATTTTTCTGGAATAGGCAAATGGCGGAACATGCAAAATTCATACGCGGATTGCTTGACCCTACGGAAAACGATCTAATCAATATAGCCAACGATTTTGGAAACGAATTTGACCAGTTGACTGCCGAAGCAAAAGAGGCAATGGAAAAGACTGCACCACTTTCAAAAGTAACGGAAGACAGCTTAATGGCAACTAGGGAATTAAAGGATTTCAAGGCTCAAGGCACCCAGGGAATTCTATCTTGTACAATCAGGTCGATTATTATTCCGCTGCTGGGCGACCACGTATTACGTGAAGCGAACCATTATATACGTTTGTTAAAAATGTTTGAAGATATTGAAAAGGGCCATCCGTAAAAACGGGTGGTTCTTTTTGTATACGGCAGGATATGGTCAATCCAGGCCAGAATCAAATCCAATAGAAGATATCACGGTCCTCGCACCAAATTAGTTGTGTTGACAACTAATTTCGGAAGATGTATAGTAATGATGTATGAATACATAACGCTGAAAGCAGTGACTTTATATGAAACAAAACATCACGGCGGACGAAAAATTTGACGTAATGATTAACACGCCGATACCAAAACTGATATCCACTCTGGCCGTACCCTCCATAATCAGCATGATTATTACTTCTGTCTATAATATGGCAGATACTTTTTTTGTGAGCAAGATAAGTACCAGCGCTTCGGGTGCGGTGGGCATAGCCTTTGCACTCATGGCAATCATACAGGCAATAGGCTTTACCATCGGCTCAGGGTCAGGGAATTACATATCCCGGCTTCTGGGGCGAAAAGACAGGGAAACGGCTTCAAAGGTGGCGGCCACAGGCTTCTATACCGCGTTGGGCCTCGGTGTGGCTCTTGCAATTTTGGGCCTTATTTTCCTGGAACCTTTAGTTTATGCACTGGGGGCAACCGAAACAATTGCGCCCTATGCCAAAAGCTATGTCCGTTATATACTGATAGGCATGCCCTACATGGCGGCTTCCTTGGTTCTAAACATCATCCTCCGTTTCCAGGGCAGTACGTATTTTGCAATGCTGGGTATAGGAACCGGCGGAATACTTAATATCATATTGGACCCCATATTTATTTTCAAACTTGACATGGGTACCGGCGGTGCCGCGCTGGCCACCATTATAAGCCAGTTTGTAAGCTTTTGCATCCTCCTTTATAACTGCGGTATTGGCGGAAACATCAAAATCCGGCTCAAAAACCTGACACCAAAATGGGAAATATACAAAGAGATACTAAGGGGCGGTCTGCCGTCCTTTTACCGCCAGGCCCTGGCCAGCATTTCAATGATATGCCTGAACCAGACCGCCGGCCCCTTCGGGGATGCGGCTATCGCGGCCATGTCAATAGTTACGCGTTCGTTCCAGTTTGCGATGTTTATTGTATTTGGTTTTGGGCAGGGTTATCAGCCGGTATGCGGGTTTAACTACGGTGCCGGGCGATATGACCGGGTGTGGGATGCGTTCTGGTTTTGCTTAAAGACAATGGCTGTTATTATGACGGCAACCGGTGCTGCAGGGTTTTTGTATTCCACGCAGATAATATCCTTTTTCCGAAAAGAGGACCTTGAAGTAATAGCAATAGGCGCCCGGGCGCTGCGGTTCCAGAGCATGGTATTTCCGCTTTCTGCCTGGATTGTAATGGTGAATATGACTCTGCAGACCATAGGCAAGGGAACCCAGGCTTCCATCCTGTCCATATGCCGCCAGGGCTTGTTTTTCCTGCCGGCCATCCTGATTTTGCCGCGTTTTTTAGGTATTACCGGTGTCCAGGTCTGCCAGCCGGTGTCGGATGTTTTCTCATTTCTCGTTGCAATCCTGCTTGGGACTGGCATGCTGAGGGAACTTAAGTCCAGGCGAAAGGAGCAAATGAAGCGGATGAAACTTAAAGAAAGCGTAAAAGGGGTTACGGTATGAAGGGTAAATATATAAATAAAATAATTTCCACGCTGTACCGGTACAACCAGTGCTTTTTTGCCAAGAAACTGAAGGAATACTCTGTGCCTATTGAGGTCGCCCATATTCCATCCCTGATGCAGGTTTACAGGAATCCCGGCATCACCCAGGACGGGATTTCGATGAATATAGGTATGGATAAAGGAACCGTTGCCCGCACCATCAAGCAGCTTGAGGACGCCGGATTGGTAATTCGGGAAATTGATGAAAACGACAGGCGGATAAACCACATTTTTGCAACCCCAAAGGGGCTTGAGATTAAGGGTAAGGTATTCAAAATAATAGAAGAACTGCACGGGGTTTTATACCATGAGTTTGATGCCGGGGAAATCGATCAGGCGCTTTCCTATATTGAGCGAATGAAGGACAACATGGACAGCTTTATCAAGGGCGAAAGGGATGAATAGCTGATTCCCATTGGGGTTTCAGCTTTTTTTGGTATAATATACCTGGGCAGGGGAGGGAACTATTTATCCCCTTAAGATGTCTAAATATATGAATTATTGTGACTAATTCCAGAATAATGTGAAGGGGCGTCGAGGAAATGTATAAGAAACTTAAGAAAAACAGCGTTTATTTGACCGCACTACTATTGACTGCAGTTATACTTGGACAATGGAGCAATCTTCAGGGGCTGGCCGCCAGCGATATCAGGCTGGTGATCGATGGAAGCGTAATAGAGACTTCACCCCGGCCGTTTATCCACAACGACCGCACGCTGGTGCCGCTGCGGGTTATCTCGGAACAGCTGGGGGCGGACGTGGGATGGAACAACGAGGACAGGACGGTACATATTAAAAAAGGTGACCGCTCTGTGCTTCTTCGTATTGACAGCCGGTTGGTGGTATATGACACTGCCGGGCAAAAGGCCTGCAATATAAGCGACGTGGCTCCCTTTATCGTGGAGGACCGCACCTTTGTGCCGCTGCGCCTCATAAGCAACGCCCTGGGCGTGGACATAGGCTGGGATAACGATACAAGGACGGTGCGCATAGATTCTTCGAAGACCTCGGACATAACACCCTTCTACGATATGCAGATATCCTCGGTGGCACCGGGTCAGGTTATAACCGACATAACCTACCTGAAGGCCGCCTTTCCCGGCGGGGTGCCGATGGGCGCCTCCGAGATAAGGTACTTGCTGCTTAACCCGGGTACCGGCCGGGGCGTGGTGGTTGCAAGGGGAAGCGATATGACCGGCCAGTACACCTGGGTCCCGGATACGAAAAATACCGGGCAGTTGGTGCTAGTGGCGGCAGTATACGACAGGAACGGGGGCTTTTTAGCCGGCCCCGCCATACCGGTGCAGTTGGCGGTACAGCCAAGGGTTACACTGTCGGGGATAACCGAGGGACAGGTGCTTAATGGGTCGGTCACGCTTAAGCCAAACCTGAACTTTGTAGCTGCTTACGTCAAATACGAGGTTGTAAACCAGGATAAAAACAAAACCTTCACCACCGGGGAAATGGACCCGGAGGGTACCTATACATGGTCGCCGATGGTTGAAGACAACGGGAACGTCACTTTCAGGGTTATAGCTTACGACTATGCGGGACAGGCCTACGCAAGCCAGCCGGTGCCCGCGGTGGTAAGCCTTGAAAAGAAACTGGCTCTTAGGGGAGTGACCGAAGGCGCGGTAGTGGAGAAACCGGTTACGCTGTCGGTATCCCGAAACTTCCAGGTGAGCGAGACCGAATACGTAATGCGAGACCCGCAGACCGGCCGGGAGGAGGTGCTGGCAAAGGTGGGATATGTCAGCCATAAGTGGTTTCCTGGCACGGAACTCAGCGGTACCAAAGAGCTGTTTGTACGGGTAAAAGACACCTCCGGTGTTACCCATACCAGCGACAGCATAAGGGTAAAGCTTACCGGCGCACCCAAGCTGCTGCTTGAGGGCGTGGGCCCACAGCAGGTGGTCACGGGACCCCTCCAGCTAAAAGTAACAAGCAATACGCCTTTGCAGAGTGTTCAATTTGTGCTTATAAATCCCCAGACCGGCGCCAGGAGGGTTGTAGCCGGCGGGAAGGACGCCGGGGCCTCATATACCTGGGCACCGGCCGGGGAAGACGCGGGCCAGTGGAAGATGCAGGCGGAAGGCACTCTCCCCTCGGGGGCCAAGATAACCAGCGAAGCGATACCCTTCAAGGTATACCTTGGGACTTTATATTCCGCAAAGCCGGTGGTGGAAAAGGATAAATTCCTGGACCTTGCATCCGGCCTGGCTACCGCATCCTGGCACAAGACCGGCATGTCGGCGGCGCTGCAGACTGCCCAGGCCATACTGGAGACCGGCTGGGGCCAGAGCGTTCCCGTGGACAAGTACACCGGCAAGTTTTCGTACAACCTGTTCGGAATAAAGGGCAGCGGGCCCGCCGGTTCGGTGGTGTCGAATACCTGGGAAGAGTACAACGGCCAGACCTTCCGCGTTGATGCGAACTTCAGGGCTTACGGCAGCGTGGAAGAAAGCTGGGCGGACCATAAGAACCTGCTGCTTACCGCGAGCCGCTACCAGCCTTTCAGGGAAGTTATGCACGACAGCACCCGCGGGGCATGGGCCTTGAGGCGGGCGGGGTACGCCACCGATTCCCAGTACCCCGTTAAGCTGATGAATATAATCAAGACCTATGGCCTTGAAAAGCTGGACGAGATAGGAATTTAGCCCTTAACGCAGCGATGCTGGAACCACCAGTTGCTGGCCGGGGAATATGAGGTTCGGGTTGTCCAGGTAGTTGAAGGTTGTAAGAACAGCTATACTGGTACCGAACCTTATTGCAATCAAGTATAAGGTATCCCCCGGCCTTACCGTATAAATGATGGATTCCGGCGGGGATAGGGGTATGATTAGCACCTGGCCGACGAATATGAGGTCAGGGTTTGGGATATCATTAAATACAAGGATATTGTGCACGGTGGTGTTAAAATTCCTTGCTATGGAGTACAGGGTATCCCCCGGCCTTACCCGGTAGGTGATGGTTCCAAGGGGCGCTTGGGGCGGCTGCCTGTAATAGAGCCGGCCCCGGCAGTGTCGATACGGGCCGAAACCGTAGTGGTTCATATTGCTTCCTCCTTTTATGGATAATATTTAAAAAGACTATTCTTCATTTCATGCTACGCGCAGGTCTTGTAATTGGTTACCAGGGTATTACAGCCCGCCAAGGAGGCGGGCTGTAATTTTTTCAATATTACCTTGACACACATAGTAATATGGTATAACATATAATACGGGAGGCGAAAATATATGGATACCACAATATCAAACGACCTCATACGCGGCCATACCACTACGATAATATTGAACGTTCTTTCACAGGGTGACAATTACGGATACGGGATATACAAGAGAATTATAGAACTAAGCGGCAATCAATATGAATTGAAGGAAGCAACCCTTTACACCGCTTTCCGGCGGCTGGAGGGGGAAGGCTTAATTGTATCCTACTGGGGGGACGAGACCCAGGGCGGAAGGCGCAAGTATTATAGAATCACCGACAGCGGTAAGGAACTATACGAACAAAGCAAAAGGGACTGGGACTTCGCAAAGAGCGTTTTAGACAAACTTATTAAGGGAGGTTTTGACCATGCCAAAGAATGAAAGCCTGATAGATAAAAAGGTAAAGGCCTATATAGAGAACTTGTTTTCGGGAGTTGGGGAAAACCAGCAGTTGTATGACCTTAAGGAGGAGCTTGCTACAAATATGAAGGAAAAGGCACAGGATTACAAAGCCCGGGGGATGGATGAGGAACAGGCCTTCAAAGAAGCTGCCATTTCCATGGGGGACTTAAGCGGGCTGGTGGACGATATGCGAAGGCTTGGGCAGAATACGGCGAGACTGGCGGTCAACACCACCATGACCGCCCGTATTTCAACCGCCGGAATAATAGCAGGAGTGCTGCTTGTTTTGTTCGGTGCATTTACCGTTGCAATGCTGTATTACATGGGCATGGATGCGGTCAGCACTACAGGCACCGGGATATTCATAGTGGCGGGCGGGGCAATTATTACCTACAGCGTACTTACAAGAGAAACCCGCAGGAAGTATGCAATGAACAGGATACGGGCCGCCTTTTACGGTCTGGCATGCGGGATACTGCTTTTCAGCATATTTACAGCGGTAATAACGCGCTTTGCCACCGGAGAAATGTTTATAGCAATAGGGTCATTGATGGTGTTCTCTCTGGTAGGGGTCGGTCTATTGTTATTCCTGCTTCTTACGGGAGCAGGACGCAGAAAAAGGGAGAAATAAAAAAGATGGGCAAAACAGATAATAACAGGTATATTTATCTCGTTTTTTCAAAGACGGGGACATGGCTTTCCAGGGCGTTGAGGATGTTTGTTAAAACAAAGTATGTCCATGCGTCCATAAGCCTTGACAGCAGTCTGAAGTCAATGTATTCCTTTGGGAGGCTGCATGCCGATAACCCCTTTTCCGGGGGGTTTGTGGAAGAGAATTTCAACTTTGGCGTTTTCAAAAAAAACAGGAACTGTGAATGCATAGTATACAGGATTGGAGTTACACAGCAGCAGTATGATACTCTGCTTAATGAGCTGATAAACTTCCTGGAATTAAGGGAATCTTACAGATATAACTTTTTCGGTCTGTTTACTGCAGGGATGGGGGTCTTACTGAAAAGGGAAAAATACTATTTCTGCTCCCAGTTTGTTTCGGAACTTCTTATAAAGAGCGGGATAATAAGTATCAACAGGCCGCCGGAACTGATAAGGCCCACCGATTTGCTGGGTATAGAAACAAAGGAAAAGGTATTCGAAGGGTTTGTTTGGAAATACAGGGCTTCAGAAAATGAATTGGCATTATATGGAAATTGAAGATTGAATGTAAAAATGGAGCGCTGGCAGAAGATACCGGCGTTCTTTTTTATAATTATTTCTGCGGTGTGTTTTTGGAATATGAACCGGGGTATTAATAGTTTAAACTTGTTAAGGGAGGTGCCGTATTTGGATAACATAAGGAAGGTACTGCAATTTTCAATGCGGATGGAAAGACAGGGAGAGGATTTTTACCGGTACTATGCCGGGAAGATAAATGATGCCCGGACCGGGAAACTGTTTGAACAGCTGGCGGATATGGAAAGGGAGCACTACAACATACTCAAAGAAAGGTTTGATGCCCTTGGGGGGAGATAAGAGCATTCAAGTGATATCCTGGGTTGTGGACGTAAAGAACTACATGAAAGGCCCAAAGATATTTGCCGACGAAGCAGTGGCGGCGGATACCGGGGATGAGGATGAGCGTATATCCGACCTTGCCATTGTGCGGATGGCCTATCTGATAGAGAAGGACTTTGCACACTTTTACGAATATGCCGCCGCCAGGGTGGATGACGGTGAAGTCAAAAAATTTCTTAAAACCTTGGCGGAATGGGAAACCGGGCACATGGAGATATTCCACAACCGGTACCAAAGCCTGATGAGCAAGAACTGGGAGGATATCGGGTCCTACCTGTTCCGGTAGCTGCCGGTAACCCAAATACTTTTAAGGAGGAGATTTTATGAGATATGTATTACCCGACCTGCCCTATCCATATAATGCGCTGGAGCCGCATATGGATGAGGAGACGGTTAGGCTTCACCACGATATGCACCACAACGGTTATGTGAACGGGCTTAACAATGCACTGGAAAAACTGGAGGAGGCGAGGGGAAAGCAGGACTTTGCTCTTATAAAGCACTGGGAAAGGGAACTGGCCTTTAACGGTGCGGGGCATATACTGCATACCCTTTACTGGGAAAGCATGTCCCCGGACGGCGGTGGGCAGCCGGGAGGGAAGCTTGCCGCGCAGATAGATGCCGATTTCGGCAGCTTCGAGTCCTTTGTGAAGGAATTCTCGGCTGCGGCCGCCGCAGTGGAGGGCTCGGGCTGGGCGCTGCTTGTATACCTGCCGGAGGAGGGAAGGCTTGCTATACTGACGGCGGAAAAGCACCAGAACCTGCTGCTGCCCGGTGCTGTGCCGCTTTTGGCGCTGGATGTGTGGGAGCATGCCTATTACCTTAAATACAAAAACAAAAGGGCGGATTTCATAAAGGACTGGTGGAACCTCGTCAACTGGAAGGGCACAATGTACCGGTTCGAGGATGAATGCGGAGGCTGCTGCTGTTCGGGCTGCTGAAGAAACAGCGCTCCGGCTGCGTTAAAAACACGGGATGGGGTTTTTGCCCATCCCGTATTTTGATATTTGGCTGGCATCTGCTACATTTTGAACAAATACCACACCTGAGTGTCCACCTCGTATTTGAGTTCGTATACCTTGGCACCGTCGTTGATGCATACAAAGCATATGCGCCGGTTGCCCGCCAGTTTTTCGTTGTACCTTTTGATTATCCTGTGTACGGTGACCGGGGTATCCTCATATTTGAACTTTACCGGCTCAACCCTGCCCGAGCTGTAGAACACCGCTATCATATCAACGGGTTTGTTCAAAACCTTCATACCTTACACTCTCCCTAAAGAGTACTGCTCATTACCGGCCAGTTTTCCGATCCCACTCCTCCGAGGGAGGCGCATATCCCGGAGTTTATAAAGCACGCCCTCACCACCGACCTTATCCCGTGGCTGTCCCTTATGCCGTCCACCGCCCTGTCAAGATAGAGGTTTTTCAGGTAATAGGGGTGGTCAAAGACCGAGCACTGGATACGATCATCCCTTTGAAGGCCGGTTACCCTTATGCCCATATGCCTCACCGGCGAGCCGTCCCACGCCTCTTCGAACAGCCGGGCCGCCGTCCTGTATATATCCATGGTGCAGTTTACCGGGGTGATAAGCTTTTGCTGGTGGGAGCAGCATTTAAAGTCTGAATACTTTATGGATACGGCTATCACGCTGCAGCAGTTTTGCGAATACCTAAGGCGCATGGCCACCGTTTCGGACAGCGATAGCAGTATAAGCCGGGCGGTATGCATATCCTCCACGTCAAAGGGTATGGTGGAGCTGTTGCCCATACCCTTCATGGGCATGTAATACCCCGGGAAAACCGCGGAATTCTCTATACCCCGGGCATAGTCGTATATAAGAAGGCCGTAGGATTTCAACTTATGCTTTAAAAGGTCCGGGTCTGCGGCGGCGATGCCGCCTATGGTGAGTATCCCCATGGACCGCAGTTTTCTGGCGGTTCTTCTTCCCACCATGAACAGCTCTTCCACCGGCAGCGGCCACATTTTTTCCCTTATTTCGCCGGGGAACAGCGTGTGGACCATGTCGGGCTTTTTAAGCTCCGAAGCCATCTTGGCCAGCAGCTTGTTGCAGGATATACCTATGTTTACGGTAAAGCCAAGTTCTGCATGTATCCTGTCCTTCAGGCGGTGGGCAAAGGGGACCGGCTCTCCCAGGCGCTTTTCCATACCGGTATAGTCCAGGAAGGCCTCGTCTATCGAATACTGCTGTACCCTGGGCGAATATTCGTTTAAGACCTCCATCAGGGCCCTGCTGCACTTCATGTACAGGTGATGGTTGGGGGGGACCAGCACCAGATCCGGGCACTTGTTTTTGGCCTCCCACACCGATTCGCCGGTTTTGACACCGTACTTCTTGGCCGGTATGGACCTTGCCAGAATTATGCCGTGCCGGGTTGCCTGGTTTCCTCCCACAGCGGAGGGTATTTCCCGCAGGTCCACCGAATAGCCCCTCTGGAGATTATACACCGCCTGCCACGAGAGGAAGGCGGAGTTTACGTCTATGTGCATTATTATCCTATCCGGCATACTGCTTCAACCTCCCTACAAGCTACCAGCTATAGAAGATTATATTGGTAAATATATTATACACGAATATATGTTCGCATAAAAGGGGCAAAGGAAAAAATATTTACAATGCCGATAGACGGGTTTCATTTAGGTAAAGAAAGCTTCTTCACATGTTATAATGAACATAGGCAGGATAATGTGAACGTACAAAATACCTTTTAGGCGTTGGCATAATTAAGAAGGAGGTCAATAGGTTGAATAGATTTTGTATATGGTTGCCACTTTTTGCATTTGTTATTAGTATACTACTAATAAACAGTGGTGAACTTGCAATGCATTTACTCTTTGTAAATCCTTTATTGTTTATCCCAGCATTTTTAATAGATGATGTTTCTACAGAAATCTATAGAGTATATAATGAATATCTATCAGTTATTTCAGTAACTGCTACTACAATTTTATATTTTGCAATAGGGTTGTTACTTGACAATAAGCTAAAAACCAAAAATAAAATGTAGAAGTAATATGCATCTTTCATACTATGCACCACTGTTTATAACCAATTCATACTGAAAAAGCGTTTATAGAGACTTACCTTTCGTAAAAATCCCCCCTCTGGTATAATCAGGATAACATTAGAATACGGCGGTGAGTATATGATAATAGTCATTACCTGCCCAAGACGAAAAATATAAAAACCCCGGAACTCTTGATGCATATGGACCCCGGGGTTTAACTGGTTTTTTATTAGTTTGTATAACATATAATTATGGTATACTATCTTTGAAATATTTTGATTGAGGGAGGTTTTATCTATGATGTACCCCTATATGATTTTATTTGATGAGACGGAGGTAACGCATTCGCATATTATTGAAGAAGATGGTATGCAACGTGTAGAGGTCCACTTTGAGCGTCCAACTGAAGAAGGCTTTGATACGGCTAGATGTGTTTTACCAACATATACATGGATTAAACGCGAAGGGTTCACAGATAAGGAGATTGACAAATTTGAAAAATATTTGCGTAGCAATGCACATTTATTGTATAGATATGCCGCGAATGGGGGGATAAAAATTGCCTAGTCTTTTCAGAATTGGTTCATATTTAGTTTATTTCTGGTCGAATGAAAACTTTGAACCAATTCATATACACATAGGCAAAGGAAAGCCAACTCCCAATGCAACTAAGATATGGTTGACGGCGTCAGGCGGATGTATTGTTGCTAATAATCTAAGCCGAATACCGCAAAACGAATTATATGAGATGCTGGAGATTATAGCTGCACAGCATTTTATGATATGTGAAGAGTGGAAAAACCATTTCAAAGTAAATGAAATTAAATTCTATTGCTAATAAGAGGATCGCAGCAAGTGCTCCATAATAGTAAAAAATGGCAATTGGTCTATTTTGATAGCTGCCGCCCAGGCACAGATAAGAAATTCTAGGGAATAATTATATATAAATACACATAATTAAGGGTACTGTCTTTGGGCTTAAAAAGACAGTACCCTGTTTTTAATCGGTTTTTAGGTGTTTTAAAAACCTGTTATAATGAACATTAGTAGATTATTGCGTCACAAGAAATACTTATGAAAAAAACTATGATAGGGATTTAAAAGGAGTTTTTTATGAAAAGCTATTCACAAGAAGAACTACAGAACGCATTAAAAGTTGTATCTTCAAGTATTAGTAAATGTGAGAAGATACAAACAAAATTTAAAGAAGGAACGCCGCAGCTTTCCCTTTCTATAAATAGAATTAAAGCATTGAAAATTTCTAAGTGTTTACTAGAAAATGACGGCAGTATACAGGAATATAATAGAGAGGAACTGGAAAAGGCATTACCACCTGTGATTTCAATTATTAATAAGACAGAAAAAGCTCAAAGTAAGTATGATGAAGGAAGTACTCAGTTTAAGCGATTTTCACCACTCATAGAAGCAATGTATATCGCAAGATCATTAATAACAGATGAAATTAGTAAAAGAGAGTAAGTTTAGTTTTTAGGTGAAATTGAGAACGTAACTATGCTAAATAAATTCCAATTTTTATGGATGACTTAAAGAATATAATTTTGAGAATTAGTAATGATGATTTTTCTTATAAAGCGATATTGATATTAAACAACCGGCTGTCCGGGAGGGTGGTTTCAACCTTGCAACCTATGGCGAAGCGGTGTGGAGCTTCCCCTGGGGAGACTTTTGTTATACAAGGTTTAACATCAAGGACATTGAATACAATCCTGAAAAGCTGCGGTAGGCAGCTGCGGCGTTTGGCAACAAAACCGCACTAACTCCCGTCTATACAGTATAATGGCTATTGAAAGGGGCGGGATTATGAAAAGAATCCTTTATTTAATGCTAATGGCGGCTGTAATATTCTCCTTGGCGGCCGGATGTACTCCGCAGGCAGAGGAGCCGGAGGGTGGAGACGAAACAGCCGTGCCCGGGCAGCAGATTAGTACAGAAGAAAGACGAAGGATGGAGCTGTATATTGCGGTTATGGAAGGGGCTTTCCGTGAAGAAAACGGCGGTGACGGGTTTATTGCGGTAAAGCTGGATACTCTGGAGGGGCTAAGCAACGAAGCAAAACTTGAGGTGCTCAAAGAACTCGGTCATTTGTCACCTAAGGTGTACTGCGAAGAGGATGTTATGAATGATGATACCAAGTTCCAGTTTGACGATG
>DASRVG010000054.1:0-10474 GCA_035655175.1 Clostridia bacterium | reverse complement strand
GTACAGCGTGGAAAGCCGGCTGCTTTCCTTGTCCCTTAGTTCCTTAAGGCCCCTGCCTTCGGCCTCAATAACCGACAGCCGGCTTTCCACGCTGTACCTCTCCGCTGTTAGCTTTTCAAGGATATCCCTTATTTCCCTGGCTTTATGCTGCAGCTTTTCCTGTTCCTGCTGCAGGCCTTGGACTTGCCGGTCCTTGTCCTCAATGGCCTCCATTTCGCTGCGGGCGCTTTGTATTCCAAACCGCTGCAGGAACGCCGCGTGTTCTTTTCTTTTTTCCTCCAGCGCTGTGGAAAGCTTATGAAGCGCCTGGACCATATCGTCCAATCCCTGCCTGTTTACCTCCAGTTCCGCCTTCCTGCTGTTATGCTTTACCGTAACATCCGAATAATCCTGCGACAGGGCCAGCACGCTGTCCCTGGCCTTTGCACAGGCTTTTTCCCATTCTCCAATGGCTTTCAGCCTGCTGTCGTTTTGCGCGGTCAAAACGGCCAACTCCTGCTCCAGGCCTCTTATATCAAGGGATTGCATGGCCGCCGGCAGCCCGGCAATAAGAGCCCGGTGTTTTTCCCCGGCCGCGTCCAGTTCTTCCGAAACCTGCTGCCGCTGGGCAAGGATACCCTTAAGCTGTTCTTCCAGCACCAGGCAGCCGCTCTCCGCTTCCCTGTGCTTCTCTTGTACGGCTTCAAGCCTTTCCTGGCATTCTTTAAGCTGAGCCTCTATGTCCTGCGCCTCTTCCCCCTCCGGCTGCATAGCCGGTGCCGGGTGATGGGTTGAACCGCAAACGGGACAGGCCTCATTTTCTTTCAAGCCCTTTGCAAGGATAAAAGCTGCCTTCCTTTCATACATAAGCCTTAGGGATTCCAGTTCCCGCCTTTTTGTATCAACGTCCCGTTGCAGGGCCTCCCTCTGCGCTTTGGCCTCCGTCAGTTCCTTCTGCTTTTCTTTTGCCCTAAGGTCCAGGCCGCCGAGTTTTTGTTCAAGGATGCCGACCTCTTCCACCGCTGCTTCCAGGGCTTGGAATCCAAGCTGCAGCCTGTAGAGTTCGTCAATATCCTTCTTAAGGTCCTCCCTCCGGTAAGGCCGGCTGCCTTCCAATTCCTCCAGGCGGCCCTTTTCGGTCTCCAGCCTTTCTTTGGCTTGCTGCCTTGCAGCGGCTGTTTTCTCCAGTTCCCTCTCCAGGTCGGCAATGTCCGCCTTGGCCTTTTCGTATTTTTCAACCTGTCGGCGCAGCTCCTCCTCCAGCCTTTCCAGTTCCTCTTCCAGCCGCACCCCGATACCCATTTCCCTTCTGTATTCCGGCACCACCTTCAGGATTTCGCTTTTGGACTTTATGCCGAAAAGGGCTTCTTCCGTTTGGGCAAGCTGTTCTTTTGCGGTATTTATCTGCCGCTCTTTTTCCTTTGATTGTCTTTCCAGGTCGCAATACTGCCGTCGAAGGTCCTTCAGCCGTTTGTCAATATCGCCGATTTCATTCTCCAGGGCCAGGGCATCCTTTAACCTGGACTTTTGCTCGTAAAGAACCGGTATTTCCTTGTCCGCCTCCTGCTTCTTCAACGTGTACAGTTCGGTTACTCTGCGCCGGTCCTCTTCCAACAGCAGCAGCTTTTTGTTTATATCCTCCAGTTGGGCAATAGTATCGGTAAGGCTGGCCTTAAGTTCATTGTACTTGCCTATTGACTCCTCCAGTTCCCCGGCCTTTACCGCCATCCGGTGCAGCCTGCGTTTTTCTTCCACCTCCGGCCCCCGGGACAAAAGGGTCTCCTCTTCCCGCGCTATGGCCTGCAGCTCAGCCTGCAGTTCCCATATTTCCCTGGCAGCACCCAGCTCCTTTTCGATAAGCTGCAATTCCCTGTCCGCCTTATCCTTAAACGCCGCCGCCTCTTTAAGGCGCCTCTCGGCGGCTTCAAGTGCCTCCTTTGAAGCATCGCCGAGGGAGGAAATGGCCCCTTCGACATTTTCCAACTGTTTTTCAACGCCGTTAAGCCGTGCTGTCAGCTTTTCGGTAAGCCGCTGACCGTATTCTTCCAGGTAAAAAATCCTTTCCAGCATTTTCCTTCTTTCCGCGCCATCCAGCATTAGGAACTCCTGGAACTTGTTCTGGGGCAGCACCACCGATCGGGTAAAATCTTCCGAATTAAGCCCTATCAGGTCCCGGATTTTGCTGTTGACATCCCCCAGCCTGTCGGCAATGACCAAATCCCCTTCTTTGACCATCTCGTAGAGCCTTGCCAGCCTGTTCTCCACCGATACATCCGAGCCCTTTTTGCGCCTGTAAACCCGGTCAACCCTGTAGGTCCTCCTGGCTGTCCCCTTCAGCAGGTCAAAGGTAAAGGACACCTGCAGCTCGTCCATATCGGTATTTATTATGCCCTGGGTACCCCTGCCCGCTCTCTGCACACTGCCGTACAATGCCAGCGTAATTGCGTCCAGCACCGTGGACTTTCCGCTGCCGGTAGGGCCAAATATACCGAACAGGCCGGTTTCCCCCAGGGTGTCAAAGTCTACCCTTTGGACCTCCTTAAAACTTTGGAGCCCCTTTAGCTCAAGGTACCTGGGCCTCATACCCGTCACCTCCGGAGTTTTCATCCTCCAAATCATCACTGTCGTTAAGAATGTCCAAGAAAGTACTCATTAGCTCCTCGGATATTTCGGTCTTGGTCTTATAAAGGTAATACTCCCGGAAAAGCTGGTCCACGCTTTTGGTCTCACGGCTTTCCCAGGCAGGAAGCAGGCAGTCCTGCTGCCTTATAACCGGCCTTATGTTTAGAATCCCCGGGTTCAATTCCCTCAGGGTTTTTTGCTGCTCTATGGTTATAATGCTGTCGGTATGTACCTCCAGGTCAATCCACGCATTTTTGTCCCTTCCCTCGGCGGCCCACCTTAGGGCCTCTTCAATGCCGTTCACCGCGATCCATCTTTTGAGCGGCCTGCCGCAGCTCAAGTACAGCTCCCGGATGTCCGCCGGCTTGCCCGGCGCTGCGTCTATTATGTAAAGGGCCTTTGCATAGTCGGATTCTGAAAAGCTGTAGGCAAGGGGGGAGCCGGAATAATAGGCGGGACAGGGTGCGGACTTGACCTGCTGCGGCCGATGCAGGTGCCCGAGGGCCGTGAAATGGGCCCGGGCTGGAAGGACTTCCGGTTCCACCGTCAGCGCGCCGCCCACCTGCAGTACCCTCTCGGATTCCGATTGTTTGCCGCCGCTCATAAATAAATGGCTTAGGGCAAGGTTCACCGTGTCGGCCCTGTATTTGCGGCTCAGGGCTGAAATTATGCTGCCCACCCTGTCCGAATACGCCCTCTGGAGCGTTTTTTCATCGGTTTCCCTTGTTAGTAGCTGCTCAAGCCTTGCCTCGGAAGGATAGGGAAGGGCAATAATCACCGCCGTATGGCCGCAGCGCGAAATCCCCACTTCCAGCCAGCCGGCACCGGAGTCCACAACCCCGGTCTTGGCGCTGCCGTATTTATTAACGCCGGCCCGGCTGCCGGGGTAGCCCAGCAGTATTATACCGTTTTTTGATGCCAGCGGATTTGAAGCGCACAGCCTTTCGGGATTGTCATGGTTTCCGGCAATGACCACCACCGCCCTGCCGCCGCCGTCGTTCAGCCTGTCCAGGGCATAATAAAACAGTTCCTCCGCCGCCGCAGAGGGGTTATAGCTGTCGTAAACATCCCCGGCCACCAGCACCAGGTCAATCCTTTCCTCGTCGGCTATATCGCAGAGTTGGTCAATAAACTCCCGCTGCTCCTCTATGCGGCTTATATTCTCCAACGACCGCCCGAGATGCCAGTCGGATGTATGCAGTATGCGCATTCACCCACCCCCTTTGTTTTTTACAGCCGGTAGTTAATACCCCACCACCTGTCCCGTGTCAAAAAGGTACAGGTACTTTTCAGTCACCGGTTTGCCGGTGATACGCTCAAGAGCGAACGCATAGTACTCTACCTGTGACCTGTACTTTTCTTTTATCCTGTCTGCATCTTCCTGGCTGGACCGGTCAGAAGGACCGTCATCCTGTTCGGAAGCAAAGGAACCGTCCCCTTGCTTCACCCGGTCGGTCTTGTAGTCCACCAGTATCATTTTTCCATCCTCTTCAAAACAGCAGTCAATGACCCCCTGCAGCAGGATGGTTTCTTCCCCGTACACTTCTCCGTCCAGTTCCCGGTACACATCGGCGGCCCTTATGTCAAGGTTGAAGGGCACCTCCCGAAAAATTCGGTCCGCCTTGAGAAGTCTTTGCCCCAACTTTGAACCGAAAAACTCCTCCAGCTTGGCGGTGTCCACCACTTGTGCCTCCTGCGGCGTAAGCAGTTCCCGGGACACCATACCTGCCACTTGGTCTTTGATCCCCTCCCGGTCAAGGGGTCCTGCAAGGTCCAGGTGCTGCATTACGAAATGCAGTATACTGCCCTTTTCAGCGGCGCTGAACCCCCTGCTTTGGTCAAGGAAGGAGGGCTTTCCCGCCGGCTTGGGGCCAAATGTTTGCATGGGAAGGTATTCCTCGGCAAACTCGGCGCCGACACGCCTTTTAAGCTCTGTTACCGACAGTTTCACCGGCAGCCGGGCGGCCTCCTTGTAACGGTACTCCCATTCAAGCCTTTTTATTATTTCATCGCCGTATCGGCCGGGCCCTTGGTCCCCGTCGGCTCCGACAGTCTCAGTGGCGCCTACGGTTATGTCTCTTTTAGCCCCGACGGTATCCCTGGAAAGTTCATTCTTGTTCCACGCCCGGATATGCCAGCAGCCATGCAGGGGCAGGCCTTGTTCCTGCCTTGGTCCCGGGTCCATTCCACTATGCCCGTTTGAAACGGCAGATACCGGTCGGTACTCCGATGGACCGCAAGGGCTGTCCCCATGGTTTATCGGCACCGGCTCACTCCCCGCCGAACCGGGAGAATTCTCCCTCCGGTTTGCCGAATCAGCCGATACCGGTTCATACACGGCGGAGGCAAAAGAACTGTCCCCTTGCTCCCAAAGGCATGGGCACAGCCAATCCAGGTAATTTCTCACGTTTACCGTCCGGTACACCGCAAGCCTGCCGTTTTCTTCCCCCGGCCCGGGCCGCCACCCTTCCGCCGCCTTCTCCAAGTTCCTCACCGAACCGGTAACTATCAGCTTTTCCCTGGCCCGGGTAAAGGCTACATACAGTATCCTCATCTCCTCCGAAAGCGTCTCCAGCTTCAACTTGCATTTAAGAGCCTGTTTGACCAGCGTGGGGTAAGCAATCCTTTTTTCGGGGTCCACGTAATCCGGGCCGAAGCCCAGGTCATGGTGCACCAGCAGCCTTCGGTTCATATCCTGGAAATTAAAGCTCTTACCGCACCCCGCCACTATAACCACAGGGAATTCAAGCCCCTTGCTCTTGTGTATGCTCATGACCCTTACAACGTTTTCATTCTCTCCCAGCATCCGTGCGCTGCCCAGGTCACCGCTGCCCGACTTTAGGCTGTTTATGAAGTTTATAAAATTGAAAAGCCCCCTGTAGCTGGTCTCCTCGTACTGCCTCGCCTTCTCGTAAAGCATGCGCAGGTTTGCCTGCCTCTGCAGTCCTCCCGGCATCGCCCCGGCAAAGCTGTAGTAGTTGGTATCGGAAAAAAGGTACCAAATAAGCTCGTCGGTGGACATATTCCGCGCCCTTTCCCGCCAACCGTCCAGCCTGTCCAAAAAAGCGGCGGCTTTCGCGGCGGTGCTTCCGCCGCCGTTTTCCGCCAGCCCCTTCATCGCAACGTAAAAGGGCACTTCCCTGTCATGCAGCCTAATATCCATCAGTTCTTCCGGTGTAAAGGCCCCCACCGGCGACTTAAGAACCGCCAGCAGCGGTATGTCCTGCATCGGATTGTCAATTATCTGCAGTAGGGATATCATTACCTGTATCTCGGCGGCCTGGAAATACCCGGTGGAAGTATCGGCGTAAGCCGGAATCCCAGCAAGGGAAAACTCCTCCATAAAGACCTCCGCCCAGTTCCTTGTAGCCCTCAGAAGCACCACTATATCCCTGTACTGCGCATCCCTGTAGCTTCCCAGCCGCCGGTCATAAACCCTTAGGGGGGATGTGCCTGCCGGGGGTTCCACCAATTCCTTTATCCTCCTTGCTATAAGAATGGCTTCGGACTGCACCGCGTCCGGCTCATCTTCTCCCAATAGAGCTTCCTCCCCGTCATATTCTTCCTCCGGCGTTAGGATTTCCTTCGCCGCGTCATCCGCCCTGTCTATGATATGAAGCTCCGCCGGCCCGCCAACTTCCTGGACCCCTTCAGCGGGGGCCGGGTACTCCGCCCCGGGGTTTAGGGCTTCCTCCGCCGTGTAGTCAAGCTCCCCCACCGTAACGGACATTATCCTGCCGAACACCAGGTTAACCGCGTTTATAATATCCTCCCTGCTCCTAAAGTTCCGGTAAAGCATTATCTTCCTGTCCTTGCAGCCGGTTTCGGTGGAATAGCTTTTATACTTCGACAAGAACAGCTCCGGCCTTGCCTGCCTGAACCGGTATATGCTCTGCTTCACGTCCCCCACTACAAATACCCTCGGCCCCTCATTCCCGTTCCCCGATATGGTGTTCACTATCACTTCCTGGACAAGGTTGCTGTCCTGGTACTCATCCACCAATATCTCCTTAAACCTTTCGCGGTACATCATGGCCGCCTCGGAAGGAACTATCCCGCCTTCGCCGTCCCTTTCGGTAAGCGCCTCCAGGCAGTAGTGCTCCAGGTCGTTAAAGTCCAGCACTGATTTCTCCCTCTTTTTGGCCGAGTACTTCCGCCCGAAGGCTGTCACAAGGCCGGACAGGCATTTCGTAAACGGGTACATCCTCCTTATGTCGTCCACCACTTCCGCCGGCGTCAGCGCAAACAGTTCCTCCTTCATCTTTTTAATCCCGGCCTTTACACCGTTCCTTAGGGCGGTAACCCGCTCCTTTGCGGTTTCATCGGCCTGCTTACCGCACCGCGAAAGGCTGCCGAACTCCATCGCCAAAAAAGCCTCCCGCAGCCTGTCCCATTCCCCTTCGGTCAACTCCATAAGCGATTCAATATTTCTAATATCCTCAAGGTACCTGTCCAGGTATGGTCGAAGGCCCCGGGATACGCGTATTATCTCGACGGCTTCCTTCATTTTCTCCAGCATGCCGTCAAGTTCTATCCTTATGCTTTCGGCCAGGACCTTTGCCCATTCGGTGTTTCCAAAGTTCACCCCTTGCGGCAGGTTAAAGCTTTCCGATTTTTCCCTCAGCCAATCCTCCGGCCACGGATAGCTCTGGACAAACTCGTACAGCCAAAGCACCATCTGCTGCAGCGCGCGGTCGTCCCTCCTGCCGCCGAAGCACTCCACCAGGTTCAAAAACTCTTCGGTCGGGTCTTCGTAAAGGCTCTCGAACAGTTCCTCCAGGGCTTCCAGTTTCATTAAAACGGTCTCGGTCTCATCCGCCACCCTGAACCCAGGGTTAATATCGATGCGGTGAAAATTGTTTCGTATCACTTCCAAGCAGAAGGAATGCATCGTGGTTATGGTAGCTTTGCTTAATAGCGACAACTGCCTCTGCAGCCTGGCAGAATCCGGGTTCCGGTCAAGGGCTTCCTCCAGTGCGTCCCCAACTCTTTCCCGCATTTCGGTAGCCGCGGCATTGGTGAAGGTAACCACCATAAGGGAATCGATGTCTACCGGGTCATCCCTGTCGGTAATTCGTCGGATTATTCTTTCAACAAGAACGGCCGTTTTGCCCGCCCCCGCCGCCGCCGCCACCAACAGGTTGCACCCTCTTTCGGTTATGGCTTCAAGCTGCTCCCTGGTCCATTCCATTTTGTTCATTTGACCTCACCCTTTTCCAGCTTTTCTCTATAGCCAATAAGCCCCCAGAACTGCTGTTCCTTGATATCCGTAAGAATCCTGTACCGGTTATCCGGAAAGGCCGTATCAAACTGGCAAACCGGAGAATATTCGCAGTAGCTGCAGGGAGTGAACCCGTTCTTTTTATAAGGGGCTATGGATACGTCCCCCCCAAGCATCTGTTCCGCGGTCTTTGTCAGAAGACCCTTTACATATCTTTTCAAAAGTTCAAACTGCTCGGCGCTGGCTGCCGATGACTTGCCCAGGTCACCTCCCTTGTTTATCCTGGCAGGTATTATGAGGGAGTTTCCTTCCAAGTCTTTGTCCATACCCCTTATCACCTTTACATCTTTCAACACAAGGCCGTCCATCCTAAACTTTTTCATTATGGCCTTTTCTATCTCTTCATCGGTCATTCCCCTGCCGTTTTTAACAATCGGGTCGTCTATCCTGAAATACAGGACCCCCGCCGGCAGTGCCGGTCCCTTTAAAAGGTCCGTGGCACTTTCCAGAAGCGCCGCGAGGTATGTAATAAGCTGAACCTGCAGACCGTAGTACAGGTCGGACAGGTTAAATTTCTTTACTCCGGACTTGTAGTCAATAATCCTTATATAGGTGCCGTCCTCCGCCTGAAGAACGTCCACCCTGTCAATCCTGCCGGTTAAACTTACCCTTTCGCCGGAGGGAAGGTCCAGCACAATCGGCGGAAGGCCGTCTTTTTCCCCAAAGGCCAGCTCGTAACCCAGCGGTTCAAATCCGCCCATCCTTATATGCTGGGCAATCATCCATACCGCCCTTGTCAGAACTCGTTTAAGTCTTAGGGTAAGGTATTTGTACCTTGGCGAGCTGTCCAAAACTGCCGCCGCCTTCGAATTAAGCATGCGGTCCACAATGGCGTCAACTTCCCGGCGGCACCATTCCCTGTCAATATCCCTCCAGGTCATCCCCTTGTCCGCCAGCTCTTTGGAGAACCGGTCTATCACATTGTGCATGAAGGTGCCCATATCGGGGGCGCTGAAGCCGAACTGCTTCCTTTCCCTTGCCCTAAGGCCGTACTGCACGAAATAGGCAAAGGGGCAGGCGGCAAACCGCTCCAGCCTTGAAATACTGGTGTACAGCGGGCTGCCGTACAGTTTCTTGGCCTTTTCCCCGCCTATTCTGCCGGCCTGGTTGGTATAATGAAGACCCGAAAGCATGGTCCTGCACCGGTCCGCCCATTCGGGCTTGTCCATGTACCAGCGGTGCACCTGCCGCCATACATCGTTTATTCCCGTCCCCTCCAAATCTCTCCTTACATTGGAGACAAGACGGTTGAAGGTGGGCAGCGGGGCCGACACCAGTTCCGGGCTGTCGGTCTCGCTGTCCAAGACATTACTGTATTCCTTAACCTGTGGAAAGATTTTCTTAATACGCGATATTATTCCCGACGGCCTCATGGACCGGCCCCTATGGTCGGCTATCGGGTAGCTTATACGCAGGTATCGCGAGGGGGCGGTCAAAAGGCTGTATATTAGATACTGCTCCTCAAGGGCCTTCGTCCGGGTATCCTGGGCCAGGTCAATGCCCATGGCGCGCAGGTCCTCCCTGTCCCGGTCGCACAGCATTCCCTCATCGCTGCACAGGGCCGGAAACACGCCGTCGTTCACCCCCAGTATATAAAGAGCCTTAATATCATGGCTCCTGGACCGCTCCGCGTTGGCCACCAGTACCTGGTCAAGGGCCGGGGGAATTAAGCCCACCCTGTACTCCGAAAGCCCCGCCTCCAACAGCCTCCTGAAACCTTCAATGTCCGTCAACCTGTCCCCCACCGCTTCCACCAGTTGGTCCAGTGCCTCCATGACTATGCCCCATATCTGCCGGTATTCATTGGCAAGGTTCAGCTCACCGGCCCTCTCCAGCCGGCGGATTCTCTCTTGAAGCCTTTCGGGCACCCCCACGTCGCACAGGAAACCGTACAAGGCCGTGCAAAGGTCCCGCACCCTTTTTCTGCCTCTCATCTTGGAGCGCAGGTCCTTAAGGGGAGCGGTTATCCTATCCCTTACCCGGTTTACCCTCTCCAGCGTTTCCCTTTCATAATCCGACATGGGGCCATCGTCAAAGGATATCCCCATTCCCATGGTCCATTCCCCTTGACGGGTCCAGGCGCTGCCCCTTATACCGCAGGCCAAAACGTAGTTTTCCAGGACGTCAATGTCCTCCGGCGAAATTCCTGCAAGCCCTGTTTTCAGGTTTCTGAACACCGCCTGGTAAGACCAATTGTGTATGAATATATCCAGTGCCGAAAGTATGTACTGCACAAGCGGATTGCCAAGGATGTCCTTCTTGCCGTCCACGAAACAGGGTATACCGTATTCGCCAAACACCGACCCGATGAGCTTGTTGTAGCTCGCGGAATCCCTAACCACCACTGCAATGTCCCTATATCTCAATCCCTCGTCCCTGCACAGTCTAAGGATATCCGCCGCGGTATGTTCCACCTCCGAGTATATATTGGCGGCTGCAAAGATGCTAATATCCCTGGTCCCTTCCCGGTAAACCCTGCAGGGAAACCGGAAATACTCCCTTTCCAGGTGCGCAAGGTCCCTGCTTTGGCTGAACCGGTGCGGCGGCTCGCCGGTTAGCGGTACCGGCGGCTCCATGTCGATATCCCTTTCC
>DASRVG010000053.1:0-5771 GCA_035655175.1 Clostridia bacterium | reverse complement strand
TTATCGCCCCTCATGAGCTCCGCCGGGGACCTTTTAAGTTCCGAGTGAATAACCAGATAACTGCTTATGCCTAAAAACGCTATGGGCGTCAGTATCCCAATCAGTACGTTTACAAAGCTTAACTTAATGCCTGGAACAGGGACGTTGTAGTAGGCAATCATCGCCATGACCATTGGTTTTATAGAGGGCAGTGCCAAAAGGCTTCCTATCATTCCACCCGCAAAAGCTATGAGCAGCGGAATCGAAATATAGTACCGCATCAGCTCCCGCCGCCGGTAACCCTGGGCATAAAGTGTCCCGATTATAACCGATTCCCGGCGAATCATGCGCCAGAACATGATGCCGATAATCAGGCAGGATAAAAGGAACATTGCCACCGGCAGCGGCACGCTCATGGTTCGCATGCCGGTTATGGATGCCCAAGCCATTCTTGCCCGTTTGTTGTTCAAAATATCAATCCAATCTGAAACAGCGATACCCTCTTCCCGTAGATGTTCACGCAGTCCCAACGCCTGTTCGTTAAGGCTTTTCGTTCTGTCATTGAACCTCACCGAATATATACTTAAGGCATTATCTAAGCCTGAAAAGGCTTCACGGCTTACAACCCCCACGCCGAACTCATTGGGCGAATACAAAACATCATTCACATTCTTTAGCGGATAGATATAGTGGGGCAAAGAAACAAATCCCACCACGGTGAAGCTTTTACCCGCCGCTTCTATTTGGCTTCCTACGGGATAACCGTTGACCCTGGCAAAGGAAGGGTCAAGGAGAATTTCACCGGGACCGGAAAGCCCCCTGCCCTCAATGACAGCCGGGATGTTCAGCTTTTCCGTTTTGCTTAAGAGCCGCAGCGTAAGCGTATCCGAGATGGCAGCGTCAAGGGACAGGTACTTTTCAATTACTGCATTGACTTCTTTCCCAAGTTTAGCACTATCAAGAACAGCATTATCGGCTCTAAAGGACAGGTCTTCCTGCATATGCCCCTCCGTGAAGGTTGTGACAAGGTCGGCAAGATTCTGGGCAAGTCCCGCAGCCACTACAAAGGTATAGCTCCCAAGGATAATAAGCGTAAGAATACCCAGGTAACGCAGCTTGTTTTCCTTCAAGAAACGAAATACCCTTTTATTCAAAGCCATCACCACTCAATCCTTTCGGCTGGAATAATCACCTGGTTGACCGCTTCATCAACCACTTTGCCGCTTCTTAATCTAAATACCCTGTTAGCCATGGCGGCAATGGCTGTATTGTGGGTTATCATCAGAATGGTTGTTCCGAATTCTTTATTCACCTGCTGCAAAAGCTTCAGGATGCTGCGTGAAGTCTGGTAATCAAGGGCCCCGGTTGGCTCGTCACAGAGCAAAAGCTTGGGATTTTTGACTATGGCCCTTGCAATGGAAACTCGCTGCTGCTCTCCGCCCGAAAGCTCCCTGGGAAAGCGGCGTTTTTTATCCTTCATTTCTACAGCCTCGAGTACTTCGTCGACGTTTAGGGGGGATTTGCTGATATTTGAAACCACTTCAATGTTTTCCGCTACCGTAAGGTTGGGAACCAGGTTATAGAACTGGAATATAAAGCCGACATCCCTTCGCCTGTATTCGGTAAGTTGGTCATCGCTCAAATCATTTATCTCAACCCCGTCAACATGGACCCGGCCGCTGTCCGCCCGGTCTACGCCTCCTATAATGTTCATCAGCGTTGACTTGCCGGAGCCCGAAGGTCCAAGGATGACACCTATATCCCCCCTGTCTAGTTTCATTTCTACCCCCTTCAATACCTCATTTCTGACAGCCCCCGATGTATAGCTCTTCTTAAGGTTCGAAACATCAATAAACATACTCTACCTCTCCCCCTCTTTATAGAAACAGCGCTCCAAAATTTTAAAGTACTCGTCAAATTCGTCAAGCACTTCAATGCCAACATCTGCAAAGGAACTTACCCTGTTCCTTTTCTGTTCGGCCAAACCCAGTATTGCGCAGTTAATAATATCAATGGACTTTTTAATATCGATGTCATCCCGAAATCTTGTGAAGTCAATGTTCTCATAAGCCCGTTCCAAGCCGCTTGATATAAGGTCCTTGCTTATACTTTTGATTTCGGGTCTTACTTCGGCAGCATCTTCATTGGTTACGGCATTAATAAAATCAAATACATGCGGGAACTTTTTATAGGTTTTGAATTTTACCAGTCCGAATTGCCTCATTCTTTTGAAAAAGTCGGTTTCACTCCAGTCCACTTCATCGTACATTTGCTCAATAACCTTGACTACATAATCAAGCAGGAATAAATACAGTTCTTTTTTACTGATAAAATAGTTGAATAATGAACCTTTAGATATCCCAGATTCCTTGACTATCTCGTTGGTCGAAGCCTTGTCGTAACCGTTTTTTGCAAACTCTTTTAGTGCCGCGTTAATGATTCGCTCGCGCTTTTCAGGTTTTAGGCTAAAAAATTTATGGTTTATAATAATCACCCCATTATCCTAGTTGGTCATCGAAACAAATGACCAGTATGGTCATTCATTATTATATGTTAAATGACCACACTGGTCAAGAAGGAAAAGAATCCGTTAGAACATCACCTGTCTTTTGCGCATAAAAAAGTGACAGGGAAATCCTCTCCGCCACCCTATAAAATTCGGGGACATACCGCAACAAGGAACCCTAATGGGGACATTCCGCAGCAAGGAATACCCGCATCAGCAGCGGTGTGTCCCCTTACCTTAATTGGACATTCCTTAATCCTTTACTTCATAGCCTGCACCCTGGATTGCCTCCTTAAGCTGCTCCAGGTTCACCCCGTCGCCGTGCTGCACCGTAACAGTGCCTCCCTCAAGGTTTACATCCACGTTTTCCACGCCCTGGATTGCGCCAACCGTCTTTTTTATCGCCATAACGCAGTGATTGCAGGACATGCCTTCCACGTTTAATGTGCTTTTTTTCATGCTATCCCCCCTTCCCTCTCGCTGCTTCATACTCTTACACCCCGTGCAACAAGTCCGGGCACCCCTTGTCTTTACCTTAGCTTGACCCTTTTTAGCCTCAGCGCGTTTGACACCACCGACACCGAGCTAAAGGCCATGGCGGCCCCCGCTATGACAGGGCTTAAGAAGCCTAAAGCTGCAAAGGGTATGCCTAAGCTGTTGTAGGCAAAGGCCCAGAAAAGGTTCTGCTTAATATTCCTCATGGTTGCACGGCTAAGTCTTATCGCCAGCGCGATGCCCATAAGGTCGCCGCCCATAAGCGTTATGTCTGCCGCCTCCATTGCCACATCGGTCCCGGTGCCTATGGCAAAGCCCACATCGGCCGCGGCAAGGGCCGGGGCGTCGTTTATCCCGTCCCCCACCATTCCGGTAACCTTGCCCGCCTTTATTAGCTTCATCACTTCCTCCGCCTTGTGCTCGGGCAGCACCTCGGCCAGCACGTTGTCTATACCCACCTGCCGCGCTATGGCCTCCGCCGTGGTTTTATTATCCCCGGTTATCATGTAAATATCTATTCCCATGCTCTTTAGCTCTTCCACGGCCTTTTTGGAGTTTTCCTTCAGAGTGTCAGCCACCGCCAATACTCCCGCAAGGCTTCCCTCCACAGCCATAAGCATAGCGGTTTTGCCTTCCGTTTCCAGCCTTGAAAGGACCTGTTCAGCATCGCCAAGGCTTACGCCTTCCTTTTGCATAAGCCGGCGGTTCCCAAGAAGTATTCTTTTGCCTTCAATTACGGCCACAACCCCATGTCCCGGTACCGCTTCAAACTCCGAGGCTTCAGACAGTTCTATGCCCCTTTCCCGGGCGCCCTTTACTATGGCTTCTCCCAGCGGGTGCTCCGAGCCCCGCTCGGTTATGGCGGCGAACCTTAAAACCTCTTCCTCCGAAAGGCTTCCGGTGCTTATAACATCGGTAAGCTCCGGCTCCCCCTTTGTTATGGTGCCGGTCTTGTCAAGAATGAGCGTGTCAATCTCATGGGCTCTCTGCAGGTATTCGCCGCCCTTTATCAGTATCCCGTTTTCGGCACCCTTGCCGGTACCCACCATTACAGAGGTGGGGGTCGCAAGGCCCAAGGCACAGGGGCAGGCGATAACCAATACCGCCACCGCGTTTATTATCCCCGCGTTTAGGTCTTTAGCTACCAGCCACCAGAGAAGCAGGGAAATCAAGGCTATAACCATTACCACCGGTACAAATACCCCGGATATTTTGTCCGCCAGTTTCTGAACGGGCGCCTTGGACCCCTGGGCTTCCTCCACCATCCTTACTATCTGGGAAAGTACCGTGTCCCTGCCCACCTTCGTGGCACGGAACTTGAAACTCCCGGTCTTGTTTATCGTGGCGCCTATGACCGTATCACCGGGGTTTTTCTCCACCGGTATGCTCTCGCCGGTAAGCATGGATTCGTCAATGGCTGAGCGCCCCTCGGTTATCTCGCCGTCCACCGGTACCTTTTCCCCCGGACGTACCACCACAATATCGCCTATTACCACGTCTTCCACCGGTATGTCCTCTTCCCGGCCGTCCCTTACCACCCTCGCGGTTTTGGCCCTAAGCCCCATCAGCTTCTTTATGGCCTCGGAGGTCTTGCCCTTTGCCACCGCCTCCAGGTATTTGCCCAGCATTATTAGCGTAATTACAACGGCGGAAGCTTCAAAATACAGGTTCATAGCGTCTCCCGCAAAAAATCCGTTGTATACGCTGTACAGATAAGCTGCGGTGGTGCCTATCGACACCAGCACGTCCATGTTGGCTCCGCCTCCCTTAAGGGCATGGTAGGCACCTTTATAAAACCTGTAGCCCACCACAAACTGCACCGGCGTTGCCAATGACATCTGCACCCAAGGGTTATGAAGTATTTCTATGGGACTTCCAATAAGATGAAACACCATTGCCGCAACCAGCGGGAAGGAAAGAATCGCCGACATGATAAAAAGGCCCCTTAGCTGTCTTAGCTCCCTTTCGCGTTCCTTTTTTTCAATGTCTTCATCCTCCCGGGTTTTTTCCTCGGCGTCATATCCGGCCCTTTGTACAGCCTTTATCATATCCCCCACCGTTACCTGAGACGCGTTGTACTCTACCATGGCATTTCCCATGGCAAAATTGACGACTGCCTTTACAACGCCGTCCAGCTTATTTAAGGCCTTTTCCAGCCTAGCGGCGCAGGCAGCGCAGGTCATGCCCTTAAGCCTTAATTCAACCTTATCCAACACCACGTCATAGCCGGTATCCCGTATCACTTCTATCAACTGCTCCGGGCTCACCCTTTTAACATCGTATTCCACCGTTGCTTTTTCAACGGCCAGGTTAACGGCGGCTTTGTGCACGCCCTCCACCTTGCTTAATCTCTTTTCAACCCGGCTGGAACAGGCCGCACAGGTCATACCAGAAATCTTAAATGTAACTTTACCAAATCCTTCGCTAGTTTCGTTCGTTTTCTCCACAATCCCACCTCCGGTCGGTCCATTGCTGTGCATCTTTTTTGAATTAATACCCGCCCCCGTAGTGTTTAATCATTCCCGGGCCAATATACCCCCAAGGGGTATATTGGTATTATACAGGCTTCTTTATGGTATGTCAAAGTATTTTTATTCTGTCCACCAAAACTCCTTTATATATTTCCGACAGTCAGTCCTTAAGTATCCCGGTCAGCAAAAATGGAGCCCACCGAAAAAGTCCTATTTTGTCATCCTGAGCGGAACAAAGGACCTTGCGATAGCGAGGGACCTTTAAGTTGACAAGGAAAAAACCTATTGTTCAGCGGCCTCCAAAAAAGCCACCTCTTTTT
>DASRVG010000052.1:0-16039 GCA_035655175.1 Clostridia bacterium | reverse complement strand
ATTGCCCTTCCGGCTTCTACTGTACGGTTATTGAAAGAATATCGGAAATGGCAGCTTGAACAGAAAATGAGGCTTGGCAACCTGTGGCAGGACGGTGATTGGGTATTTACGAAATGGAACGGGGACATTATTTTCCCGGATACGATAGGGGATATATTCAAGAAGTTTTTGAAGCGTCACAACCTACCGGCAATACGATTTCACGATTTGCGGCACTTGGCAGCAACGCTGCTTATCCATGAAGGGCTGAACGTACGAGCAGTTGCCGGACGAATGGGACATGCTAACCCCGATGTCACAATGCGGGTATATGCTCATGCTCTCCGAAGTGCGGACAAGCAGGCCGCTAACATTATGGAAAGTGTAATCAATAAGAAAACGCCTGCTGAACATAAGCAAGCGTAATTCCCACCGAAATAGTACCCAAATAGTACCCAAAACGACTTATTGAAAAACTTATCCAAAATATTACTGTCCCGCAAACCTATGCGGGACAAGCTTTTTACTGGAGCCAACGATGGGACTTGAACCCACGACCTACGCATTACGAGTGCGTCGCTCTACCGGCTGAGCTACGTTGGCATGAAAAACCTCCGAATACCATTATAATTGTGTCCAACCAATTATGCAAGGGAAGATTAAACATTCTCCGGTAACAAAATCTTACTGAAAAATCAGTATTTTTTTACTTTCAGTCAAGAGGGTCCCATGGTATACTTTAAATATGTTTTTAAAAAGTTCACTGCTGTGCCGATATATCATAAAGAAATTTGTTTGGGCCGGGTGCAGCCTGATGAGTTTGGCTCAAAATCTGATTAGAATAGGGAGACTGAAATGGAAGTCAATATAATAGGTCATTCATATTTAACCTATGGGGCAAGATGGCTGATAGGCATTACCAGTTCCCTACAGCCTGCCAGGACCAATATAAATTACTGCCACCAGTTTTTTAACCGCCAAGCCGTGGACATATTAAGAAATGACGGCTATGGAAACTATGCCAACATTATTGAATTTTACGGTGAAGACCTTGACAAAGGCGTGAACTGGGCGGATATTGGCTGGAAAAACATTACCCACTATTTCAACCCCGACAACGGCAAAGGAAAGCTCAAATTCGCCAACGCGGTGGACCAGACCGTCTGGTATTTCAACAAGGCGGTAAGACACTGGAAAGAGGGAAGGCACAGCAAAGCCATGTTCTTTTTGGGGGCCGCTGCCCATATAGTTCAGGACTTATGTGTACCGCAGCATGCAGCCAACTCCATGTCGCCGGGGCACAGAAGGTACGAACAGTGGGTAAAGAAAAGGTTTACCGAGTACGCCGTATCCTCCGGCGGCAGATACGGAAAGCTTGACAGCCCGGCGCAGTTTGCGCTTGAGAACGCCAAGACAGCCGCGCATTACCGGGACAAGGTCAAGCTGCGGAAAACCGCCAAGTCCTTCCACAGGGCAACCCAGGTTGTGCTTCCCATGGCACAGCTTAGCACGGCGGAATTCTTCCATTTCTTTTTACAATATGTTGAAGTCTAATGCAGGCATCGATTAAATGTCCAAAAGACCTCTGCCTCTGCAGGCGGGCATCTTTTGGGCATTTTTTAAACGTTCGCGGCGCGATGCATGCAAAATGCGTCCGGTAGGTGCTTTAGCGCCCGTATTTTGGCGCACAATTCGCACAAGCGCTCATTGAACGTTGCTCTGCATTTTTTTTGCCTTTTCAAAACTGTGGGCCAGCTTCGAACAGGCGGCGGCAGCGACGGCGGCTACAAGGTCGTCCAGGAATGTATTGCACTGCACATCCATGTTACGGTTAAGCCTGGTTAAAACGCCCACCTTGAGTTTGTCAATATAGCCGAAGTTTGTCAGGGCGATGGAACCGTATATATTGGTTATGCTTAAGGATAGTATCTCGTCCACTCCGTACAGCGGCTCATCTCCGAGCAGCATTGACAGGAGCGGCTCCTCCACCTGCTTTTTTTCGGCGGCCATATCCAACGCGATACCGGTTAGTATTGCGTTCTGCACTTCGTGTTTTTCCAGTACGCTTTCGACCACCCTTAGACACAGGTTCATATCTATGGGCAGATATTTTTTTTGCATTTCGAATACTATCTCTGCTATGTCTACCATTTCAACGCCACGTTTCTTAAGCAAGGCTTTTACGTGTTCTTTCAAGTCAAAGACCTCCATTTAAGGATTATTATGTCCATATTTAATGAATTTTAAGGGTGTTTACAAACGTGCATAAAGGATTCCGGTAAAAATTGTTGTATATACTATAGGGTAAAGGAGGGTTTAACATTGAGAACGGTTTTCTGGGAACAGGGCGAAGTGGTGCTGATAGACCAGCGAAGGCTCCCCCAAACCCTGGAGTACAAAAGGTGCAATGATTACCGCCAGGTTGCCGCCGCAATAAAGGATATGCTGGTAAGGGGTGCCCCGGCCATCGGAGCTACTGCCGCCTATGGTATGGCTTTGGCGGCAAAGCAGTACTGCAGTCTTGACCGGCGGGAGTTTCTTTCGAAGATGGAGAAAGCATCAAATACCCTTGCCGCAACCCGGCCTACGGCGGTAAACCTGTTTTGGGCGTTAAAGGAGATTGAGCGGGTAATAGAACTAAACAGCGACAAGGAACCCGGTGAGATTTGCCGGATGGTGCTGGATACGGCGGAGAAAATAGCCGGGGATGACATAGAGACAAACCGCAAAATAGGGGAGCACGGCAGCCGCCTGATACCGCCGGGAGCGAACATCCTCACCCACTGCAATACCGGCAGCCTTGCCACGGTGGAGTTTGGGACCGCCCTGGGGGTTATAAGGGCCGCCCACCGGCAGGGCAAGAATGTACACGTTTTCGTGGACGAGACCAGGCCGCGGCTACAGGGGGCAAGGCTTACCGCCTGGGAACTGGTGCAGGATAATATCCCTGCCACCCTTATACCCGACGGCGCTTCCGGGATGCTTATGAAAGACGGAATGGTGGACCTGGTGCTGGTGGGGGCGGACCGGATAGCCCTGAACGGGGATACGGCGAACAAGATAGGCACGTACAACGTGGCGGTTATAGCCCGTGAGAACCATGTACCTTTCTATGTGGTGGCGCCCACAACCACCATAGATTTCGACCTGGAAAACGGGGACCAAATAATAATAGAGGAAAGGGACCGCCGTGAAGTAACCCATATAGAAGATATAGCAATAGCCCCGGAGGGGGTAGGGGTCTTTAACCCGGCCTTTGACGTGACACCGGAGAGGTATATAACCGCATTCATAACCGAGATGGGTATCATAGAAAGACCCTTAGGGGAAAATTTGCAGAGGTTAAAACAAAAGATAAAAGGGGAGGGATAAAACCATGAGGATTCTTATCAAAAACTGCAGCATAATTACCATGATAAAGCCGGACGACGTATACAGCGTGGGGCAAATAGAAATAGAGGACGACAGGATTGCGTATGCAGGCACGGTGAGGGATACCGGCGGCGAATTTGACAGGATAATTGACGGAAGCGGTATGACCGCACTGCCCGGCCTTATAAACAGCCATACCCACAGCTCCATGTCTCTTATGCGGGGCTACGGGGACGACACAGCCCTCATGAAATGGCTTAAGGAAAGGATATGGCCGGTGGAGGAGGGCCTTACGGGGGAGGACGTTTACTGGGGAGCTATGCTTAGCATCGCGGAGATGCTGAGGAGCGGCACCACCGCCTTTGCGGACATGTACTTTTTCATGGAGGAGGTGGCCCGCGCTGTCAGCGAGACGGGCATAAGGGCGGACCTTTCCATTGGAATGGTTAGCACCGGCGATGACTGGAAAGAAAGGATACAAAACTGCAGGAACTTTTTCAGCGAATGGAACGGTGAAGCGGACGGCAGGATTTACGTTTCGCTGGGGCCTCATGCGCCCTACACCTGCGTACCGGACTTCCTTGCCCTTGTTTCGGACCTGGCGGGGGAGCTGGGGGCAAAGATACATATACATCTTGCCGAGACGTTGGATGAAGTGCGCCAAATAAAGGAAAGCTACGGCAAAACGCCCATTGAATATGCCAGGGATGCAGGGCTTTTTGAGCACAGGGTGATAGGCGCCCACTGTGTGCACCTTACCGACGACGATATGAGAATAATGAAGGAACACGGCGTAAACGCGGTGCACAACCCCCAGAGCAACATGAAACTGGCAAGCGGTATCGCTCCGGTGAAGAAGATGCTGGACCTCGGGATAAACGTTGCCCTTGGCACCGACAGCTCGTGCAGTAACAACAACCTGGACATGATAAGCGAGATGAAAAGCGCCGCGCTGCTGCAGAAAGTGAGCCTTATGGACGCAGAAGTCTTGCCGGCGGCAAAGGCGATTGAAATGGCTACCGTAAACGGCGCAAAGGCCCTTGGTATAGACGACAGTGTGGGCATGCTTAAAGCGGGGATGAAGGCGGACCTGGTGCTGGTTGACATGAACAAGCCCCACCTGCATCCGCAGCACGACCTAATCTCGAATACAGTGTATGCCGCCGGCGGCGCCGACGTGGCATATACGCTGGTGGATGGGAAAATTCTGCTGGATAATGGGAAGCTTACCGGTATAGATGAAGAAAGGCTGTACTTCGAGGTGGACAAAAGCCTGAAGAGGCTGTTCAATAGCTAAGGGAGGAAAACAAATTGGCGGAGAATGCAATAATCGGGGGCACGGGAGTATACCAGCTGGACGGCGGCAGTGCTGTGCGGGACATAGAAACGCCATACGGTACGGCAAGGGTTTACATACAGCAAACGCAATCCGGCGAGGTGGCATTTTTACCGAGGCACGGAAAGGGGCATACAGTTCCGCCCCACAGGATTAACTACAGGGCCAACGTAAAGGCGCTGCAGCAGCTGGGCGTGAAAAGGGTGCTGGTCACCGCGGCGGTGGGGTCATTAAACCCCGGCTTTCCTCCAGGAAGCCTGGTAATACCCGACCAGTTCATAGACTTCACGAAACAGAGGGCAAGTACCTTTTACGACGGCGAGGGAGGAGTGGTGCATGCCGACATGGCCGACCCCTACTGTTCCGCCCTCATAAGCGCTTTGGAGGAAAAGGCTGCTAAGGCAGGCATAAATATAAGCGGCAGGGGTACCTATGTCTGCGTGGAGGGGCCACGGTTTGAGACAAAGGCGGAGATAAGGTTCTTTAAGGAAATGGGCGGGGATATGGTGGGCATGACCGGTGTCCCGGAGGTGGTGCTGGCAAGAGAACTGGGCCTTTGCTACGCAGCCGTCGGTATTGTGACCAACTGGTGTAACGGTATGGTGGATGAGTCCATTTCCCACAGCGAGATTTTAGAGATTATGAAAAGGGGAAGGGAGAATGTTGTAAAGCTTTTCCTGGAAGTTTTCCGCTCAAGCGGTGCCTTGGATAAATGCAGGTGCAGCGAAGGAATAATAAGGCTGTAGAGGAAAGGTGGAAGGACTTATGGACAGCATAGAAAGGGCTAGGCAGGACATACTGGAGACCGGGCTAAAAATGCTGGAGAGGGGACTTGTAACGGCAACCTGGGGCAATATAAGCTGCAGGATTGAAGGAGAGGAACTAATTGCGATAACCCCCAGCGGCATGGAATACGATAAAATAACGGAAGAGGACATTGTAGTCCTGGACATGAAGGGAAGTGTAGTGCTGGGTCAAAGAAAACCCTCCATAGAGGTACCGCTGCACCTCGCCCTGTACAAAGGCAGGGAGGATATAGGGGCGGTGGTGCACACCCACAGCACCTTCGCCACGGCCCTTGCCTGCGCCCATAAGCATATTGCCCCCATCGTGGAGGAACTGGTGCAGGTGGTGGGCGGGGACGTGCGGGTAGCAAGGTATGCGCTGCCGGGCAGCGACCTTCTGGCGTCCAATGTCCTTGCCGCCCTAAGGGACAGGCAGGCTGCCTTGATGGCCAACCATGGGGTGGTGGGGGTGGCAAAGAACCTGAAGGAAGCCCTCAAGGTATGCGAAATTGTGGAAAAGGGTGCCATGATCACGGTGTTCTGCAATATGGTGGGACAGCCTGTTCCAATATCCTTCGAGGACGTGCAGGCCATGCGCAAAAGTTATACCAGCGAATACGGGCAGGAAAACGGGAATTAGGCTAAAAACAAGGAATGGCAGAATATAACCCCTTCGTATAACCATACTAAAACTATCGGGGAACAGCGGTCGGCGTTCTGTGACCTGACCGGTGCGTGTTCTCTGATATCGGTTTGATTAACGGAGGGTTTTTTTATGGGAAACGACAGGTACAACGCCGTTGTGGTGGGAGCGGGCCCCGCAGGGTCCACCGCCGCCCTTATGATGGCAAGAAACAATCTTTCTGTCGCCCTTCTCGAAAGGGGAAAGTACCCGGGGAGCAAAAACATGACCGGAGGAACCATCGCCAGCATGCCCTTCCAGCAGATTTTGCCGGAATATTGGAGCATCCAGGGTATACCGCTGGAGCGCAGGGTTGTATCAGACGAACTGTGGCTGCTTGACAACGATTCGGCGGTTAGGATGGGGTTTACCGGCAAAAAATTCGGCATGGCGCCCTATAACAAGCACACTATACTGCGCCACAAGTTCGACCGATGGTACGCCGACCAGGCGGTCAAGGCAGGGGCAAAGCTTTTTACAAGCTGCCTGGCAGTTGACCTTGTGTACCATAAGACTGGACCTCTTTCCAAAAAGGTGAACGGGGTAATACTGGAGGGCGGGGATGTAATACACGCCGATGTGGTAATACTGGCGGAGGGGGCCCAGGCCGCCCTTACACAGAAGGCAGGGCTTAGAAAAAGGCTAAAGCCCAATGAAATGACGCTGTATGTCAAGGAGGTGCTGGAGCTTCCGGCGGAAAAAATAGAAGACAGGTTCAGCCTGGAAAAGGACGAGGGGGCCAGCATCGGGATGGTGGGCTATCCCCCTTCTCCGGCCATTGGAAAGGGAGGAATATGGACCAACAAGGGCTCCCTTTCCATAATAGTGGGAGGGTACCTGAACCAGATTGTAGGCAAGGGGCTAAACCCGCTTCAGCTTTTGGAGAGATTCAAGGAGCACCCGCTGGTAAAAAGGCTGATACAGGGGGCCAAGCCGGTAAGGTACATGGGGCATATCATACCCAAGGGAGGCTTTAAAAAGATACCCACGCTGGTGGACGACGGTATTATTGTGGTGGGGGACGCGGCGGAGATGATAAGCGGCCGCAGGGGCATGGACCTTGCCATGATTACCGGCAAGTTCGCCGCCGAGGCGGTGGTCCAGGCCTGTGCCCTGGACCGGTACAGCAGGGATATACTTTCATCCTACGAGGAAAGGGTCAAGGGGTCCTTTTTCTATCAAAACATGAAAAAGGGCAGGAACGTGGAGGCGTATTTCAACAAGTTCCAGGATTCAGATTTCCTAATAACAAAAGCCATGAACGACTTTGCGTACAAGTATTTCGAGCAGAACTTGGACAGCGATAAAAACAATTTAATAAAGATGGTGGAGGAGCTAATAAATATGCAGCCGCTGGGCAAATCCGTGAAGGACGTACTGTTCGGGCTTCAGAACTGGGGGGTGCTGTAATTGAGCAATTTCAACAGGACCCAAAGGAATCCCCTCGAACTGGTGACGATAATCCCGGATAAAAAACCCCATATTTTTATAAAAAAGGACAGTGTGTGTGCAAGAGAATGCGAGAACAAGCCCTGCACCTATTACTGCCCCTCAAGGGTATATTACTGGGAGGACGACAGCATAAAGGTGCTGTACGAAAGGTGCATAGAATGCGGAGCCTGTCCGTACGGCTGCCCCTATGACAACATAGCATGGCAGTTTCCCGGCGGAGGCTACGGGGTGGTGTATTAAAAGCCCGCCGTATCGGCGGGCTTTTGTGTCTTATTATCTGTTGTGCCAGAGTTTTTTGGTGACGTTCCTCAAGTAAGGTATCACGTAGTGGTCAAGGCCGAAGGCCCTGCCGGCTCCTCCCAGGCATGCAATGGACGCGGTCAGGAACCAGTAGTCGTTAAGCCCGGTGGACAGCATGAAGTTTATATTCATGACCACCGCCACCGCTGCCGCAATGAAGGTGAACAGGCCTGCCACCAGCGCCACACCTATTCCAACTTCGGTGAACACGATAAGCTTCTGGAACAGCATCGCATTGGGTACCAGTATTGTATCCACAATCCATGCATACCAGCCCGGTGTCTGGTCCCCTATGAGCTGCATCATGGACGCGCCGCTGGCGGCGTCGGCGGTACCGGCGAGCATCTGGTAGTCAAACCACCCGCTGTGGTACTTTTCAAGCCCCGACATAACCCACATGTAGCCAAGGTAGATTCGCAGCGGCACCAGCCAGAAATTGGCCGACTTGGCCGTGAAATGCGGGCCGAGGAAAGTTTTCTCCCTTGTGTTGTGAAGAAGCTGGTGGTTTATATATTCCGCCAGTATGGCTAAACCGCCTATTCCGAACAGGTAGTGCATATTGACCAAGTGTTTGAGCGCGGTTGCAAGATACCCCGAAAGCTGCGGGAGGCCGGTTACCTTTGCCACCGCAAACCGGCTTCCTATGGATACCATAAAGCCGTGCAGGTTCAGCTTCATCTCTTTCTTCGGTTTGCCGTCTATGTCTGCCAATACGTTGTGCGCGGCACACTGGCCCGACTGAATCGCTGATTCCACCAGTGCCGGCATCGGAGGTTTGCCCTCTTCCTCTTCATAATAGCAGTTGTCACCGATGGCATAAATATTGGGACGGTCCACCGTCTGCATGTACTCGTTTACTTCTATCCTTCCCCTGCGGTTGGTCTTAAGCCCAAGGTTGGCGGCGAAGGAATTGCACTGCACGCCGCCGTTCCATATCAGGGTAGCGGTTCTTATTACATCGCCGGACTTAAGCGTAAGGCTGTCTTTACTCACTTCGGTAATAGGGGAACTGGTTAAAATCTTTACGTCCTTTTTCTTAAGGAACGCGGTGGCTTTTTCAATCAGGGAATCGGACAAATTAGGCAGTATCTTGTCCAATGCCTCAATTACGTACAGTTTTACCTCATTTCGCGGGATTGAATATTTACGGCACAGTTCGTCCGCCCACTGTACCAGCTCTCCCACCGTTTCTATACCGGTAAAGCCGCCGCCACCTACAACTATGGTAAGGAGCTTCTCCCTTTCTTCCGGGTCCTTTTCAAGGTTGGCCTTTTCAAAGACTGACCTTATATGTTTGTTTATCCTAAGGGCATCCTCCATGGACCACAGTGTCAGCGAATGCTCCTTCATTCCCGGTATACCGAAATAGGTGGGCTCGCTCCCTGTAGCCAGTATAAGGTAATCGTAGGGGTAGGTTTCGGTTTCGGATTTCAGTACCTGTCGGTCCAGGTCTATGCCGGTGATCCTATCCCTTACCACCTTCACATTGGTATGCTCGAAAATTTTCTTAAGATTTATCATAAGTCCGTCCGGAGTAACCCGGTTACCGGCAACCTCATGCAGTTCCGTAAGCAGGGTGTGGTACTCGTTTTTATCTATAATGGTAATCTCGATGTCTTTTCGCTTTTTGCTGTGTCGGTAAATATGGAGTGCTGCTTCAATACCGCCATACCCTGCGCCAAGAACCAGCACTTTTTTTACATCGCTCATTATATTCCCTCCTAACTAGTATAGTATATGTAATAATAATGATTATTGTATAATAACCATAATCATTATAACATATTTTTCACAAGGATTGTCAAATGATTTTAGCAAATTATTACTACGTATTATGCCAAGAATTATACAGCCACAAGCATATAGTTATTTAGTGAACAGTCAAATTGTACAGTCGAGGAAAATTGTGGTTTCCTTGATATTTAAATACCCTGGAAGAAGCATTCATAAACTCAAATTCTGCAGAAAACGTAAAAATTATTAAAAATAATTGAAAATTAAATGATAAACTTTCTTTCATGCGAATTATTACTATTGAAAACAAAGTGTTAAAATGATATCATAAGAAAACGAAATACAAAAACTTAATAAAGTCGCATAATCTATGAAAAATGGAGGAGAGACCATGAAGAAAGCAGTGTCATTATCAGTTGTACTTATTATGGCCTTGGCTGCGCTGGCCGGTTGTTCCTCACCGGGCAAGCCGGCGAACCAGCAGCCGGCGGAGCAGCCGCCTGCAAACCAGCAGCCCCTGGACGGGGAAGGCATAGTTAAAATGGGTATAGGACACATAACTTCCATTGCCAAGTCAAAGGACCTTGATGCTGCCAATAACGTAATGCCTACAGGCCAGGTGGATACGGTAATCGCGGTCGTCGGCTTTGATAAGAACGACAGGGTGGCAAGCGTGACCATAGACACCGCCCAGACAAGCGTTGCCTTCGACGAGAAACTCCAGCTTGCTGCAGATCCGAAGGGAGAATTTAAGACCAAGGTTGAGCTTGGGGACGAATACGGAATGATAAAAGCATCGTCCATCAAGAAGAACTGGTACGAGCAGATGGCCGAGCTGGAGAAGTGGATGGTAGGCAAAACGGTGGACGAGATAAAGGCCATGAAGGTTAAACAAAGGGATGGGTCCCACCCGGCAGTGCCGGATGTGCCGGAGCTTACGTCCCTTGTAACGGTGTCGGTGCATGAATACCTTGAGGCTGTTGAGGAGGCTTACGAAAACGCGAAAAACCTGTCGGCCGAAGCGGTTAAGGTGGGCCTCGGACACGAGATATCCATAGGCAAGTCGGTGGACTACAGCGCAGCCGACGGCAAAGAAACGCTGCCGGCGGCACAGGTTGATACGGTAATGGCAGCCGCTGCCTTTGACGAAGAGGGCAAGGTTGCCGGGGTAATAATTGATACCGCGCAGACCAAGGTGGAGTTCAGCAAAGAGGGAAAGGTTACAACCGACAAAAACGGCGAATTCAAGACCAAGGTTGAGCTTGGGGACGAATACGGGATGATAAAGGCGTCGTCCATCAAGAAGAACTGGTACGAGCAGATGGCCGAGCTGGAGAAGTGGATGGTAGGCAAAACGGTGGACGAGATAAAGGCCATGAAGGTTAAGCAAAGGGATGCATCCCACCCGGCGGTGCCGGATGTGCCGGAGCTTACGTCCCTTGTAACGGTGTCGGTGCATGAATACCTGGAAGCGGTTGCGGAGGCTTACGAGAACGCGAAATAGTGGAAAGGGGGCACACCTTTAGGGGGCACACCTTTAGTGCTCCCTCCTTTTTATCCCTTCCTTTTTATCTTGTTTAAGGCGGCGTATTCCTTTATTATTAATAAGGGTGATATACATGAGAAAACTGTCCACATCCATTATAATAATACTTGCGGCTGGGCTTTTTCTGGCCGGCTGCCAAAGGGGGCAAGGGAGCGAATACCGCAAATATTCCGACGGCTTCTTTGACTGTTTTGACACTCTTATTAACGTAACAGCCTATACAAAGAGCGAGCAGGAGTTTGAATCCCATTACGAAAGAATAAAAAAGAGGTTCGAGGAACTTCACAGGCTTTATGATATATACAACGATTACGAGGGTATAAACAATATAAAGACCATTAACGATAACGCCGGTATAATACCGGTTAAAGTGGACAAGGAGATAATAGACCTTGTGGTTTTTGCCAAGGAATGGTATGAGCTCACCGACGGTAAGGTAAACATTGCCATGGGAGCTGTGCTCAAGATTTGGCATGAATACCGCCAGGAGGGCATGGACCACCCGGAAAAGGCAAAGGTCCCTCCGGTGGAAGAGCTTAAGGAGGCCGCCCGGCATACCGATATAGACAAGGTGATAGTAGACCAAAAAGAGGGAACGATATTTCTTGCGGACAAGGCCATGTCCCTTGACGTGGGTGCGGTGGCAAAGGGCTTTGCGGCGGAAATTGTGGCCGGGGAAGCTGTGGAACAGGGCCTTAATTCGGCAATAATAAACGCCGGGGGCAATATGCGTATCATTGGGAAACCCTTGGACGGCATCCGCGGGCTTTGGGGCATAGGCATCCAGGACCCCGACAAATTCATTGTTTCCGACGACGGAAGCAACATCCTTGATACCCTTTTTGTGAAGGATACGTCGGTGGTAAGCAGCGGTGTATACCAGAGGTACTACTTTGTGGGCGAAAAAATGTACCACCATCTTATCGACCCGGATACCCTGATGCCGGGAGAGCACAGCAAGGCGGTTACGGTGGTGACCGAGGACTCGGGGATGGCGGATTTGCTTTCCACCGCGGTATTCCTGATGCCCTATCAAGAGGGGCGGGAATTTGTGGAGGGGCTTGCCGGGGTGGAAGCGGTTTGGGTCTTACAGGACGGAAGGGTGGAGGCAACCGACGGCATGAAAAAGATGCTGAAAAGTTATGGTGCAACCGGGGTGTTGTAGGGTATTAGCGCGTGGAGTTGTTATAATATAATAAGACAGCGCATATAAATGGGAGATAAGTATGAAAAGCAAAATTATCGTAGCGGTTCTTATATGTCTTTTATTTTCCGTGACAGGGTGCCGGGCCGACAAAACCACCGGAGGATATGAAAAGGTGGAGAAGTCGGAGTTTCTCATGGGGACCGTGGTCACCATAAAAGTATACGATAGGGATATAAACAAGGCAGGCAGCGCGGCGGAGAAAGCCCTTGACAGGATAAGGGAGATAGAAGGCCTGATGAGCGCAAACCAAAAGGGCAGCGAAGTGGACCTAATAAACCAAAACGCCGGGGAGGGGCCGGTTAAGGTAAGCGCTGACACCCAAAGGGTAGTGGAGAAGGCGCTGTACTACGGCAGGCTTTCCGGAGGCCTTTTTGACATCACAGTGGGGCCTTTGGTGAAGATCTGGGGTATAGGAACCGAAAACCCGCAGGTACCGAGCGAACAGGAACTGAAAAATGCGCTGGAGCTTACAGACTATAGGGACGTTGAGGTAAACGGGGAAAAAGGGGAAGTATACCTGAAAAGGCACGGCATGGGCCTTGACCTTGGCGGCATCGCCAAGGGTTATGCCGCCGACGAGGCAAAGAAGGTGCTGGTCGGGGAAGGGATAAAGCACTCCATAATAAACCTCGGCGGCAACGTGCTCACCATAGGGGCAAGGTACGACGGCAAGCCGTGGAATATTGGGATTAAGGACCCGGAGGCGCCTACCAAGGGCCTTTTGGGTATTGCACGGATTACCGATGCTACGCTTGTCACTTCCGGGGATTACGAGAGATACTTTGAAAAGGACGGAAAGCGGTACCACCATATACTGAACCCCTTTACGGGTTATCCCGGAAGCGGCGAAGTAAGGGGTGTTACCATTTTCACATCCTCTTCCTTTGATGCCGATGCCCTGTCCACTACGGTGTTTCTTTTGGGGGTAGAAAAGGGAATGGACCTTGTTGAGAACCTGGAAGGCGTTGAGGCAATTGTTGTTACCGATGACAGGCAGGTAGTGCTGTCCTCCGGCATAAGGGATTGGTTCAGCCTTTCCAAGCCGGACTATAAGGTAAGACGGGTGGGGGCCGAATGAAGAAAACAAGAAAACTGGCCGTATTGGCCATGATGGTGTCGATGGCGCTGGTGCTGCACGTGGTGGAAAGCCTTCTGCCCATCCCGTACATCGCTCCGGGAGTAAAGCTTGGCCTTGCAAACATCGTGTCGCTGGCGGCTATTATTCTATTCGGTTTTAAAGAGGCATTGGTGGTTGTACTGTTAAGGACATTTCTTGGGTCGATGCTGGGCGGAGTGCCGTCCAACTTCCTTTTCAGCTCTGCCGGGGGGATACTAAGCACGGTAGTTATGTATGCCTTATACAGGTGGGCCGGGGCCAAATTCAGCGTGGTGGGTATAAGCGTTGCAGGGGCGGTGGCCCATAACGTGGGACAGCTTTTTGTTGCCGGGCTTATAGTGGAAAACTTCGGCCTTTACATTTACCTGCCCATATTGATGGTGTCGGCGGTGGTAACAGGAATTTTCATAGGATTAACGGTAAAGTACATAATGGCACTTATGGGGAGAGGTTCCGATTAGACTATTCGAGTGGGTGATACATGTGAATTTCTGGGAAAAGTATCCCGATTTATATACAGGGCTTGAAATGGTGGAGAGCAGACTGCGGCAGGAAGCGCGTTCGCGCAACGCCATCATCGAGTCCATACTGTTCCGCCTGGTCAACGCTGGAGGCAAGCGCCTGCGGCCGGCGCTGGTGCTTCTTTGCGGCGGCTACGGCGGGGTTGACCAAAAAAGGCTTGTGCCGCTGGCCGCCGCAGTGGAGATGGTACACATGGCCACGCTGGTACATGATGACGTGATTGACGATGCCGACTACAGGAGGGGAATTGAGACCACCCATAGGAAATGGGACAACCATACCGCCATATTTGCGGGCGATTACATGCTGAGCAAGGCTTTCCAAATGCTTACACAGTATACCGAGTACAGGGACGCATCCATGATGGCCAAGACCTTTAAACTGATATGCGAAGGCGAAATAGAACAGTATTTTACCCGGAACAGTTTAAACATAAGCATTAAAAAATACCTTACCAGGATAAGGTATAAAACCGCCATGCTTTTTGCCATGAGCTGCTATCTCGGCGCAAGCCAGTCAAAAATACCCGACCGGCAGAAAAGGGCGCTGGTGATGTACGGGATGAATCTCGGGATGGCCTTCCAGATAATGGACGACCTTTTGGACTTCAAGTCCAGCGGGGAGGAACTGGGCAAACCGGCTATAAACGATGTGCGCCAGGGGGTATATACGCTGCCGGTAATTTATGCGCTAAAGGACAAGGGCACCGGGGAGCGGCTAAGAAGTATGCTGTCCGACGAAAAGAAATCGGAGCACAGGCTGGAGGAGATAGTCGCGCTGGTTAAAAAAAGCGGGGCGGTGGAACGGGCAGGGCTGCTTCAGCAGAGGTACCACGACAAGGCCAAAAAAGCTATACGTCACCTTGCGCCGAATACCTATACCGACGCTTTGCAAGACCTGCTATTGTTCACTGCAGCAAGAACAAAATAGGCGTTGCCAATCAGGGGCGTGTATTATATAATAAATAGGGACAAAAGGGAGCCTTTACGGCTCTTTGTTCATTTATAGGAGAATATGACTAAATTTGATAGCTTGCTAAAAAAGTTTAATATTATATTGGCCGGGGGGTGCTGTTTGTGGAATATGAAAAGGAATTACTGGAGCTTTATAAAAAACTAAAAAGAAGCGAGATAAAAAGGCTGGTGGATATAACCAGGAAACTGCAGCAGAAATACGGTCCCCAGGTAGCGGACGAGATAGCGGAGGTTATTACCGAAGGAGCCCATCAAAAATGGAGCCTCAAGGATAAGGGCGACGCAGGCTTGGAGGACCTGTACAGCATGGTGTGGAAGAAAAAGGACGGAATAATAGACAGCGAGGTTGAAGTGAAGAATAAAGGGGAACTGAGGCTCAGGGTTAAGGATTGTTTTTACGCCAATGAATACAAAAAGCTGGGCGCCCAGGACCTCGGGTACAAGTACTGCTGCATGTACGAGTACCCGGTAGTGGATGTGTTTAACCCGCGCATTAGGTTTAAGAGGCATAAGACGCTTATGCAAAATTGCGACCACTGCGACCACTGCTACCGGATTATTGAAGGCTAACAAAACCAAGCGGAAGGGAATGACCCCTTCCGCTTTTTATAGGTCCTTTAAAACGGCGCTGTGAAGCATATCCAATGCCCGGCCGGCGCTTTCGGTATCCTCCAGCCCTCCCTGGACCAATTTGCCGCTTCCTCCGCCCCTGCCGCCGAATTGCGACATAACTTCATTAAAGGCTTTTCTAAGGTCAATTTTTACGTCCTCCGAACGGCCGGCTATTACTTGGTTCTTGTCCCCGGTGGTGGCAAGGAGAGCGATACAGCCCTTCTCGGAAGTTATGCCGGATACCAAAAGGCGCAGTTCATTTAAGGGGCGGTTGTGGTATGAAAGCTTGATAAGTCGCAGTCCCTTTTCCAACGGTGCATTTCGCACCAAGTTTTCCGCTTCAAATTTGCAAAGGTCTTCCTTCATGGCCTCGGCGGCCTTGGCCAGGGCTTTGTTCTCCGCCAGTATCCTTTCCACCGCA
>DASRVG010000051.1:0-9913 GCA_035655175.1 Clostridia bacterium | reverse complement strand
ATAAAGTTGCCCGCCCTGGTAAACTTCGGCGATCCGCCGTCGGATACGATAAAGAACCCGTTACCCTCTATGGCAAGGTCAAGGGGATAGCCGGTGGATTCGATGCTGCCCCTTGTGTGCAGCGTATCAATGGTGGCAAGGCTGATTCCTAACCCTATCTGCTGCGGGTTGGTACCGCCCCTGCCGCCCTCCGGTGCCCCGGCTCCTTTCAGGGTTTCGCTGAATATTTCCTGGAATGTCGCACGGGATGACTTGTACCCCACCGTGTTGACATTCGAAATGTTATTGCCTATCACGTCCATTCTTAACTGGTGGGCTCTGAGGCCCGAAACACCAGAAAAAAGCGAACGCATCATAATGCATGACCTCCTTTTTTTCGAAGCTGCAGTGCTTTCCTTCGGTCGTTCCGGAAAGCGGTGCCCCCTTATGAAGGTCCGGCTACACTATCACAGCTCCGTCAATATTTGTAAAAACTCTGTCCTTTAACGTTTCGCGGTTGGCCGCGGTGATTATGGTGGTACTGTTTACGTTGACAACAAAAGCATTACCGTCCATAAGTACCAGCGTATCCCTGATGCCCTTTTGTCTTGCCCTTTCCACCGCCGTGTTAAGCCGTTCCACCTGGCTTTTGTCCAGCACAATGTTCCTCGTCATCATCCTTGCCTGGGCGTGCTTTGACAGCGTTATTCCACCTTGGCTGCCAACCGCTTCAAGCACCTCTTTGAAGCTTTTCCCCTGCCTGTCCTCCAACTTCGGAGGCTTTGTGGCAGGCCTTCCTGTTGCGGGTATTATCCTGTTGTTAATATTGTTTACTCCGCCCATTTTCCCCGCCTCCTGTTATCTGTCCTTCTTTAACCTATTATTTCGAACTGTACAGCTTCGTCCATGTAAATGAGCCTTCCGTCTATCTCCATCTGTACCCTGCCGTCCTTAAAGGCCACCCTTTGGACGGTCCCCGCGACGGTTTCCTGTCCTTCTTCGGTCTCCAGCACCACCGAGATTTCTCTACCCAACAGGTTCATGGCTTGGAAATTCTGCTGCATTACCAGGTTATTGTTAATGCTCAGCAGGGCCTTGAAATTGTCGTAGAGCCCTACGTCCACCGCTTCCATAAGGCCTGACAGGCCTTTTTCGAAGCTTTGGTTCAGGTTTTGCATTTGCTCCAACGCGCTAAACTGTGCCATCTGCGCCAGGAACTCCTTGTCGTTTACCGGGTTAAGCGGGTCCTGATTTCTAAGCTGGTTCACCAGAAGCTGAAGGAAGGCATCCTTACCCATACCGCCGTTTTCCAGTACCGCGGTGCTGTACGTGTTCTGGTACCCGTTTCCCGCCGCTGCGTTTACCTGCATTATCATCACCTCCTATGCCAGTAGTTCTATGGTACCCTCTCCCCTCCAGGTCAGTATTACCCGGTTTTCATCCTGCTCGTATGACCTTAGTTCGGTCTTTGCATGAAAGGTCTGACGGCTGCCCTGGAAAAGCTGCTGCCGGCCATGCCCGCCGTCCCTTCCAACGTCCACCAGGAACTTGCTGACCGGTATTCCCTGCCGCTCGAGGTTTTCCTGCAGCTTTACAATGTTTGACTGTATTAGGGCTCTTGTTTCATCGTTTTGTACAACTATTCTGCCGGTTAGTATGCCGTCGGTTACTGTAAGCTTTACCCTGACCCTTCCAAGGCTCTCGGGTACCAGCTGCAGGCTTATTTCGGATTTTCTTGCTCCCAGCATAACTCTCATTTTTTCCGCCACCTGGTTTATCACATTAGCGCCAAAATCTGCAGCGACCGGTTTTTGACCTTTTGTCTGCCGGCTATGCATGTCCAGTCCTGTATCGGTCCACCGTCCGGTTTTTGGTACCTCCGCCTGCGTGTCGTATCGTATTACTTCCGGTTTTAAGCCGCCAGATTCCGGGTCCGGTCCGGCTCTTTTTCCCTCCGGCCATTGGCCTTTTACCTTGGTAACGTCAAAACCACCGCTGTCCGCTTTTACGCTGTTACCATGCTGTTTTCCCGCTTCCAGTGCAGTCTGGTCCTTTGGCTGCCTATTCGAATGAGTGTCGGTATCTGGAGGAATATCTCCGGGCTGTACCGTTTCACTGCCCGCTTCCACCCTTAGACCTTGTCCTTGGGATGGGCTGTCCTTTGACGGGGTAACCCGTTTCCCCTGCCCGCCTTCCTCCGCAGGCCGCATAATCCCAATGCCGGCTTCTTTTCCTTCCGCCACTCCTTCCGGTACTTCTGCCGGTACTTGGACGGCGTTTTTCGCCTCCATCCCTGTTCCGGCGGCCGATTGAATCCCTATGGTCTCGTCCGCCCCAACCGTTTCACAGGCTGCTGTTATATCGGCGTTAGCCGGCTCCCGGATTTCACAGGGTGCTGTCGTATCGGCGTTAGCCGGCCCTGGGGTTTCACAGTCAACCTGGATCGGCAGCCCCGGCCCCGCCGGCATAAGCATTGAGAGGCTTTCAGAGTTTTCCTCTCCGGGACTTTCGGTTTGCTTTTCTCCTACAGTTCCCTGGGATTTCTCTTCGTTCAAACCCTCCATGAGGCTCTTCAGCAGCCCGGAGAAAGGGTTCTCTTCAAGAACCGTTTCACTTCGATGCGTCCCGTTATCCCTTGCCGGTGGATTCTCAACCGCGGTGTATAGAGCCGTCACCTGCATATGTTCACCTCCCTTCGTAAATTGTTATATGTATAAGGGGTATGTAACCCCGTTATACTCCCCTTCACTGGGCAGACATTATTTCCATAAGCCTTGCAGCTTTTTTCGGGTCCATGGCCGCCAGTATCTCCGAGCATTTTCTCTCCTTCATGTTACGAAGGATTGTAACAACAAGCCGGTCATCGGATATATTGTTGAGGATTTCCACTGCATCGGCAGCGTCCATGTTTTGATAGTATGTCACCAGTTCCTCCACGTTTCTTGCACGGGCTTCCAGTCTCCGCTGAAGGTCTTCCACCGCTTCTTTCTGTTTTTCAAGGTCTTCCTCCTTTGCCTCGAGCTGCAGTTCCCACGAAGCAAGGCTTGAAGCAAGTTCATCCAGGTTTGCCCTTTCCTGTTCCATAAGCTTCTTGGCCTTTTCCAGCTCTTCCCTTTGAAGCTGTTCCGGGCCCTTGGCCTCCTCTACCGGTTTGAAAAAACTTCCCACCCCCGGCAGTGAAGCCAGGGTATTGTTGACCTTAACGCCCAACCCGGCAAAGTTGAAGGCTATACATAGACCCAGAAGCAATATTGTTATCGCTATGGCCGCAGCTGTCACCAGCCGTGTCCTTCGCGTTTTTTTCGAACCCTCCCTTTCCTTCTTAGCCATGACTACCTCCTAAATCGTAGACCTCCTGTTATTCACCAGGTCCTCCAACTGCTTTTCCTGTTCCTTGGACAGGTGATACGCAAACCTTTCATAATGCCTTGACCTTAGCCGGTCCATCATCTCCTTTTTCTTTGAAGCATCTATAAGCTGGTCACGGCATATCTCCACCTGTTTTTCCATGTCGGACACGTTTGCCATCTGCATGTCAATAAAGTCCTTAAGCCGGTTCATGTACCGGCTGCACTGAACCAGGTACGCAACCTTTACACCTTCGCTGCATTTTTCATCCATTTCGCTTGCAACCGTCTCTTTTTGGTCCTGAAGCCGATGCAGAGTATTCTTTTCCAGTTCAAGCATCTCGCGGTATTTCGCCAGTTCCTCGCACTTTCTGTCCTTTACGTACTCCCTGTAGTCCAAAACCCTCTGCAGCTTGAAATCAAACCTGTCATTCATCCACAACACCCCTAATCCAGCAGCATTTTTATCTGTTCCAGAGTGCCCTCAAAACTGACTTTTTCGTATATATCCTGCTTTAGAAACGTATTTATGTCCTCTATCTTGTCAATGGCAAAGTCTATTTCGGGATTGCTCCCCGGGTTGTATGCTCCGATGCTTATCAAGTCCTCGGCATTTTTGTAAACGGCTGCGATGTTCTTTATCCTACGGGCATACTCCAAATGTTCATTGTCCACAATATTCGGCATTACCCTGCTTATACTCTGCAATATGTCCACCGCGGGGTAATGGTTTTTATTTGCAAGGTTTCGCGAAAGTACTATATGCCCGTCCAGTATACCCCTTGCGGTATCCGCTATGGGTTCGTTAAGGTCGTCCCCGTCAACCAGGACCGCATAAAGCCCCGTAATGGAACCTTTCTCTGCTGTACCGGTCCTTTCAAGTAGCTTTGGCAGCATAGCGAAAACCGACGGCGTGTACCCCCTTGACACGGGGGGTTCCCCGATAGCCAATCCTATCTCCCTCTGGGCAAGGGCTACCCTGGTCAAGGAATCCATCATCAGTATCACGTCCTTGCCCTGGCTGCGGAAAAACTCGGCGATAGCGGTAACAAGCTGGGCGCTCTTCAGCCGTACCAGTGCCGGCTGGTCGGAAGTCGCCACCACCACCACCGACCTTTTTAAACCCTCCTCCCCAAGGTCGTTTTCTATAAACTCCCTAACCTCTCTGCCCCTTTCCCCGATAAGTCCTATAACATTTATATCGGCAGAAGTGTTGCGGGCAATCATACCCAGCAGCGTACTTTTTCCCACGCCGCTGCCTGAAAAAATGCCAATCCTCTGGCCTTTACCACAGGTAAGCAGGCCGTCAATGGATTTTATTCCCAGCTCCAATATTTCGGTTATCCTTTTTCTTGCAAGGGGATTGGGGGGTGAATTGCTCACCGGGTAAAGGGCGCTGAACCGGAGAGGCCCCTGCCCGTCAATGGGCACACCCAGGCCGTCCAGTATCCTGCCCAGCATTTCTTCTCCTACCGGCACCTTCAGCGTACCCCCGTTGGCGGTTACACCGCTCCCGGGGCCTATGCCTTCCATGTCTCCAAGGGGCATAAGAAGCACTACGTTATCCCTGAAACCCACTACTTCGGCCTTTATTGTCTTTCCTCCCCGGGCGGGAGTAATCTCGCAGATCTCCCCGATATTCACCGGGGGACCAATGGATTCTATCGTAAGGCCAATCACCTTGCTAACCCTGCCGCTGTATCTAAGCGTATCCACGTCCTTCATAGCCCTGCTGTATTTTTCCAATACAATGCTACTCATAACTCGTAAGCTCCTTGAAGATATGTTCTATCCTGGTCATCTGCGCCTCTATACCGGCGTCAATGACCCCCGCGTTCGTTTCAATCAAGCAGCTTCCCCGGGACATGGTCTCTTCAGCCTCGATATCCAGTTGGGTTATACCCTCGGCCTCCGCCAAAAGTTTTTTCTTGTATGAAACAACTACGTCATAATCATCGGGGGATACTTTCAAGGTTACGCTGTTGGTATAGGTGCATTTCTCCAGGGCTTTCCTAACCAAGCCCAGTACCGCCTCCCGGTCGGTCTTTACCTGTTCCCCCAATACCTTTTTTGCAATCTCAATAACAATCCTTACAACTTCCGCTTCCGCTTCCCTTACCATGCGCTCCTTCGTTTCAAGGGCCCTCCGTCTAATTTCCACCGCCTCTTCCATTATTTCGTCCACCGTTGCAAGACCCTGCTGCCTTCCCCTGTCATGGCCATCGGCGAACCCCTTTCGCTCGCCCTCTTCATAGCCCTCTTCATATCCTTTCTCATAGCCCTCCTGCTTGGCCCTCTCGTAAATCTCCCTGCTTTTTTCCTCCGCCCGGGTTATTATTTGGGCGGCTCTTTCCCTCGCATTCTCCAGTATTCCCAGCGCTTCTTCCCAGGTGCCGTCTTCAACCGCCGGCTGCCCCGGGGCCTCCTCTTCCGGGCATCCGTTTTCAACCGTCAAATCCTCCGTTTTTATTTCCAAGGGGTCTCCCAGTACTATTGACCGGGACTTTATTAGGCTAGACAATAATTTCGTCCCCTCCTCCCCTTGAAATAACAATTTCGCCGGCATCCTCCAGTTTTCTTATGATATTCACTATCTTCTGCTGCGCCTCTTCCACGTCTCTCAGCCTTACCGGGCCCATAAACTGCATGTCCTCGGTTATCATTTCCGCAAGGCGTTTTGACATATTGCTGAATATTACGCCGGCAACCTCTTCGTTTGCCCCCTTGAGGGCGGTGGCAAGAACATCGTTCTCCACTTCCCGCAGGAACCTTTGGATTGACCTGTTGTCAAGGGTAATGATATCTTCAAATACAAACATCCTTTTCTTAATCTCTTCCGCCAGTTCGGTATCTTCCACCTCAAGGGTTTCCATAATATTTTTCTCTGTACCCCGATCCACCGAGTTCAGTATGTTAACAATGCTTTGTATACCCCCTGCAGAGGTGTAGTCATGGGTCACCAGTGATGATATCTTTTTTTCCAGCACCTTTTCCACCTGCTTTATTACTTCCGGCGAAGTCCTGTCCATAATGGCTATCCTCTTGGCGACCTCCGCCTGTTTTTCCGGCGGTAGGGAAGACAGTATCGCCGCTGCCTGCTGAGGGTTAAGGTAAGCCAGTATCAGGGATATGGTCTGTGGATGCTCGTTTTGTATAAAATTCAGTATCTGGTTTGGATCGGCTTTCCGTACAAAATCAAAGGGACGGACCTGCAAATACGACGTAAGCCTGTTGACTATATCAAGGGCTTTCTGACCCCCAAGGGCCTTTTCCAGCACCTCTTTCGCATACTCAATTCCACCCTCCGAAATATACTCCTGGGCGACACAGATTTGGTAGAACTCTTCAATCACCTTGCTCTTAACCTCCGGAGTAACCTTTCGCATATTGGCTATTTCCAGGGTCAGCTCTTCAATCTCTTCGTCCGTCAGGTGTTTGAATATTTTGGCCGAATTCTCAGGCCCAAGGGCTATCAACAGAATAGCCGCCTTCTCCTTTCCGCTTAACCCACCTTTTGTTCTGACCATTGTCTCACCTACTCTTCATGAAGCCAGGTCTTCAAGAGCTGTGCAGCGGTCTCGGGCTTTTTGCTGATAAACCTCTCCACCTGCTTGCGCGCTCCTGTCTGGCCTATGGTAAGGTCAATCTCTTCCACTTCATCCGTCACAGCCACATCCAGCTGTGATGTCAGGACCTCTTCTTCTTTTTGTTTTCTCTTTCTTAAAACAAGTAATGTACCGATAATTCCAATAAGAAGCAGCGCCCCAATTCCACCCAGGTAGGTATAGAACTTTATCTTTTCCATCCGCTGCCTGTCCTCGAAGCCCTGGGCGATTTCTGCTGCCAGGCTTGTATCAAAGGGCAGCGACTGTATCCGTACCACCTGGCTGTCAATGCCTGCCGCCGCTGCAACAATATCAGCTATATTGTCCATATCCTGCTGGGTTAGTTCCTGGGCAAGGGCCGTGCTGTTGATAAGAACCGCCACCGAAAGGCTTTTCACCTGGCCCTGGGCTTTTACTATCTCTTCCTTTATCTGGTTTAGTTCATAATTTACCGTCCGGCTTACAGTGTCATACCTGGACTGGTCGGATTCAAGCTCCGCGTAGGACACAATATCGTCCATATTGCTGTCAGTACCGGGAATCCCGCCGCCACCCATGTTTTGCGCATGTTCCTCCAGTTCCTGTATACTTCTTATAAGGCCGGTATCTTCGCCCGGTATCGGGGGCTCAAACTTGACAATACTGGTAACCTGGCTGTCAAAGTCAAGTTTAAGGTTTACCCTGACATCCACGTTGTTCTTTCCATAGGCAGTCTCCAGGAATTCCCTGATGCTTTTTTGCATCCGTCCCTGCATATCCTGTTCTATTTCCATCTGTTTCAAAAGCTTGCCCTGCTGCGTATCCGCCTCGGAAGACAGCTCCTGGCCTGTCTGGTCAATTATGGATATGTTCTCCTTCTTAAGTCCCTTAACACTCTTTGAAACAAACTGTATTATCCCGTCCACCTGTTCCTGCGAAAGAACAGCCCCCGGATGCAGCTTAATTAAAATCCCGGCACTGGACTGGTATTCGCTTTCGCTTAGCGCAAATACGCTGTCACCGGGAATATAGAGGTTTACCTGGGCGTATTCCACTCCCTCTATGGTCTCTATGGCTTGGGCTATCGCGTGCTCCTGGCCCAACCGTATCCTTTCCCTTCTCTCCAGGTCGGTTGTTCCAAGGCGGGTGTTATCAAGTGCCTCTACCAGGCTGAAACCGTTCCTGGGAAGACCTTCGGTCGCCAGCTGCATCCTCAGCCTGTTTACCTCCTGTTTTGGCACCAGTATTGTCGAATCATCATCAATTTCCCATTTCACCTTGTATTCGTCCAGTTTCTGGGTTATGGCTCCCGCGTCCTCCATTTCAAGCTTCCCGTACAGTGGAACCATTTCCGGTCGGGATGTAAAAAATATAAGCAGTGCCATACTGGCAATAAAAATCGCCGCGCTTATACCTATCTTCAGCTTTTGCTTTTCAGTCCTGGCCTGCCAGAACTCGTTCAGCTGGTTTTTCACTCTTTTCAGGGTCTCTTCCAACGCGTCCACCCCATCCTTATATGGTCGGTGCTACCCTGCTTCAGCCGCCGGGCGAAGCAGGGCATCTACTTGTTTTTATATCTGCATTCTCATGATCTCCTGGTATGCTTCTATTACCTTGTTTCTTATCTGCAGGGTGAACTGCAGCGCTATTTCCGCTTTTAATGAATCTATCGTAACCTGGTGCAGGTTTTGTATTTCTCCCGTTGCAAGGGCTATGGCGGAATTATCCGCAGCTTTTTGCAGCTCGTTAACCTTGTTTACGGCTTCGTTAAGGTACTGACTGAAGCCCTCGGTTTGCTTCCCATCGCCTGAATTCCTTTGTACGGGTAGGCTTAACGGCTTAATGGGACTATGAGCATCTATTCTCACTTATTCCAACCTCCCTATGACCTTCCAATCTCCAGTGCTTTCTGGGCCATCCCCTTGGTTGCGTTAAGCGCTGTCACGTTCGCCTCGTACGCCCTTGCGGCGGAAATCATGTTTACCATTTCCACAACGACATCCACGTTGGGCATGAGTACGTAGCCCTCCTCGTCGGCATCCGGGTGCCCCGGGTCATAGATGCGTTTGAAAGGGGATTTGTCGTCCACTATCCCCTTAACCTTAACCCCGCCATCCTTAAGGAAAAGCCTTCGACTTTCCTCCGAAAGGAATTGGGAGAAAGCTTTATTCCTGCAGTTTTCCTCAAATATAACCACCTGCCTCCTATAGGGAAGCCCGTTCTCGGTCCTGGTGGTACTGGCGTTGGCTATGTTCTTGGCAATAACGTCCATTCTCAGCCGTTGGGCGGTCAGCCCGGTGGCACTTAGGTTAATGGCGTTGAAAATGCCCATGGGACTACCTCCTGCCTTCGTTTATTACCGTTCTGAGCCTTGCAAGTTTGGCCGATATCTGGTCTGTCAAAGCCATGTACATAATGGTGTTCTTGGCGAGGTTTGCGGTTTGAACGTCAATGTCCACGTTGTTCCCGTCAATCCTTGTCTTTGTGCTTCTATCCCTTGTTATACGGGGAGAGAGTCGATCAAGGCTTTTGTTTGTTATGGGAATATGCCTTGGATTCTCGCTTGACACTTTAAAGTCCCTTTTTCTAATCGCATCCTTCAAAAGGTCTTCGAATTCAACTTTGTAGGCTTTATAATTGGGGGTGTCGACGTTTGCTATGTTGTTGGAAATTACCTGGTTCCGCAGCCATGAAGCATCCAAGGCTTTCTGAAGAATTGTGAGCACTTGGTTCTCGTTCCGCATTTTTCCCACCTCCAGGCTTTTGAATTGACCCATACTTAAATACTTATTCGATGGTTTTCATCATAATCCTTCATATTTGTCTAAAAATAACCCCCTTTTCTATTTTTTCGTGAGCCATTCCTCAATTTGCCTAAATGCTTGCAACAGCGCTTTAATGCCAATGCCGGGCTAAAAAAACCTGCTGCCCGGAAGCCGGCAACAGGTAAACAAACCGTTTTATAAAAAGCGGCTGTATCCGGCAACCCGGCTGCCATAGCAA
>DASRVG010000050.1:0-6770 GCA_035655175.1 Clostridia bacterium | reverse complement strand
GATTTTTTCCAGCATTTCTTTTGTCCTTTGAGCGATCTCTTCCGGGTCTGCCTTAATCCTTGCCACACCGCTGTCCATGGCCGCCCTTGCCACCGCCCTTGCCACCGCCGGGGCAACCCGCGGGTCAAAGGGTTTTGGGATTATATAGTCCCCGTTAAGTTCTTCTTTCGCAACCACTCCAGCAAGGGCATACGCTGCTGCAAGCTTCATCTCCTCGTTAATGTCGGCAGCGCGCACGTCCAGGGCTCCCCTGAATACCCCCGGGAAAGCCAGCACGTTGTTTATCTGGTTGGGATAGTCCGACCTCCCGGTTCCGACAACCCTTGCCCCCGCCTTTTTCGCCAGGTCCGGGTCAATTTCGGGCACGGGATTTGCCAGGGCAAACACTATCGGGTCCTTATTCATGCTTTTTACCATATCGGTACTTACCACGTTGGCAGAAGACACTCCTATAAAAACATCTGCCCCGGCCAGCGCATCCGCCAGGCTGCCTTTCTTATTGTCCCTGTTGGTAAGCCCGGCCATCTCCTCCTTGGCCGGGTTCATACTCTCGGCCCTGCCGCTGTAAATGATTCCTTTGCTGTCGCACATGATAAGATTTGCAGCACCGGCCCTTAGTATTATCTTCCCTATGGCTACGCCGGCGGCGCCCGCCCCGTTTATCACCACCCTAAGGTCCTTTAACTGTTTCCCCGTTATCTTCAGGGCATTTAGAAGGGCCGCCAGTACTATGATGGCGGTGCCGTGCTGGTCGTCGTGGAACACCGGTATGGACAGCCTTTCCTTTAGCCTTCTTTCTATTTCGAAGCACGCCGGGGCGGCTATATCCTCGAGGTTAACCCCGCCGAAGGAAGGCTCCATCAGGGCCACCGTTTCAACAAACCTGTCTATGTCGACGGTATCAAGGCAAATGGGAAAGGCGTCAACCCCGGCAAAGGCCTTGAAAAGTACCGCCTTGCCCTCCATCACCGGCAGCGATGCCAAGGCACCTATGTTTCCAAGGCCCAAAACAGCGGTTCCGTCGGTAACAATCGCCACCATATTGCCCTTTGAGGTATACTCGTATACCTTGTCCGGGTCCTTATGTATTTCCCTGCAGGGCTCCGCCACCCCCGGGGTATAGGCAAGGCTTAAGCCCCGCCGGTCCTTAACCTGTACTTTCGAAGCCACCTCAATTTTACCCATGTTGTCCCTGTGCAGCTTTAGTGCGTCTTCCCTAAGCGTCATGGCTGTTTCTCCTCCCCGGCTAGTTTGAAGTTTTTGGGCCCCGTTTCATACAGGTTGTTCCCGTGACAGTCTATTATGACGATGGCAGGAAAGTCTTCCACCCGAAGCCGGTAAACGGCCTCCGGTCCCAGGTCGTCAAAGGCCACTACCTCCGCCTCTTTTATCGTCTCGGCGAGCAGGGCCCCGGCTCCCCCTATCGCCGCAAAATACACCGCTTTATTCTTCACAATAGAATCTATTACTTCTTTGCTCCGCGTGCCCTTCCCTATCATCCCCTTGAGGCCCCTATCCAATAGCTGCGGCGTGAAGGAATCCATCCTGCCGCTGGTGGTGGGACCGGCGGACCCTATCACCTGACCCGGTTTTGCCGGGCAGGGGCCGACATAGTATATTACCTGGCCCTTAAGGTCCACCGGGAGTTCTTCGCCCCTTTCCATCATCCCTGCCAGCCTTTTGTGGGCGGCGTCACGGCCGGTGTAAATAATGCCGCTTATCAGCACCCTGTCCCCGGCTTCCAGGTTCTCCACCGTCTCGTCCGATAATGGCGTGTTTACTTTCTTGGTCACTTTGCCACCTCCGGTAGTTTTAAATTACCGCTTCCCTGTGCCTTGCGGCATGACATTGGATGTTAACCGCCACCGGCATGCTGGCGATATGGGCGGGATGGGTCTCAATATTCACAGCCAGGGCGGTTGTCCTGCCACCAAGGCCCTGGGGGCCTATCCCCAGCCGGTTTATTTCCCGGAGCATTTCATCCTCCAGCGCAGCCACGTCCGGGTTTGGGTTGTGCTCGCCCAAAGTTCGCAGAAGGGCTCTCTTGGCTATCAGCGCGGCCACTTCAATGGTCCCCCCGATGCCCACCCCCACTATTATCGGAGGGCAGGGGTTTGAACCGGCCCTTTCCACCGTGTCTACTACAAACCTTTTTATCCCCTCCACCCCGTCGGAGGGCTTAAGCATCCCTAAGGCGCTCATATTCTCGCTGCCGCCGCCCTTGGGTGCAACGATTATCTTTACCCTGTCCCCCGGGACAATCGTGGTATGTATGACAGCCGGGGTGTTGTCACCGGTATTCTTCCTCAGTAAAAAAGGGTCATCCACGCTCGACTTGCGAAGGTACCCGTATGTATACCCCCTTCTTACGCCCTCATTTATGGCTTCATACAGGTCTCCTCCCACAAGCCTTACATCCTGGCCAAGTTCCAGGAATACTACCGCCAGCCCCGTATCCTGGCATAGGGGGACCCGCTTTTTTGAGGCAATCTCCGCATTTCTCAGGATATCCATGAGTATTTCTTTCCCAAGGGGTGATTCCTCCATGTCCGCCGCCGCTTCCAGGGCTTTTTTAACATCAGCCGGAAGCTTGTAATTGGCTTCAATGCACAGCTCTTCCACGGTTTTCGTGACTAAGTCCACGTTTATTTCACGCATTTTTTCATCCCCCTCGGACTTATAGGGTATACTTCCATCTAAATAATAATGGGTTATGTATTCTTCTTCTGTTCCCCATTTCCTGCCGCCGACTAAACAATCCGGTATTTCGAACCTTACAATAAAGAATGCTACCGGTTTTATCCAATAGCATTCATGCCTTGGCGTTAAGATACAGCCTTTTATTTACCCCAATGCAGCCATTAATTCTTTAGGCTGGCAAGTTTTCTCTGGAACCACGCGGTATGAAGGTCCTCGTCGAATAGGTTGTGCTGAAGCAGCCGCACAAGCTCTATGTCGCCGTACGTCCTTTTAAGGCTGTGAATTAGTGCCTTGTAGTCCTTCATGGCCTTTTTCTCTATCAGGATATTTGCCCTGAGCACGTTGGAAAGCCCAGTTGCAGACAGAACTGTGCCGGCAGCACCGCCCAATATCGGTGCCAGCACATCCCCTATCTTGCCTGGCTTTCCGCCAAGTTCCTTAATCTTGTCCGCTATATTGTCCACGTGCTGCTGCTCTATATAGGCAATTCGTTCAAAGGCTATTTTTACGTAGGGGTCATGGCTGTGTTTGCTTTGGGAAGTATACAAGTCCACCTGGTTTAGCTCCAGGTTGAAAAACCAGTTAAGCTTCGAAATCAGTTTTTCCCTGTCCATGTCGCACCTCTGCTTATAAAATTGGCTACGTCAATAGCATTGAGAAAATCAGGTCATATTATTCGGAAGTTCTATAAGCTTCCCGGTTTTTCTACGCCTTACTGTCAAGGTCCTTTAAGAATCCGGGAACCTTGTGCTCCGCATCCTTGTTTATAACATGGATTTTCACACCCGCCATCCGGGCGCTGTCCACAAACACGTTTACCGTTGAAGTATAAAAGGAAGTGCCCACCACCAGCACCTGACTGCAGGAGGAGGCCAGTTCTATGGCTTCATAAAAGTAGCGTATGCTGTCCCCGTACAGCACCACGTTGGGTTCATAAATACTGCCGCACTTTTTGCAGTAAATGGATTCTTCCACCTCGTTATATCCATGCCTGGTATTGCACCTCAGGCATTCGACGTAGTCAAGGTTCCCGTGGACCTCCAACACCTTTTCGCTTCCCGCCCTGGTGTGCAGCCCGTCGATATTCATGGTTATGACCGGTACGCCGTATTCCGCCAGTGCCCTATGGGCCGCATTAGGCTGTGCCCTGTCTATAGTCCTTTTCATATCCAGGATTATTTTGTAAAACTTGTCAGGATGGGCACGGAAATAGTCCCGGTTCAGCTTTTCGCGCAAGTCCCCCATCTCTACAAAGGTGGGTATCCCGCTTGCCCTGGATATCCCGGCCCCGGTAATGGCTACCAAATCCAACATCCAATCATCTCCCCTTTGGTATTTTACTCAATGCCCGATTTGGCGTCCCTATACTATTATATCAAAAATAATCCCGGCATCCGCCGGCGGGCTCAAAAATAAAGGAAAAGGGCCGCCATGTAATACGGCCGGCCCTGTAATAAATCCCGTTTTTCCTGCGGGAAGACCCCTAAACTTCATCGAATATGTGCATCAGGTCCATATATGTATCGTAGACCTTATCGCCGAAGCAAACAAAGTACACCTTCTCCAGCTTTTCGGGCGGGTATTTCTCCAGCATGCTCTTTACTGCGCGGCATGCAATAACTGCAGCCTTGTCAACGGGGTACCCGTACACACCGGTACTTATGGACGGAAAGGCAACGGTGCGGGCACCCCTTTGCACCGCCAGCTCAAGGGAATTCACGTAGCAGGAGTGTAAAAGCTCCGGCTCGCCATGGCCGCCGCCCCGCCAGACCGGGCCTACGGTGTGTATAACCATCTTGGACGGCAGCCTGTACGCCTTTGTTGCCTTTGCCTTACCCGTCTCACAGCCTCCAAGGGTCCTGCACTCCTCCAAAAGCTGCGGGCCGGCCGCCCTGTGGATCGCCCCGTCCACGCCGCCGCCGCCCAGCAGGGAGTTGTTGGCCGCGTTTACTATGGCGTCCACTTCCATCCGTGTGATATCGCCCTTTACTACCTCCACCCTTCCCTTTGTCTCATACCGGGATTGGCTTTGCAATTCAAACACCTCCTGGTAAACTTGGTAATCAAGGAAGCAAGAGAACCATCCCTATGCTTCTGCTTCCAGGCCTTTTTTAAAGGCTTTGATGTTCAGTTCAGCCAACTGGGGCTTTTTTGAAAACTTTTCTTCTATGACCTTAACCACCGAGGCTTCGGAAACCGCACCGGTCTTTTTCACTATTATGCCCAGGGCTACCAGGTTGGCCGCTGCGGCATTGCCCAGCCGCCGGGCGGTATCGGTTATGGGGTAGCCGTACTGCCTCACCCCCGTATCCTTTACACCGGTTACAAGGCCGCTGTCGTATATGAGCACGGCATCCTTGTCCAGCGAGGTCACGTACCTTTCGTAGGCCACCGGCGCAAGGGCCAGTACCACGTCCGCATCGGTGACTTCCGGGAAATATATGTCGTCGCTGCTTATTATCACGTCCGACTTGGTAAAGGTGCCCCTGGTCTCGGTTCCATAGGAGGAGGTAAGGGTTGCGTTCCTGCCCTCGTGGACGGTCGCCGCCTCCCCAAGTATGGCGCCGCTCATGATAAGGCCCTGGCCGCCAACCCCGCTAAGTATTATCTCCCATCTTTCCTTCATTTACAGCCGCCCCCCTTCCGCCGCTTCCTTCGCCAACTGCCGGAGCCTTTTATACCGTGTGCTGTAGTCTTCCTTCTCCACGTCCACGAATTTTCCTGTTACAAATTTACCCCTTTTTTCGTCTTCCGGCATTTTTTGGGCCTGTTTTATGGTTATGCTGTTTTCCCCAATCCACTTCAGCATATGGGACGCCGTTTTCATACCGTTCAGCCTCCCGAAATGGGTGGGGCACGGCGCTATTACCTCTACAAAGGAAAAGCCTTTTTTGCAAAGGGCCTCCTCCACCAGCCTGTCAAGCTGGGTTATCCCGTACACGGTACTCCTTGCCACAAAGGGCGCCCCTGCCGCCGCCGCCAGCCTGCACAGGTCAAAACCCTCCTCAATGTGCCCGAAGCTGGAGGTGGAAGTTATATAATCCTCAGGCGTTGTACCCGAGTACTGGCCGCCGGTCATGCCATAGTTAAAATTGTTCACCACGATGGCGGTAATGTCCACGTTCCTCCGCGCCGCATGGATGAGGTGGTTGCCCCCTATCGTGGCGCCGTCGCCGTCCCCCATTAAGGCTATAACCTTTAGCTCCGGGTTTGCAAGTTTAATCCCGGTGGCAAAGGCCAGGGCCCTGCCGTGGGTACCGTGGAAGGTGTTGGTGTTTATATAGTCGTCGGCCTTGCCCCAGCAGCCTATGCCGGTAACCACCACCGTTTTGTTCCGTTCAAGCCTTAGCCTTGCAAAGGCGCGAAGCAAGGACCCCAGGACGTTCCCGTTGCCGCAGCCGCCGCACCAGAACACCGGCAGTTTATCCTTAAGCAGGTAGTCGTCATATTTTACTGCACGCATGCCGCCACCTCCTCAAGTTTTTCCAGTATTTCCGCCGGTTTAATGGCGGTGCTGTCCACCTTGTTAACGCCTACTATGGGTATATCCCCTTTTACCACCCTTTGGACTTCCCGGATAATCTGGCCGAGGTTCATCTCCGGTACTATTACCGCCTTTACCCCTTCGCAGGCCTTTTTTACATGGTGGTCCGCAAAGGGCCACAGCGTCATAAGCTCCAGCACGCCCACCGGCATACCTCGGCTTCGGGATATCCTCATGGCTTCCAGGGCGGACCTTGTGGTGCATCCAAAGGTCACGATGGTGTACTCCGCGTCCGCCAGGCCGTATTCCCTGGTTACTATTATATCCTCCTTATTTTTCTCTATCTTATCGGTGTAGTGCCTTACGAATTTCTCGGCGTTTTGGGGCCTTCCGCAGGCAAACCCCCATTCGTCATGGGTGGACCCGGATATCCTTAATACGTACTCGCCGCCATAAGCCGCAAGGGGCGCCACCTCTTCGCCCAGTTCAAAGGGTTTATAAGCATCCGGCGGACAGTCGGGCTGTTTTCGTTCCAACAGCTCCCCGGGGCCGGGCTGCCGCAGCACCGCCTTTTCACGCATATGCC
>DASRVG010000049.1:0-9289 GCA_035655175.1 Clostridia bacterium | reverse complement strand
GAATCGGGTATCAGCACCGCTATCCTTTTGCCCTTTTCCCTGTCCTTTAGAAGCTTCAAGGCGGCAGCCACATTGGCGCCGGCGGAAAATCCTCCGAATATTGCTTCCTCCTTTGCCAGCCTCCTTGCCGTCTCAATGGCTTCCTGGTCGGTTACTGTAATGTAGTCCTCCACCATGTCCTTGTCAAGTAAAGGCAGTTCCATGCAGTACCCGCCTCCCTGTATCTTGTGCCTGGTGTCCGACAGGTCGCCCCCGGCATAATATGCCGCCTTTTCCGGCTCCACCAGGTAGCACCTTATCCCGGGATTGTGTATCTTAAGGGCCTTTGAACAGCCCATGAAGCTTCCCGCCGTCCCGACAAAGTCTACAAATACCTCAACGCTTCCCCCGGACTGCTGCCAAATTTCCTCGCCGGTATGGAGCTCATGGGCAAGTACGTTGCTTGGGTTATTGAACTGGTCACCACGGAAGGCACCCAGTTCCTTCGTAAGCCGCTGCGCCTCCAGCTCCACCAGGACCAGGTCCTCGCCGGTTACCTGCCCCGGCACCGAGCCCTGCGCCTGGTCCACCAGCACAACCTCGCCGCCTAGGGCCCTTATCATTCTTGCCCTTTCCACCGAGTTGCCCTTCGACATGACGGCAATAAACCAGTACCCCTTTAGGGCGCACGCCACCGCCAGGCCGGTCCCGGTGTTGCCGCTGGTAAGCTCAACCACAGCCTGTCCCCTTTTAAGAAGCCCCTGCCTTTCCGCGTCCTCTACTATCTGCAGCCCAATCCTGTCCTTTTTGCTAAAACCCGGGCTGTAGTACTCAATTTTCGCATATATGGCCCCTTCCAAACCCTTTGTAATCCTGGACAAATTCACCAAAGGAGTGTTCCCGATTGTATCCAGCATACTTTCCAGCAGCCCGCCTGTCATAACAATAACCTCCCATATCACATTTGATTGTTATTAATTACTATAGCTTATATTATACGTAAAGCAAATATTGACTATTGTTCTCCCGTAATATATATTTTAGGTAACCTAAAATCCTGACCGGGAGGTAATGTCATGAAAGCGGTAAAGGTGCTGCTGGTCGCTTTTTTTATAATCACCCTTGTAACCGGTTATATTATATATAATTCAGGCATGTCCATTTCCATGTCCTTCAAAAACCCTTCATGGAATAAAACCGGGGACCAGGGCATTGGGACGGGCGTAGCAGGACCGGCGGGCACGTCGGGTACCAAAGGACTGGCGGGCGCGGAGGACGCAGCAGACCCGGAAGGCTCAGCAGGACAAGCGGACGCGGTTGAAACCGAAAGCACTGCAGGCTCGGCCCTCCCTGTTGTCAGACAGGTTCATGAACTGTTCCAGTCCCGCAAGGAAAACGATGAAAAATCATTCCGGGAAATACTGGATTTGCTGCCCGGCATTGATTGGTCCCTGTACTCGAAAGAATACGGTTCCGTTGACACCCTGGAAGTCCTTGAATGGCTTTTTCTCAGCCCCCTTACGGCCGAGGGGGAGAATATGCTTAAAATTTTTAAAGCCACCAAGGGCCTTGACGGCGCGTTCGCCGAACAGTACGCCGCAATTGTAGGGGACTTCTTCCGAAACGACATGGACAAATACGTGAAACTTCTGGCCCGGCTGGACCGGCAGAGTATCGACAGGGTATGCCATTACGTGGCATACTATAACTATTACCACGTTGAACCCGAAGAAGCTGTAGAAGCCATCACTGCCCGTTTTGAAGGCAGGGACCTAACGGACAGCGAAAGGTACGTGGTTGATGCGATGTTAAAGGCCACCCGGGCCTATATCACTGAAAAATCCACCTGAAACTAGTCCTAAATTCCCGTTGGGAATCAAACATCACTTTCCATTATCCTGAACACCGTCTTCATGGTACTCTTAAGCCACACCGCCATCCATACCACCGCAATAAGCTCCGCTACCGGGAAGGCGTACCAAATAAGGTCCAGCCCCCCAATCCTGCCCAGCAGGAAAGCCAGCGGCAGCAGGATTATTATCTGCCTTGAAAAAGAAAGTATAAGGCTGGGCATACCCTTGCCCACCGCCTGGAAGGTGGTGCCCCCCACTATGGCGGGGCCTATCACCGGGAAGGCAAGGCTTATGATTCTCAGAGCCTTTACCCCGATTTCCATAAGTTCCGGGCTGTCACCAAACAGCATTATTAGCTGTTCCGGGAACAGTTGGAATATCGCGAACCCCATAACGGTAAAGGCAAACCCGGTCAGGAAACCCGCCTTCATGGCCTCTTTAACCCTTTTGGAATTATTGTAACCGAAATTATACCCCACGATGGGCAGGTAGCCATGGTTCAGCCCGAATACCGGCATAAACACGAAGGACTGCAGCCGGAAATATATCCCCATCGCTGCAATGGCGGTGGAACTGTAACCGGCAAGGATTTTATTCAGCCCTCCCACCATCACCGAAGCCAGCACCTGCATAAGCACCGCAGGGAAACCCACCTGGTATATATCCTTTATTACGGAAAAGTCAAACTTAAACTTTCTGAAACTCACTTTCACCTGGTTGCTGCCCTTAAACAGCATATAAACGATGAAACTGCCGCTTATTATTCTTGAAAGAACCGTTGCCACCGCGGCGCCCTCTATTCCCATCCTTGGAAAGACCCCATAACCGAATATAAACAGCGGGTCCAGTATTATGTTCATGATGGAACCAATCAGCATGGTTACCATGGGAATGAAGGTGTTTCCCTCTCCCCTCAGTATGCTGTTGGCTATCATCGGAATGTACATCGCCGTGGCCCCGACCAGTATAATCCATATATACCTTGTGCCGTAATCGATAAGCAGCGGGTCGTCGGTGAACATGCCGATAAGCTGCTCTGGAAAGAATACACCTATAAACGCCGCTATCGCGCCGTAGACTAAAGCTAACAGCAGCACATGGCTTGCCGCCCTCTCCGCCTCCCGCCGGCTTCCCCGGCCCAGGGACCTTGAAATAAGCGAACTTGCACCAACGCCTGTCCCCACCGCCACGGCTATTTGGACCATTTGAATGGGAAAGGCCAGCGACAAGGCCGCCAGTGCGTCTTCGCTGAGCCTTGCCACGAATATGCTGTCTACAACATTGTACATGGACTGGATGAACATGGACAGGATTGACGGTGCCGCCAGCTTGAAAAGAAGCGGTAGTATGGGTTCCGTGCCCAGCCTGTTGTCCTGTGGTTTGTTTGCCAATGCTATTCCTCCGTCCCGTAGTCACAGTATGCGCATACATAGATAATTATATATCCTTGTCACTGCCCAGTAAAGGGGCTGCAGGACGAGGGAAGGGTTTTACGGCTTTATGGCTCTCATGGAGTTAAGTACGGCTATAAGCGCAACGCCCACGTCGGCAAACACCGCTTCCCACATGGAAGCCAGCCCGCCGGCTCCAAGCAGCAGCACGATACCCTTTACCGCCAGTGCAAAGATGATGTTCTGCCATACTATCACCCTGGTCCTCCGGGCTATCCGTACTGCCGCCGCCAGCTTTCCTATCCTGTCGGTCATAATAACCACGTCCGCCGCCTCAATGGCTGCATCCGACCCAAGGCCGCCCATTGCAACCCCTATGTCGGCCCTGGCCAAGGCGGGGGCATCGTTTATGCCGTCCCCGACAAACACCACCCTGCCCCTGGAGGTCTTATTCCTCTGGGCGGTTTCCACCATGGCCACCTTCTGGTGGGGAAGGAGCTCCGCGTGCACATCGTCTATATTAAGGGCCTTCGCCACCTCATCCGCTGCCCTTCGGCTGTCACCGGTCAGCATTATTGTTTTTCTTACCCCCAGCGCTTTAAGGTCCCTTATGGCGGCGGCCGCATCCTCCTTTATCTCGTCGGACACTACAACGCTTCCTATAAACTTTCCGTCCAGTGCCGCGTACACAGCCGTTCCCGCCTCGTCCACCGGCTTAAAGGCTATGCCCTCCCTTTCCATAAGCCGGGCACTGCCCGCCAAGACTTTTTTGCCGTCTATGACAGCCTCAACTCCCAGCCCCGGGGTTTCGGTATAGCCCTTCACCCCCTCTCCGTCCGGCTTTTTGCCGTAAGCCTCCATCACCGACAGCGCCACCGGGTGATTGGACCCGTACTCCGCCCGGGCGATGTATTCCAGAAGCATTTTCCCGTCAATCCCATCGGCGGGGTTTACCCGGGTCACCTTGAATACCCCCTTGGTGAGGGTCCCGGTCTTGTCGAACACGACGGTGTCCACGTCGGCAAGGGCCTCGAGAAAATTGCCCCCTTTTATGAGTACCCCATTTTTCGAGGCGCCACCTATACCCCCGAAGAAGCCAAGGGGTATGGACACCACCAGTGCGCAGGGGCAGGACACTACCAGGAATACCAGTGCCCGGTACACCCAGTCTGAAAAATGCGCCCCCGGTATCAAAAGGGGCGGAACGAGTGCCAGCGCCGCCGCGGCGAACACCACTGCCGGTGTGTAGTACCTTGAAAACCGGGTAATGAATTTCTCGGTGGGCGCCTTTCTTGCCCCCGCGTCCTCCACCAGCTCCAGTATTTTTGCCACCGCTGATTCCTTGAATTCCCTGGTTGTTCTAACCGAAAGCATTCCGTTCTTGTTTATGAACCCAGCCAGCACCTTCGACCCCGGTTCCACGTCCCTTGGCACCGCTTCGCCGGTAAGTGCCGAAGTGTCAACCGCAGATATCCCTTCTTCAACAACCCCATCAAGGGGTATGCGCTCTCCCGGCTTTACCAGTATCATATCCCCCACCCTCACCTCTGCGGGAGAAACCCTTTTGATTCCGCCGGGTGTTTTTATATTGGCATATTCCGGCCTAATATCCATAAGGCCCGCAATGGACTTCCTTGACCGGTTTACCGCTAGGTCCTGAAAAAATTCCCCGGTCCTAAAAAACAGCATAACCGCCATAGCCTCGGGGTATTCCTTTATCGCGAAGGCGCCCAGCGTGGATATGCCCATCAATAAATTTTCGTCAAAGGCTCTTCCCTTTAATAAATTCCTTCCGGCGGCTGCAAGTATCCTGCCGCCGACCAAAAGGTACCCGGCGGCATACAATAAAATTTTTATATTATTGGGCAGCCGAAGCAAAAGAGTCGCTGCAAATAGGATGCCCCCTGCCAAAAGGACCGCAGCTTCCTTCAGTCCGGCATTACCGCCGCCGGCCCCGTTCCTTTCCCCTTTACTTGTCAATACTTTCACCGTCACTCCCGGCTCTATTTCTTTCACCATGCCCGAAATGTCCTTCATTATCTGACCGTGTTTTTTGGCATCTGCCGCGTCTATCGCCAGCACGTTTGTGGCAAGGTTTAGCGAAGCCCTGTCCACGTGCCTTATTCTTTTTGCCTCCTCCTCAATCCTTGCTGCACATCCGGCGCAGTTTAATCCCTCCAGAAAAAATTCCACCCTGGATGCGTCCCTCACTTTTCACACCCCCGCTGTCTTTTTTATCTGTGTCTGCCGCCGCCAATACCCCACGTCCGGCTTTGCACCGGTATTTCCATGCATTGCAAAAGACACAATGCCGGGACTCCTGGCGCAAGCGGTGGGATAAGCAGCGTAAGACCTACGAATAACGTTTTTTACCTGAGGCTTACATGGGCAAAGCCCTGTGCAAATATGTTGCTTACATGCTCATCGTCCAGCGAATAATAGACGACCTTCCCGTCCCTCCTGTACTTGACCAGCCTTGCCTGCTTGAGAATCCGCAGCTGGTGGGATATGGCCGACTGGGTCATTCCAAGCAGCGCCGCAATATCGCAAACGCACATCTCCTGCTCCTGCAGCGCGCACAATATCTTTATCCTTGTGCTGTCACCAAAAACCTTAAAAAGCTCTGCCAGGTCGTAAAGCGTTTCCTCTTGGGGCATTGCCCTGGACACCTTGTCTACCACCTCCTGGTGGATTATACTGCAGTAGCAGGCTGCGTCGTTTCGTTTCATTTTTTAAAAACCTCCTTTGAACATATGAGCATATATTCATATGTAATTTAATTATACACCGCTGAACGAAGATGTACAACATCTGATTGAAAAATGAAGCCGCTTTATTCCGCATATCGCTTCCCATAAATAAACTGCATAAACGCCGAGTTAAAAATGGATACTAAAATCAGCACAAAAAAGGAGGAATGCCTTGATGGAAGGAAGGGTTGAAAAGAAAAACCAGCACCTGCCCGGCGTGAAATGCGTTGTGGACACCTGCCATTACCATGCACAGGGCGACTACTGCAACGCAGCCAAAATTGAAATCCAGCCGCGAAATGCGAGGGATACCGAGGAGACCGACTGCGCAACCTTCGTTCACAAGCAGCAGATGACTTAAAAAATCAACGGGGCGAGGGCTGTGATTTCAAATCACAACCCCGCCCTCTTGGTTATTGGCTTCGGTTTTTCCATTACAAATCCCATCCAAGGTCAAGCTTCTCAATGGTCTCCTTTAGGGGTACCCCGTCACTGTCCCATCCCCTGGCAGGGTAGTATTCTTCCAGCATTCTCTCCAGCGGAGGCAGGTTGCCCCTTGCGCCCCCTTCGGCCCTGGGCTGTTTCAAAATTCTCCCGGGAATGGTATCGTCCTTACGGGTTATTCCGCATTTTACGTTATACATTCGCTTCAGGTTGAATATCCTCTCCCCTGCAGCCATAAGTTCCTCCAGGTCCATATCCCAACCCGTGACGCATTTCAGCCATTCGCGGACATGGGTTGTTCGCAGCCCTCCGTAGAGTGCGAGCTTACAAACCTTCAGCGAATCCAGTATGCACATCAGGTCCTGGCAGACTTTCACGAATTCGCCCTGGCCGTCCGTCCTGAACCGCTCCTTGGGCTCGGGGATACCCAGTTCAGGCATTACCGCCGTCTTTTCGAACATATAGCTTGCTGCCTGCAGGTGGCATGCACCGCGATTTGAGGTGGCATATCCCAGCGCAAGGCTGTTGAAGGCCCTGGGGTCGTGGGCGGGGAACTCCAGCCCCTTGGTATGAATCGCAAAAGCCGGTGTCCTGCCGCCTATTCTCCTTGCGGCCTCCCTTACCCCATGACCCAGAAGCCTACCCAGGCCTTCTCCCTTACCTATTTGATGCACCATTTCTATCATGGCTTCAGCGCTTCCCCATTCAAGGTCCAGCCCGCCGGTGTCCTTTTTATCAATAATACCTTGCTCGTAAAGCTCCATTGCAAAGGCTATGGCGCTGCCGGTTGATATGGTGTCCAGGCCGTACCTGTTGCACAGCTCCGCGCCATAGGCTATGGCCTCCAGGCTGTCAACAAGGCACATTCCCCCCAGCGTGCCCAGGGCTTCGTACTCGGGCCCCGCCCCCTTCATCGTGTAGGGACCCTCTTTAATCTCCACTTCCCTGCCGCAGCCTATTACACAGCTCTCACAAAAATATCTTCCGGTTAGTATTGTCTCGGTCATGCGCTGCCCTGAAATATTCTCCACCTTGTCCCATACTGAGCCGGTCCAGTTTTTGAGAGGAAAATCCCCAATTCTTTCGGTAGCCACCGTACCCCCTGCCGTGCCGTGCTGTTTCATGCCAAAGGTTTTTTGGACCATAGTCGGGACAACTTCTTTTATGCTGCTCCTTAACCCTTCAGGGTCTGCAACCGGGACTTTTTTATTGCCGGACACCGCCACGGCTTTAAGCTTCTTTGAGCCCATCACCGCCCCGAGACCGGTTCTGCCCACCGCCCTGGCGCTGCTGCCGTCATGCATTATAGCCGAAAGCCTTATAAGCTTTTCCCCCGCCGGACCGATGCATGATACTACAATATTTTCTCCATGAATTTCCTTCAGCTTTCGGTCGGTCTCGTAGGTGTCCCGGCCCCACAGGTCTTTGGCATCCAGTATCCGTACCCTTTCTTCGCTAACCAGGACATAGGCCGGTTTCTCGGAGGTGCCCTCTATTATTATCCCGTCGTACCCGCACCTTTTTAGACCCGGTCCCCAGGTGCCCCCGGCGTCGCCTTCGCCGTATATGCCGGTAAGCGGTGACTTTGCTATTACCTGGTGCCTGCCGGAAGTGGGCACCGGCGTGCCCGCAAAGGGGCCTGTCATAAATATAAGGGGGTTTTCCGGCCCGAGGGGGTCGGTATACCCGTCGGTCAAGTCATACAAAAACCTTGCTCCAATACCGCTGCCTCCGATGTATTTCCTGTACAGGTCCTCGTCTGGGGTTTGCACCCAAACCCGTCCGTCGCTTAGATTAATGTGCAAAATTTTCCGCCAGTAGCCGCCTTCCATAATGGCCCCTCCTTATCCCTATCCTCCCATAATTGGAGGTATAATCTCTATGGTATCCCGATCGGTTATAATATCCCCAAGGCGCAGTATCCTGCCATGGCCTATGCAGAGGTAGTGCGAGGCATACCTATCCGCCACCCCGCCTCTGGATTGATTTTTTAGGTCCGGGAATACCTCTTCGAGGTGTTCCAGCAGTTTTTTAAGCTCAACCGGTTCCTCAAGTTCCATTTCATACCTGTCACGGCCCAGCCTTTCCGAATATATACTGCTAAACAGTACAACCATTTATGCTCTCCTCTCTAATCTCCGAATGATTCTATCATATCTTAATGCCGGTCTTTTTATCAAGGGCAAATCAAAGGGACGGAGGCTGTGATATAAATCACGACCCCCGTCCCTTTGATTTCATGGGCAGCGAAACTGTCCCCTTGTCCCAGGACGAATCCCTGTCCCCTTGTCCGCTTTATCTCGTAAGGTAGTTGTACAGCATCACCGCGGCTTCAGCCCTGGTAAGGCTCGCCTTTGGGTTAAAGTCTCCGCCGCTTCCCCCTACGATGCCAAGCCCCTTTGCTATCGCCACGTATCCCACAAGTTCCGGGCTGATGCTGCCCTGGTCCTTAAAGCCGGTTACGAATATTCCCCTTATGTCCGCCACTTCCTGGAACCCCAGCGACCGGATTACAAACTTCACCGCCTCTTCCCTGGTGACCGCCGCCTCGGGGTTTTTCTCCTCCCTGGTTATCACCTTCCCACGGATGAGCTGATTGTACATATCATCCAGCGATTCATCGTCGTCATAGTCCCCATAGTAGCCCATGGCCTTTACAAGAAGCCGCAGGAAGTCCTTCTGCACGATATTTTCATCCGGCCTGAACGCTTCCCCCGGCAGCGAAATGCCGTATTCTGCCAGGGCTGCTATCTTGTTTTCGGCATAATGGCCGTCAATATCGTTGTACTCTGCCACCTTTCTCTCCACGAAGGGTTTGCCGGAACCATCCAGTATCTCGCCCGAAAAGGCGTCGAATATGGCTGGCTTATCC